>NZ_JBWBYV010000014.1:0-173086 GCF_056174685.1 Janthinobacterium sp. BHSEK
GCATGGTGACGTTTCAATCATTGCTGACAAGCCCCATACATTACAACACAAAAAATGCTTGAAAGATAACTTCTATATTGAACTGATTGTCCAGCAGTACCTCGCCCATGGCCTGGTGCACCAATCCACGGCTTTTCGCGCCGCGCAGGCAAAAAAATACCGCGCCAGGCGCGGTATGGGGAGCTGAGCCTTCGCTCAGGACGTCGCCGCCGGCACTTCCTGCCCCTCGTCGCGCCGCGCATAGCGCTGCGCAATCACGGCGCAAATCATCAGCTGAATCTGGTGGAACAGCATCAGCGGCAAAATCACCATGCCCAGCGAGTGCGTGGCAAACAGTACCTTGGCCATCGGTACGCCGCTGGCCAGGCTTTTCTTCGAGCCGCAGAAAACGATGGCGATCTCGTCTTCCTTGCTAAAGCCCAGGCGGCGGCTGATGAAGGTCATCAGGCCCAGGACCAGGGCCAGCAGCACGATGCTGAACACGCCCAGGGCGACCAAGGTTTCCACCGAGATCGTGTGCCACAGGCCTTCGCTGACGGCTTCGCTGAAGGCCGTGTAGACCACCAGCAAAATGGAACCCTGGTCGACGAATTTCAGCATGGCCTTGTGGCGGTCGACCCAGCGGCCGATCCAGCGGCGCAGGAACTGGCCGGCCAGGAAGGGCAGCAGCAGCTGCATGACGATCGACAATACCGCGTCGACCGACGACTTGCTTTCCGCGCCCTTGGCCACCAGCAAGCCCACCAGGATGGGCGCAAGGAAAATGCCGATGAAATTCGAGGCCGAAGCGCTGCAGATGGCGGCCGGCACATTGCCGCGCGCCATGGCCGTCAAGGCGATCGACGATTGCACGGTCGATGGCAAGGCGCACAGGAACAGGATGCCCACGTACAGCTCGGGCGTGAGGAAGGTCAGCGCCAGCGGACGCAGGGCCAGGCCCAGCAGGGGGAACAAAATAAACGTGCTGGCCAGCACCAGCAAATGCAGGCGCCAGTGCATGACGCCGGCCACCACGGCTTCGCGCGACAGCTTGGCCCCGTGCAGGAAGAACAGGGCGCCGATGGCGACAGTGGTGACATTGCCGAAGACCACGGCCGTCTGGCCCGTGCAGGGCAGGAAGCTGGCCAGCGCCACGGTGACGAGCAGGGCGATGGTGAAGTTGTCGGGTTTCAGATTGCGCAACAGGGCGGCGGGAGAAAAAGAAGACATGCGGTAGCCTGGTAGCGGCCCAGCCGTGCAACACTGCGCCGTGGATGACAAAAAGCGCCGGAATCGGCGCCAGTGCTGGCTATTCTAACCCCATTGCCGAGCTATCTGCCTGGAAGCAGGCGTAGCTTGTGGACACAATGGCACAAAAAAATGCCCTGTCCGCAGACAGGGCAACCCGGAGTAAAGTACAGCGCGAGGGATTAACCGGCGGCTTTGACTTTCAGCTCGTTCTTGATTTCTTTCACGCCGCTCACGGATGCGACGATCTGCACGACGCGGTCACCCGCTTCGGCGCTCGGTACATCGCCCGACAGGACGACCACACCTTGCTGGGTTGCTACCTTGACCGGCAGGGTAGCGGCTTGCGCATCGGCGCTCAGGGCGGCCTTGGCCGAGGAAGTGATGGTTTCATCAGGGACGGCAGCGGCGGCGTTGGCGGCCACGACGGTGTCAGCAGGAGCTTGTGCTTTTGGGGCGGAGTCAGCTGCATGCGAAGCGGTGATCGAGGCGCCCGACAGTACGATAGCGGCAACCAGGGTATTGAACAGTTTCGATGTTTGCATGGTAGTTCCTCTCAATGAAGTTAAAAGCTTCTTACTTGGATAAAGCAACACTTTGAAGCGTCACATCTCCCATACAGCAAGCACCGTGCCAGCTTTTAATTTTCCTTCAAAATCAACCACTTATATTCAAAGCCGATTTTCCCAGCCCGTTTCCGCCGGATCCGGCGCGAAAATCGGGGCTTTTTGTCGCCTGCCAGCGACAGCTTGTGGCAACAATATCAATGTTTCAGACTAAGCCGCTGATTTTTAACGCTTTATTTTTGTCGCTAATCAGCGACAGGGTCGCCGTCGGCCCGGAACAGGGCCGGCGTCAGCTCGTATTTCTGCAGTAAACGGTAGAACTCCGTGCGGTTGCGGTCGGCCAGGCGGGCCGCGTCGGCCACGTTGCCGTCCGTCAGGCGCAGCAGTTGGATCAGGTAGTCGCGCTCGAAGCGCTGCTTGGCTTCGTTGTAGCTGAGCGCTTCCAGCGATGGCACGCGCAAGGCCCGCTGCACCAGGCTCAGGGGCACCAGCGGCGCCGTGGCCAGCGCGCACACTTGCTCGACCACATTCACCAGCTGGCGCACGTTGCCGGGCCATGGCGCCGCCACCAGGGCCGTGAGCGCGTCGGGCGCAAAGCCGTTCAGCGGTTTCTGGTACTTGGCCGCCAGTTTCTGCAGGAAATGGTTCGCCAGCAGGGCGATGTCTTCGCGGCGTTCGGCCAGCGGCGGCAGGGTCAAGGTGACCACGTTGAGGCGGTAATACAGGTCTTCGCGGAATTGCCCTTCCGCCATGGCCACATCGAGGTCGCGGTGCGTGGCGGACAATAAGCGCACGTCGACGGGCCGCGTCTGGTCGGCGCCCACGGGCCGCACGGCCCGCTCCTGCAGCACGCGCAGCAATTTGACTTGCAGCGGCAGCGGCATGTCGCCGATCTCGTCCAGGAACAGGGTGCCGCCATCGGCCGCCTGAAATAAACCTTCGCGGTTGCCGACGGCGCCCGTAAACGAGCCTTTCACGTGACCGAACAGTTCCGATTCCAGCAGCTGCTCGGGGATGGCGCCGCAATTGACGGCGATGAACGGCGCCTTGGCGCGGCGGCTGGCGTTGTGCAGCGCGCGCGCCAGCAATTCCTTGCCCGTGCCGCTGGGGCCGCGGATCAGGATGCTGGCGTCGGAGCCGGCCACCAGCTTGGCTTCGGCCAGCAGCTCGGCCATCTGCGCACTGCGGCTGATCAGTTCGGCACGCCAGCTTTCGTCGCCGGACGCCGGCGCCGGCATGACGGTGGACAAGTTGATGGCGTACGCCACCTTTTCCATCAAGAGCTTGCCGTCGAACGGCTTCGTCAGGTAGGCAAACGCGCCGCGCGCCGTCGCGTCGACGGCGTCGGGAATGGTGCCGTGCGCCGTCAGCAAAATGACGGGCAGGGCCGCGTGCTGGCGGCGGATTTCATCGAACAGGGCCAAGCCGTCGCGACCCGGCAATTGCACGTCGGTAATAACCAGGGCCGGCAATTCCACGGCCAGGCGCGCCAGCGCCGCTTCCGCGCTGCCCACGGCCGTCACGCGATAGTTGCCCGCCTTCAAGCGGATGGTCAGCAGGCGCAGCAGGTCGGGGTCGTCGTCGACCAATAGAATGTGGGCGTGCTCGCTCATTTCGCCGCTCCCGCGGCAGGGCGCACGGACAGGCTGCGCTCGATGTTTTTCAGTGCTTCCAGCTTTTCATTGAGCAAGTCGTTGCGGCGCTGGGCGTCGCGCAGCTGGGTGTTGAGCTTGTCGATGCTGTCGTCCTGGCGGCGCAGTTCCCCGTACTGGCTGCTGAGCAATTGCACCAGCGGCGCCAGCAGCTGCGCGTCCTTGCCCGTGGCCGTAGCCAGCGGTTCCAGCAAGGCTTGCGCGCGGGCCAGGTCGCCGGGGCCGCGCACGGTCGCCTGCAGCATGGCGCGGCGGATCGTGTTGTGCGGCGCGTGATCGGCTTTCGCCAGGTCCAGCTGCGCTTTCGCCAGTTCCGACGGCGTCATCAGGCGCAAGGCGCTTTGATACGCCAGCAGTTCGGCCAGCTGGGGGTCCATCACCACCACCACGCGCGGCGGCGTCTGCACCAGCACGGGCGTCTGGGTGGGGGGCTTGGCGGCGCAGGCGCCCAACAGCAGCGCACAGGCGGCCATGCCGGCCAGGGAAGTTCTCGTCATCATAAGGGCAGTTCTATCCGAAAATGCGCGCCAGCCTGGCGCGGTAAAAGAGTGACGCTGCCATCGTGGGCGGCGATATATTCGCGCACGATGGACAGGCCGATGCCATTGCCGTTGCGCGCGCCGGCCGCCTGGCGCACTCCCTGGTAAAACGGTTCAAAAATGCGCGCGGCATCCTCGGGCGCCACGCCGGCCCCCTCGTCGATGCAATCGATGCGCACACGGCCGCCTTCGCAAGCCAGGCTGAAACGCACGGTGCCGCCTTCCGGGCTGAAGCGCACGGCATTCGACAGCAGGTTCGCCAGGGCCGTCGCCAGCTTGTCGCGGTCGGCCTGCACGATCAGGGACTCGCCCTGCACCTCGACCGTCAAACGGCGCGCCAGCCATTGCAGGCGCTGCCCGGCAACCACATCTTGCAGCAAGACAAGCAAATCGACCTTGCTGTGCGCCAGGTGCTGAGCGTCAAAAGCGGCGGTATTGTAGCGCAGCAAGTCTTCGATCTGGGTTTGCAGGGACGCCGTGTTTTGCTGCAGGATGCCGGCGATTTCGCGCTGGCTGTCGCTGAGCTTGCCTGCCACCTCGTCTTCCAGCAAGGCCACGCCTTCGCGCAGGGCCGCCAGCGGCGTTTTCAGCTCATGCGAAATGTGGCGCAGAAAACGTTCCTTGTCGGCATCGAGGTCAGCCAGGCGCTGGCGCAGCCAGTCCAGCTGCTGGCCCAGGCGGCGCGTGTCGGCCGGGCCGCCGACGACGATGGGCTGGTCGTAGCGCTTCTCGCCCAGGCGCTCGATGGCCGTCTCGATGCGGCGCAGCGGGCGCGAGAGTAAAAAACCGAAGCAGGTGGCCAGCACGGCCGCCAGCAGCACGGCGCCGCCCACCAGCACGCCCAGCAGGCGGCGCTGGCGTTCCAGCTCGGCCAGCAGTGCGTCGTTGCGGCTGCCGATTTCCGTCTTGCTTTCGCGCGCCAGGCTGTCATTGATCTGCGTCATGCGGGCAAACGCGCGGTACACGACGGCGTGGCCATCGCGCTTGCGGCGTTTTCCGGCTTGCAAGACTTCCCAGGCCGATTGCGCCTGCGCCGTCCATTCGTCGGCCAGCTGTGGAGCGAATTCGGGCGTGGCACGGTTCAGCACTTGCAGCGCCGCCGCCGCTTCGTCGCGCGCCGCCGCGTAGCGCTCGCGGAAGACGGGATCGTCCAGCACGAGGAACTGGCGCGCGCTGCGTTCCATGGCCAGGGTGCGCTCGGACAGGCGCTGCGACTGTTCCGTCAGGGCGATCGCCTGCGCCGCCGTCTCGCGCCCCAGGCGCGCCAGGTGCTCCAGGGTCAGCAGGGCTTGCACGGAAGTGGCCGTCAAGATACCCGTCGTCAAAATGAAGGCGGCAAATAACAGTTGGCGAAAAGAAAGTCGGGACAAGGTAGGCGCCTTCGGTTCAGTCTGGAGTGCAAAAGGCGCATGGTACGCTAAGCCCCCATCCTGGGGCGCCACCTGTCCAAATTAGTTTATTTTGCAACATTGTTGCTTTTCCGGCCGACAAGCGAGGCCCGGCGGCGGCGCGCGGATACTCCTAGTACAATAGGGAAAAACTTCACGCAGGCATCAAAGTGGCCCCGCCCCTGGCATTGCGCCGCTTTGCCCCCACATGTGATGCAGCCCCACCGACACTCCGAATCACCTACCGCAGAGATCCCATACCGCATGAGCACATTTGAAAAAGTCAGCAGCAACTTCATTCCAGTCTTGCAGGCAACCATCGAGCAATATGTCGAGCCAGCAACGGGCATGCGCCATATCCACATGCATACCGAGCAGGCTGAGATGGTGTTCCTGGTGGCCTTTCCCACTGTGCCGGAAGTGAGCGACGGACGCGCCCACATCCTCGAACACCTGGCCCTGTGCGGTTCGTCGCGCTACCCGGTGCGCGACCCCTTCTTCTCGATGCTGCGCCGCTCGACGGCCACCTTCATGAATGCGATGACCTATCCGGACCGCACCGTGTACCCGTTCGCCAGCACCGACCGCAAGGATTTCTTCAACCTGCTCGACGTCTACCTCGATGCGGCCTTCTTCCCCAATCTCGATTATCTGAACTTCCGCCAGGAAGGCTGGCGCCACGCGTTCGAAGGCGACAAGCTGGTGTACCAGGGCATCGTCTTCAATGAAATGAAGGGCGCCTTCAACAGCCCCATGCGCGCGCTCGACAGCGGCATCGCCAGCGCCTTGCTCAAGGGCACGACGTATGAAGTGGAATCGGGCGGCGATCCGCTGAACATTCCCGAGCTGACGCACGACATGCTGAAAGAATTCCACGCCAGCCACTATCACCCTTCGCAAGCCGTGATCATGACCTCCGGCAATATCGAAGCGTCGGCCGTGCAGGAGCAAGTCGCCGAGCGCGTGCTGTCCAAGCTCAGCGGCTTTAGCCCGCGCCGCCTGCCGCAGCTGGCGCCCGCGTGGACGGCGCCGCAGGAAAACATCGTCAAAATTCCGTCGCAGGAAGCGCGCGACGATGAATTCGGCCTGCAATTCGCCTGGCTGATGGGCGAATCGAGCGACCCCATCGCCTACTACCACGCGCATTTGCTGTCGCACGGCTTGCTCGGCGAATCGTCGGCGCCCGTCATGCGCGCCATGGAATCGGCCGGCTATGGCCGCCCATCGGACATGAATGGCCGCGACGCGGGCATCCGCCAGATGGTGTTCCACATCGGCATGGAAGGCTTGACGCAGGAACAGATCGCCGACGCGCACCAGCGCATCTGGACGGCGCTGGAAGAAACGGCGGAAGAGGGTATTCCCGCCGCCGTGCTGCACGCGGCCTTGCGCGACATCAAATACAGCCAGCGCGAAATCAGCAGCGGCCGCATGCCTTACGGCCTGGGCCGTTTGCTGCACGCCTTGCCGCTGGCCATGTACGACGGCAACGTGATGGATGCGTTCGACAATGCGGCCATCCTGGAAACGCTGGAGCAGCAGATCGAAGATCCGGCCTTCTTCAAGCAGCTGGTGCGCGAGCTGATTGCCAATCCTACCCGCTTGACGACGCACGTGGTGCCCGATGCCGCCTATTTCACGGACCGCGCCGCGCAGGAAGACGCCAAACTGGCGGCCCTGCAGGCAAAGCTGACGGATGCCGAGCGCGAACACATCGTGGCCGAGTCCGCCGCGCTGGAAGCGCACCAGCAACTGCCGTCGAATTCGGAAGTGCTGCCGCGCATCCGCCCCGGCGACGTCAGCGCCGCGCCGCGCCCGGCCCTGCCGATTCCACCGGCCGTCGATGGCGCCGTGGCGTTCAGCATTGCCTCGAACGGCATCAGCTATGCCAACGTGCTGTACGACGTGTCGGGCTTGCCGGAAGCGTCGTGGCCCTGGCTGCGTTTATATACGGACCTGGCGCCGGAACTGGGCGTGGGCGACATGTCGTTCGACGACGCCAGCGCCTGGCGCCAGAGCATGGTGCCTTCGTTCCACATCGGCCTGGAAGCCATCCCGCGCCCGCAGCAAGCGATGCGCGTGGAACTCTCGTTCTCGGCCAGCGGCTTGCGCGAAGAACACGCGGCCATCGCCGCCGTGCTGTCGGCCTGGATCGCCAAGCCCCGCTTCGATGAAGAAGAGCGCTTGGCTTTCTTGATCGAAAGCCTGGTGCAAGACAAACTCTCCAGCCTGGCCGAATCGGGCAACCGCTACGCCATGCTGGCCTCGGCAGCGCCCCTGTCGCCGACGCGCCGCTTCGACGACATCGTCGGCGGCCCGGCAGCGCTGCCGTTCTACCGCCGTTTGCAGCAGCTGAGCAAGACGTCGGCAGGCTTGCAGGAAATCGCGCGCGAACTCGACACCCTGCACGCGCACATCATCGCCCAGCAACCGACCGTGCTGTGCGCGGGCCTGGAACAGGATGGCATCACCCTGGCACGTCTGCTCGAGTTGCCAGCCGCCAGCACGGATGCGGCCGCACCTGCCGTTGCCGCCGCACCGGTCGCCTTGCCACTGGCCAACACGGCCCTGCATGCGACGAGCCAGATCAACCATTGCTTCGTTTCCTGGGCCGTGCCCGGCGTGCACAATCCGGACGCGTCGGCCCTGGCCGTGGCTGCCGAACTGATGACCAATCAGGTGCTGCATACGGCCCTGCGCGAAAAAGGCGGCGCGTATGGCGGCAGCGCCAGCTACGCGGCCGGCGCCGGCACGTTCACGCTGAGTTCCTACCGCGATCCGCGCCTGGCCGGCACGTATGCCGACTTCGGCACGACGCTCGACCAGATCCTCGACGGCGATTTCTCGCAAGAGCAGGTGGAAGAAGCCATCATCTGCGTCATCAAGGGCCTCGACAAGCCGCACTCGCCGTACGCGGAAGCGCTGACGGCCTGGAACATGCAGCAGCGGGGCACGACGGAAGCCGTGCGCCAGCAGTTCCGCACCGGCGTGCTCAATTGCACCCTGGCGCAGATCAAGGACGTCACGCGCACCTGGCTGAAAAACGGCCAGCAAAGCCGCGCCGCGTTTGCGGGCAATACGACGCAAGACCTGGCAGGCCTGGACGTGGTCGATCTGCTGGCGCTGGCTTCCTAAGCTGGCCGGTGACGTCGGATTACGCGCGGCTTTGCCGCGCTAATCCGACCTACCCGATCTGCCTGAGCCATAGCGTAGGTCGGATTAGCGGCGGTACGCCGCGTAATCCGACACCACCACCGATCAGCCAGGTACGGCGCCTGCCTCCATATACATCAATTCCCACTGATGCCCATCGGGGTCCTGGAAACTGTGGCCATACATGAAGCCGAAATCGATCGGCTCCTTGTAGATGCTGCCGCCCGCCTGGACGGCTTTCGCCACCAGCGCGTCGACCTCGCCCCGGCTCTCGGCCGACAGGCACACGAGTACTTCCGTCGCCACCGTGGTATCGCACAGCTGCTTGGGCGTGAATTGCTTGAATTTGTCGTGCGTCAACAGCATCACGAAGATATCGTCGGCGACGATCATGCAGGTCGCCGTTTCATCCGTGAAATGGGCATTGAAACTGAAGCCCAGCGCCGTGAAAAACGCCACGGAACGCTCGAGCGACTGAACGGGCAGATTGACAAAGATTTTGCGGGCCATCATGTCTCCTTGTGGGTCGTATGAATAGTTGCTGCCCGCCGATTCTACACCGGCTTTTTACACGCCCGCGCGGCCCACGGTCTTCGGTGCGTAGCCGAAATAGCGGCTGAAGGCGGCGCTGAAATTGGCCGGGTGGCGATACCCCGTTTGCCAGCCCGCCTGCGCCACCTGGCAACCATTTTCCAGCAGTAATTTTGCACGCTGCATGCGCAGCGCCAGCAGCGTGCGCTGCGGGCTGTCGTTGTAGCGGTAACGCCATCCCTGCTTGAGTTTGAACAAACTCAAGCCCGTTTGCGCGCACAGGTAATCGAGCGTGAGTGCCTGCGCCATCTGCTCCTGCATCAGCGCGTGGACGCGCTCCAGTTTCATGATGTCGGCCTCGGACCAGCGCGGCACGGGCGCGGGCGTTGGCCGCAGTGTCCGCAGCTGTTCCGCCAGGATACTCAGCACGCCGATATGCACGGCCAGCGGGTCCGTCGCGCGCAGCAGTGAACGGGCGTGCAGGGCGGCGGCAGCCGTCGTTGTGGCATGCGCCAGCTGGCGCGCGCCGCCGTGGGGCAGCAGGGACGCCAAACCCTCGGGCCAGTAGCGCGCCAGCGCCTCTTCATCGACCAGCACGCGCAATTGCGCCGCCCGTTGATGCGCCTCGAAACGGCGCTCGCCGCTGACGTGGCGAAACACCGTCATGGTCGTATGGCCGCCCTGGAAACGCAATTGTTCGCCATCGCGCGTGACGTAGCCGGACGCGCCTTCCAGGCCGATGGTGATCACCATGCCGCCCCCGTCGTCATGCTGCGATGGTTCGACGAGTGCAAGCCGTGGCCGATAGTCGGAATGCACGAGCAGCACGCCCTGGTCGACCTGGCGCTGGTCGGCGCGGCACTCTTTCAACCCCGGCTCCAGCTGGCGCCGCGTCCAGCCTGCCGCTTCCCTGTCCTGTTCCCTCATCGCTCCTCCCGTTTTCCGCGCGCCGTCGCGCATACGAAATGCGCCTTGCCGCATACAAATGCAAATGATAACTATTCTCATTGTTGCATAAAATGACCCTGATGCCCACCACGCCGAAAGGAAGATCATGTCATTCGATACGCAACACGCTTTGCAGCCGTACTGGGACCTGGCCGTCGCGCCCGTTCAGGCGGACGGCCTGGCCGCTGCCCTGGAACTGGGCATTTTCGAGGTGCTGGCCACGCCGCACACGCCGGCGCAGCTGGCCGCAACCCTGTCGCTGCATGCGCCGCACACGGCCCTGCTGCTGGAATTACTCTGGAGCATGCAAATATTGGAACGCGATGGGGCCGATGCGGATACGGATGCAAGCGCACAACGCTACCGTTGCACGGCCACCACCTTGCAGTATTTCTGCCGCGACTCCGTTGCCTTTTGCGGCGACGCCTGGCTGTACCGGCTGCACGCGCTGCGCCATTTCGCCACGCAGCTGCACACGCTGGTGCGCGAGGGCGGCAAGGCGGCGCCGTACAGCACGGCCAATGGCGTCAACTGGGCCGCCGCCGCCCAGCAGCAAATCGGCCAGGAGCAGCGCGCCGTCACCATGCGCGCCGCCCTGTGCGTGATGCAGCGCGTCGCGCCGTTTGCGGACGGCAACACGCCGCTGCACCTGCTCGATGTGGGGGGCGGCCCCGGCTGGGTGGCCATTGCGCTGGCGCAAGCCCATGCGGGCTTGCACGGCTGCGTTTTCGACTGGCCGGAAACGGTGGCCGTGGCCGCCGCGAACATCGCCCATGCGCAACTATCCGGCCGCCTGGAGACCCTGGGCGGCGACCTGGACAGCGACGATATCGGCGGCGGCTATGACCTCATCTGGTGCTCGTCCGTGCTGCATTTCGTGCCCGACATGGCGGGCGCCTTGCGCAAGATGCAAGCGGCGTTGAAACCCGGTGGCGTGCTCGTCTGCGTGCAGGCGGAAATCGCGGCGGCACCGGGCGACGCGGCGCGCGTGCTGCCGTATTACTTGCCGATGCGCATGCTGGGCCGCGCGGTGACACGGCACGGTGAATTGGCCCAGCTGCTGCGCGACACGGGCTGGCGGCAAGTAGAGCAATACGGCGCCAGCGATTTTCCCATGGCGCCCGTACAAGTGCTGATTGCTCGCGCCTAACAATTATCATTTAATAATTATCTTTTTTATAGCAAGAAAGGACGCAAATGCGCTAAGCTGTGCCGGCATTGATCGATGTCATCCGCAGCACTGTGCTGCCTTCACAAGGAACCCATCATGAGTCAAGCTATTGCAGGGAAAGTCGTCGTCATCACCGGTGCCAGCAGCGGCCTGGGCGAAGCCACCGCGCGCCACCTGGCCGCATTGGGCGCCTGCGTCGTGCTCGGCGCGCGCCGCATGGATTTGCTCACCATCCTCGCCGAGGAAATCACGGCCGCCGGCGGCCAGGCCGCCGTTTCCCAGACCGACGTCACGGTGCCTGCCGACGTCAAGAATCTGATCGACACGGCCCTGGCCGTGTTCGGCAAGGTCGACGTGCTGATCAACAATGCGGGACTGATGGCCATCGCGCCGATGAGCGCCTTGAAGGTCGACGAGTGGAACAACATGATCGATATCAACATCAAAGGCGTGCTCAACGGCATCGCCGCCGTCCTGCCGCATTTCCAGGCGCAAAACAGCGGCCACTTCATCAATATTTCGTCGGTGGCGGGGCTAAAAGTCTTCAGCCCGGGCGGCACCGTCTACAGCGGCACCAAGTTTGCCGTCAGTGCCATTTCGGAAGGCTTGCGCCACGAGCTGGCGGCCAGCGGCGGCACCATCCGCACCACCGTCATTGCGCCGGGCGCCGTCGACACGCAATTGAGCCAGGGCAGCAGCCACGCCGAGAGCGCCAAGGCCGTCAAGGAGTTCTACCAGATCGCCATTCCCGCCGATGCCGTGGCGCGCGCCATCGCGTATGCGATCGAGCAGCCGGCCGACGTGGATATCAATGAGATCGTGCTGCGCCCGACGGCGCAGGCGTTTTAAGCGGCATCCTGTTGCAGCGACTCGATGATCAGGCCGGCCAGGCGCTCGACGGGCGGCCTGGACACGCTTGAGGCGCGCAGCAATTCCAGCGACAGCGGGGGCAGGGCGGGCAAGCCCGCTTCCACGTGATCGAGCGCGCGCACGGTCGAGGGCAAGCCCAGGCCCGTGCGCACCGTCACGCCCAGCCCGGCTGCCGCCGCCGCCCACAGTCCCGCCAGGCTGGGACTGGTAAACGCCGTGCGCCAGGCGATGCCGGCCCCATCGAGCGCCTGCGTGGCGCAGCGCTGGAACAGGCATTCGCGGTCGAACGTAATGAGCGGCAGCGGCTCGCCCGACTCGGGGCGCCAGGCCAGGCTGGACGAGGCGATCCAGCGCATGGAAGGTTCGGCAATATGCTGGCGCTGCTGCTGCGGATATTCGGCCACGTCGGCGATGCAGGCGCCGCCCCACAGCAGGGCCAGGTCCAGCTGCCCCATGGCCAGCCCTTCCATCAGGGCCGTGTTGCGCGCCACGTGCGCCTCGATGCGCACTTTCGGATGCGCGCGGGCAAAACGCCCCAACACGTCGGGCAGCAAGGCTTCGCCGAAATCCTCTTGCAGGCCCAGCCTGATCCAGCCTTCCAGTTCCGCCCCGCGCAAGGCGACGGCCGCCTCGTCGTTGAGCTCCAGCAGACGGCGCGCATAACCGAGCAGCACATCGCCGGCCGGCGTCAGCGCCAGCCCCCGGCCATCCTTGCGGAACAGGGGCATGCCCGCCTGCTCCTCAAGTTTTTTCAGCTGCGCGCTGACGGCCGAGGTGGAACGGCCCACCTTGTCGGCCGCGCGGGCAAAGCTGCCCAGCTCGATGCCAGCCACATAGCTGCGCAGAAAGGCGATGTCGAAATTAAGCAGGCTCATGGCGTGGAAGCAATCGTCCGGTTTTTTGGGATGGTGCAGCGTAAATTATCTGATATTCAGAATGATCGTAGCGCGCGACACTGTCAGGGTCAACCACTTTTATCTCCCTGCCATGAGCCCCCGTTGCCAAGCCATTTCCGTTCCTGTCCCCGTCACCGCGCCCGTGCTGGGCGACGCCCATCGCTGGAAAGTACTGGCCGTCGGCGTGGCGGCCAATGCCAGCTTTTCCGCTGCCGCCAATGGCATGCCTACCACGGCCATCTGGCTGCGCAGCGGCTATCACCTGAGCAATACAGAACTGGGGGTGGCGCTGGGCGCCATGGGCTTGGGCGTGGCCCTGACCGAATTACCATGGGGCATGGCCACCGACCGCTGGGGCGACCGCCCCGTGCTGCTGACCGGCTTGCTGGGCACCATGCTGGCGCTGTTGACCTTGCTGCTGTGGATCACGCCCGCTGACGGGTCCGTGCCGCCCTTATGGGCGCTGGCGGCCGGGCTGGCGCTGGTCGGCGTGCTGGGCGGCAGCGTGAACGGCGCCAGCGGCCGCGCCGTGATGCGCTGGTTCGGCCCGGGCGAACGGGGTTTCGCCATGAGCATCCGCCAGACGGCCGTGCCGCTGGGCGGCGGCCTCGGCGCCCTCGTCCTGCCCAGTCTGGCATCGTCCTACGGCTTCATGCCCGTGTTTGGCGCCCTGGCCCTCGTATGCGGCCTGTCGGCGTTTTTTACGTGGCGATGGATGCATGAGCCCGATTTCTCTGCCGAGGCCGCCAAGGGGCCGCAAAACGCGTCCACGGGCATGTCTGAGGTGATGCCACCGCAACCTTTACGCAATCGTAAAGTCTGGCGCATGGTGGCGGCCATCGGCTTGCTGTGCGTGCCGCAGTTTGCCGTGCTCAGCTACGCCACCGTCTTCCTGCACGACCATGGCCGCCTGGGCCTGGCAGCCATCACCGCCGTGATGGTGGCCTTGCAGGCGGGCGCCATGGTGATGCGCATCTGGAGCGGACGCCACACGGACCGCCACGCGAACCGGCCCGCCTACCTGCGCGGCTCGGCCCTGGTGGCGCTGGCCGCGTTCATTTTGCTCGGATGCATCGCCTGGACGCATGCGCCGGGCTGGCTGCTGATGGCCGCCGTGGTGCTCGCAGGCATCGCCGTGTCCGCCTGGCATGGCGTGGCCTACACGGAGCTGGCGACCCGCGCCGGCGCCGCCAATGCGGGCACGGCCCTGGGCATGGCGAACACGGCCGTCTACGTGGGGCTGTTCCTCACGCCCCTCGCCATCCCGCACCTGCTGGCGGCCAGCAGCTGGCCCGTCGTGTGGTGGCTGGCGGGGCTGGTGGCGCTGCTGACCTGGCCGCTGTTTCCTGACGCTTAAGGCAACAGAGAAATGCGATAAACGCAGCGCATCGCATTGGCCAGCACGTGCTGCTCGCGCACGATGCTGGCGCTTGGCCCCACCACTTCCTGGAACAGCTGCAGCTCGGAGCGGCAAAAGCCCTGACAGGTGCGCGCAGCCGCGCAGATGGGGCAGTGGTCTTCGATCAGCAGCCAGTCGTCGCCCTCCGCTTCCACGCGCGCCATATACCCCTCTTCATCGCGCACGGCGGCCAGCTGCCGCAAGCGCGTGGGCAAGTCCGGCGCCGAGCACGCGAGCGCATACGCGCTGCGGCTTTCCTCTTCGCGCTGCGTGATCAGTTTATCCAGCCCCGCCTCGCCGAACAGCTGGCGCACGGAGCCGATCAGCTTGATCGTCAGCTGCGCATGCGTGTCGGGAAAGCGCGCATTGCCCGCCTCCGTCAAGACCCAGTTCTGCCGCGGCCGTCCCGCGCCCGCCTGCGCCTCCTGGCGCCCCTCGATCAGGCCCGCCGCCACCAGCTTTTGCACTTGCTGGCGCGCCGCCTCGCCCGTCATGTCCAGGGTCTTGGCCAGGGTCGCCGTGGAGACGGGTCCCTTGGTCTTGATGAAATACAGGATGCGCTCCGTCGTTTGCGGCGCCTCGCTATTATCCAAACGTTTACTTGTGTAATTCATTTCGCTCAACTATCATGGGGCCAGTTAACCAACTAATTGCTTGTATAATAGGCCGGTAGCTCCCCGCTGTCGAGGAGTTTCCACGTCCGCATGCCGGCAAGACACTCTTTGGACTGGAATCCCATGCAGCTGCAACACTCGATCTGGCTGTTTCACGCCATCCTCGCTACCGGCCTGGCCACCTGGCTGACCCTGGCCGCCATCAACAACCTGCACGCCTTCCACGGCTCCGTCTGGGCCATCGGCAACACCATGCGCATGGACCCGCTGCGCCAGGACCCGACCATCCAGACGCCGCTGCTGCGCCGCGCCCTCACCTCATTGACCTTGCACCGGCTGGCGCTGGGCGTGGTGCTGGCCTTGCAACTGCTGGCCGCCATCGCCGCCTGGACGGGCGTGGCGCTGTTGTTCGGCGGCGGCCTGGCCGCCGGCTTGCCCTGGCTGAACCTGGCCTTGTGCGCCATGGCCGCCTTTTTGCTGCTGATGCACCTGGGCGGCCTGTGGTTCGGCTACTGGATCGCGCAGGAAGGCTTGCAGACGACGCACCTGGTGCTGCTGCTGTGGACCATGGCGCTGTTTTTCACCTTCAACGCGCAGCGGACCTGATCAGCCTCCGCTGCGCCTCTTCTTCCCTTTGTACTTTTCCCTTTGTACTGCTGTAAAGGACTTCATCATGAATACGAAAATCGTCGGCGCCTCCGCGCTGGCCATCGCCCTGGCCGTCGCGGGCGCCGCGCTGTACCCCCGTGCCGACTCCCATGCGGCCGATGCCGCCTCCCCCGCCACCAAGGTGGCGCTGGTCCCCGTCGTGCTGGGCACGCAGGAACGCTTTTTTGCGGGCGTGGGCGAACTGGAAGCGGCGCGGCAGGTGCAGGTGGCCGCCGAAACGGGCGGCCGGATCACGCAGATCCGCTTCGCATCGGGCCAGAGCGTGGCGGCCGGCGCCGTGCTGGTACAGCTCAATGACGCGCCGGAACAGGCAATGCTGCTGCGCCAGCGCGCGCAGCTGAAAAACGCGGAAAGCAGCCATGCGCGCACGGCGCAGATGGTCAAGGACAAGGCGGCCACGCAGGAGCAATTGGATAGCGCCCTGGCCGCGCGCGACGCGGCGCTGGGCGACGTGCGTCAGACGGAGGCGCTGATCGCGCAAAAGACCATCCGCGCCCCGTTCGCGGGACAGCTGGGCATCCGCAAGGTGCACGCGGGACAGTACCTGAACGCGGCCGACACGGTGGCCAGCCTGATCGACACGAAATCCTTGCTGGTGAACTTCGCCCTCGATGAACAGAGCAGCGCGAAGCTGGCGCCGGGCCAGGCCGTGCAAGTGCTGGTGGACGCCTATCCCGATGACATCTTCACGGCGAAGATCAACGCCATCGACCCGCTGATCGACCGCTCGCGCATGGTGCAGGTGCAGGCGGCGCTCAGCAATCCGCGCGGCGCCTTAAAAGCCGGCATGTACGCGAATGTGCGCGTGGCGCGCGAAGCGGGCCAGCAGCTGACGGTGCCGGAAACGGCCGTGACCTACAGCGCCTACGGCGACACCGTGTTTGTCGCGCAGCAGGAAGGCAAGCAGCCGCTCACCGTCAAGCGCGTGGGCGTCAAACTGGGCGAGCGGGCAGGAGGCCGTGTCGCCATCCTGGACGGCTTGCGCGAGGGGCAGCGCGTGGTCGCTTCGGGCCAGCTGAAACTGGCCGACGGCATGGCCGTGCAAGCCGTGGCCAATACCCTGGACGAGGCCAAGCGCGCCGCGCCCAAGGCCGGCTCCTAAGGAGCGCACACGATGAAATTTACCGATTTATTCGTGCGCCGCCCCGTGCTGGCGCTGGTGATCAGCACCTTGATCCTGATGCTGGGCGTGATCGCCATCCTGCAGCTGCCGATCCGCCAATACCCGATGCTCGAATCATCGACCATCACCGTGAAAACCACGTATCCGGGCGCCTCGGCGGAACTGATGCAGGGTTTTGTGACGCAGCCGATTGCGCAAGCCGTATCGTCGGTGGAAGGCATCGATTACCTGACCTCGTCGTCGGTGCAGGGCAGCAGCACGGTCACCGTGCGCATGGAATTGAACCGCGATTCCACGCAGGCGCTGACGGAAGTGATGGCCAAGGTCAACCAGGTGCGCTACAAGCTGCCCGAAGGCGCCTTCGACCCCGTCATCGAGCGCTCGGCCGGCGATTCCTCGGCCGTCGCCTACGTGGGCTTTGCCAGCGACAGCGTCTCGGCGCCCGCGCTGACCGATTATCTGGCGCGCGTGGTGCAGCCCATGTTCGCCACCATCGACGGCGTGGCGAAGGTCGACGTGTATGGCGGCCAGCAGCTGGCCATGCGCCTGTGGATCGACCCGGCCAAACTGGCGGCGCGCGGCTTGACGGCGGCCGACGTGGCCGACGCCGTGCGGCGCAATAACTACCAGGCGGCGCCCGGCAAGGTGAAGGGACAATTCGTCGTCTCCAACATCAGCGTCAACACGGATCTGACCAGCGTGGAACAATTCCGCGACATGGTCATCCGCAAGGGCGGCGATGAAAAGGACAGCGCATCGCTCGTGCGCCTGAAAGACGTGGGCACGGTGGAACTGGGCGCCGCCGCCACGGAAACGAGCGGCATCATGGATGGCGTGCCTGCCGTGTACCTGGGCCTGTCGCCCACGCCCGGCGGCAACCCGCTGGTGATCGTCGACGGCATCAAAAAACTGCTGCCGGAGATCCAGAAAACCCTGCCGCCCGGCGTAAAAGTGGAGCTGGCGTTCGAAACGGCGCGCTTCATCCAGTCGTCCATCGAGGAGGTGGCGCACACCCTGCTCGAAGCGCTGCTGATCGTCGTCATCGTCATCTATCTGTGCATGGGTTCCTTGCGCTCGGTGCTGATTCCCGTCGTGACGATACCGCTGTCGATGCTGGGTGCGGCGGCGCTGATGCTGGCCTTCGGCTTCAGCATCAATCTGCTCACCCTGCTGGCGATGGTGCTGGCCGTGGGCCTGGTGGTCGACGACGCCATCGTCGTGGTGGAAAACGTGCACCGGCATATCGAGGAAGGCAAGACGCCCGTGGCGGCCGCGCTGGTCGGTGCGCGCGAAGTGGCCGGCCCCGTGATCGCCATGACGATCACGCTGGCGGCCGTGTATGCGCCGATCGGCATGATGGGGGGTCTCACGGGCGCGCTGTTCAAGGAATTCGCGCTCACTTTGGCCGGCGCCGTGGTGGTGTCGGGCGTGGTGGCGCTGACCCTGTCTCCCGTGATGAGCTCATTGCTGCTGCAGCCGAAACAATCGGAAGGGCGCATGGCCCGCGCCGCCGAGCATTTCTTCGAGGGTTTGACCAGCCGCTATGCGCGCCTGCTGGACCGCTCATTGCACCACCGCTGGTGGAGTGCCGGTTTCGCCGCGCTGGTGATGGTGAGTTTGCCGTTTTTGTACCTGCTGCCGCAGCGCGAACTGGCACCGGCGGAAGACCAGGCCAGCGTCTTGACGGCCATCAAGGCGCCGCAGCACGCCAACCTCGATTACGTCGAACGCTTTTCGTACAAGCTCGATGCCATCTACAAGAACATCCCCGAAACGCACTCGCGCTGGATCATCAACGGCGGCGAAGGCCCCGCATCGAGCATCGGCGGCATCAACCTGACGCCGTGGGCTGAACGCGCGCGCAACGCGGCCGTCATCCAGGCCGAATTGCAGCACGCCGTGGGCGACGTGGAAGGCACCAGCATCTTCGCCTTCCAGCTGGCGCCCTTGCCGGGATCGAGCGGCGGCTTGCCCGTGCAGATGGTCTTGCGCAGCGCGCAGGATTACGCCACCCTGTTCCGCACCATGGAAGACGTCAAGCAGCGCGCGCGCGACAGCGGCCTGTTTGCCGTCGTCGACAGCGACCTCGATTACAACAACCCCGTCGTGAAGGTGCGCGTGGACCGCTCGAAGGCCAACAGCCTGGGCATCCGCATGCAGGACATCGGCGAATCGCTGGCCGTGCTGGTGGGCGAAAATTATCTGAACCGCTTCGGCATGGATGGCCGCGCGTACGACGTCATCGCGCAAAGCCCGCGCGAACAGCGACTCACGGCGCAAGCCCTGACGCAGCAGTACGTGCGCGCCGACGATGGCAGCCTGCTGCCCCTGTCCGCCGTCGTCTCGGTAACGGAGCAGATCGAGCCGAACATGCTGACGCAGTTCAACCAGCAGAACGCGGCCACCTTCCAGGGCGTACCGGCGCCAGGCGTGACCCTGGGCGACGCCGTCGCCTTCCTCGATGGCGTGGCCAAGACCCTGCCGCCCGGCTTCAGCTACGACTGGCAATCGGACGCGCGTCAGTTCGCCACGGAAGGCAATGCGTTGCTGCTGGCCTTCCTGGCGGCCGTCGTCGTCATTTACCTGGTGCTGGCGGCGCAGTATGAAAGCCTGACGGACCCTTTGATCATCCTGATCACGGTACCGCTGTCGATTTGCGGCGCCCTGATTCCGCTGGCCCTCGGCTACGCCACCGTGAACATCTACACGCAGATCGGCCTGGTGACCCTGATCGGCCTGATCAGCAAGCACGGCATCCTGATGGTGGAATTTGCCAACGAATTGCAGGTGCATGAACGGCTCGACCGCATCACGGCCATCCGCAAGGCGGCGCAGATCCGCCTGCGCCCGATCTTGATGACGACGGCCGCCATGGTGGTGGGCCTGGTGCCGCTGCTGTTCGCTTCCGGCGCGGGTGCCAACAGCCGCTTCGGCCTGGGCGTGGTGATCGTCTCGGGCATGTTGATCGGCACCTTCTTTACCCTGTTCGTGCTGCCCACCGTGTACACCTTTCTGGCCCGCCGCCACACGGCCGACCATGCCACGCCGCGCGCCCGCGACCTGTCGCAGGCGCTGAAGGAATCCCCATGAAAAATTACCGCTATCTCATCTCCCTTTTCCCCGTGCTGGCCGGTTGCGCCGTCGGCCCCGCCTACGTCACGCCGGGCACGCCCGCCATCGCCCTGGCCAGCCCGCAGCAGGCGCAGTTTGCGCCAGGTCCAACGGCTGCCAGCAGCGCCGCGTGGTGGACGTTTTTCGACGATGCACGGCTGTCGCAGCTGATCGCCAGCGCGCTCGAACACAACCTCGATATCGCCCAGGCACAGGCGAATCTGCTGGCCGCGCGCGCCGTCTTCGACGAGCGCCGGCTCGACGAACTGCCCATCGTCACGGGCCAGGCCGGATGGCAGCGCACGATGCAGCAAAACACGCCCGACAGCCGCGCCGCCAGCACGAATACGCGCGTGGGATTCGACGCGCAATGGGAGATCGACCTGTTCGGCCGCCTCGCGCACATGAGCCGTTCGGCGCAGGCGCGCGCCGACGCCGCGCAGGCCGATTTGCGGCAGGTGCGGCTGACGATCGCCGCCGAGGTGGCGCGCAATTACTACGAGGCCCTGGGCTACCAGCAAAACCTGGCGCTGACGCAGGCGCAGATACAAAGCTGGCGCGACACGGTGGCATTGACCGACGCGCGCATCCGCGCCGGCAGCGGCTTGCCGGAAGAACGCCACAACGCGCTGGCCAACCTGGCGCGCAGCGAGGCGGCCTTGCCGCCCCTGCAGGCGGGGTTACGGCAGGCGCAGTACCGGCTCGATGTCTTGAGCGGCCAAGCGCCGGGTGCCATCGCGCTGGCCACCACGCCGCGCCAGCAGGCGCCGCTGGCCGGCCAGCTGCCCCTCGGTGACGTGAATCAGCTGATCAAGCAGCGGCCCGACGTGGTGCGCGCCGAACGCCTGCTGGCCGCTTCCAGCGAAGACGTGGGGGCCGCCACGGCCGACCTGTATCCGCGCCTCAGCCTCGGCGGCTTTTTAGGCTTCTTCGCCCTGCGCGGCAGCGGCGTGTTCGATGGCGGCGCGCGCGCGGTCGAGGTGGCGCCCTCCGTCAGCTATCCGGCCTTCCGCCTGGGCAGCGTCAGGGCACGCTTGCGCGGCACGCGGGCCGAGGCGCAGGGCGCCCTGGCGCGCTATGAACAGACGATGTTGTTGGCGCAGGAAGACGTGGAAAACGCCGTCACGCAGCTGGCGGAAAACCAGACGCGCTTGGCCTCCCTGCTGGAATCGGCGCGCCATGGCAATGCGGCCCTGGGCATCGCCAGCACGCGCTATCAGGGCGGTGCCGGCAGCTACCAGGCGGTGCTGGAAAACCAGCGCGCCTTGTACGATATCCGGCGCGAAGCGCTGCTGGCGGAAACGGCGTCCTACATCGATGCGATCGCCCTGTACAAGGCGCTGGGATGGGGGCAAACTATGTAGCATTTTTCGATCAGGAGGAAATCCGATGTTCACGCAAGGCAGCTGGCTCAATCCACCGGAAAACTGGTCCGCCGACGGCGCGCAGCTGCACGTGACGACGGATGCGAACACGGATTTCTGGCGCAAGACTTCGTATGGTTTTATCCGCGACAGCGGCCACTTTTTCGGCACTGAAATCGACGGCGATTTCACGGCGCAGCTGCACGTGGCGGCACAGTATTCCGCGCTGTACGACCAGGCCGGCATGATGGTGCGCATCGACGAGCAACACTGGCTCAAATGCGGCGTCGAATTTTCCGACGGCCAGCTGCTGTTGAGCACCGTGCTGACGGTGGACAAATCGGATTGGGCCGTCAGCCTGGCGCCCGCCATGCCGGACGGTTTCTGGCTGCGCGTGACGGTGGAAAAGGGCGTGATCCGGGTGCAGTATTCGACCGATGGATTGCGCTGGCCGCTGCTGCGCCTGGCGCCGTTTCCTGCGGCATCCCGCTACCGCGTCGGGCCCATGTGCTGCACGCCGGAACGCGGTGGCCTGGAGGTGGTGTTTTCGCAGTTTGCCACCGGTCCCGCGCTGCAAAAAGGCTTGCATGATTTGAGTTAAGTTAAACCGCCCACGTCTCGTGCAAATGGCGCCACAGCAGCTCGCCGGCAGGCGTTTTTTCATACACGACGGTCGACAGGCGCTCCGTGTTTTCTGCGCCGGGCATGGACTGAAACTCACGGTAGGAGACGGTGGCGCCGGCAGCGCTTTCCTGGATTAAAACGAGGTCGGAAAGTCGCATCTGCAAACCCGGACGGCTGCCCCCGGCGGCGCGGAAAAACGCCGCCAAACCGGCGCCATCGAGCTGCTTGCCAGCGGGCGCCACCATCGTGAAACCGGGCGAGAAACGCGCGAGCAAACCGGCGCAATGTTGCGGCGCCGTGGCTGCGCCGGAAAGCCACTCGCGGATCAGCACATGCGTGGATAAAACGTCGTCAAAATAAAGATTTGTAGCATTCATTTTTTGCTTGCTCCATGGTGATGTAAAAGGTCGAGAACGGCGCGGTTATCGATGCGCAGGCACAGCGCCAAAGGCAGCACGCACGCGCTGGCGGCAAGCGCAAAGCACCAGTGAAACACCTGCGCCGCGCGCGCATGCAGGGCGGGGTCGTCCAGGCTGCCGATGCCCTGCGCCGCCAGCAAGCCGTTGAGCAGTACGCTGAGCAGCGCCACGCCCAAGCAAAAACCCAGCTGGCGGTTGATATTCCACACGGCGCTCGCTTGGCTCAGTTGCGCGTCCGGCGTGCGCAAGAAGGCCGTGCTTTGCGCCGTGCTGCTGCACAAGCCGCCGCCAAAACCCATGACGGCATAGGCGCCGGCCAGCCAGAACAACTGATCGGCCGCATCCACCCGCAGCAGCATCAGCATGCCCGCCGCCTGCAGCAGGGCACCAGCGATGAACAGGGGCTGCGGCCCCACGCGGCGGTAGCTTTTGCCCGTCAGCGAAATGGCCGCAAACGAGGCCAAGGCCCACGGCAGCATCAGCGCGCCCGCCGTCGATGCCGGCATGCCCAGCACGCCCTGCAGGTACAGCATGGCCAGCAGGCTCACCCCCATGAACACGCCGGGCACCAGCAGATACATGAGCATGGCAATGCGCAGCAGCGGTTCGGCGGCCAGGCGCAGGTTGAGCAGCGGCGTCGACTTGCGCAATGCGCCGCGCACATAGCCCCACGCGCAGGCGGCGCCCAGCGCCAGCACGCCGGCACCGGCCAGCAGCTCGCCCGGCGTACCGAGCATGGTCAAGCCCAGCAACAGCAGCAAGATCGCCGTGCTGCCCGCCAGCAGGCCGCCCACGTCGAGACGGGGCACGGCCGCGCGGGGCGGATCGGGACGCAGCCAGCAGGCGGCCAGCAGCAGCGCCAGCGCCGCGAACGGCACGTTCAAATAAAAAATCCAGCGCCAGGAAAGACTATCGACGATCACGCCACCCAGGGCAGGCGACAGCGCGGGCGCCAGCAAGCCCACCAACATGATGACGGAGGACAGGCCGGGGCGCTCCGCAGGTTGATACAGCTGGTAGGTCATGCTTTGCCCCAGCGGGATCAGCAAGCCGCCGCCCAGGCCCTGCACGCAGCGCCAGGCGATCAGCGCCTCGATCGAGGGCGCCAGGCCGGCGCCGATGCTGGCGCATAAAAAAGTTAGCAACGATGCCATGAACACGGTTTTGCTGCCATAATAGGCAGCCAGCCAGGCGCTGGCGGGGATGACGATGGTCAGGCCGAGGATGTAGGCGGTGCTGATCCAGGCCAGCTGCGCCACCGAGGCGTGCAGGGCATGGCCGATGTCGGGATAGGCGACGCTGGTGATGAACATGTTGATCAGGTCGACGAAAAACCCCAGCAGATAGATGGCCGCCACTTTTTTGCGATAGTCCATGGTGCTCCGAATGGCAAACGGCCAGCTTAAGCGCCCACCGCCATTTGCGTAACGGGCCAGCCCCGATTACACTGTCAAACTTATTTTGACAAACCCCTGCAAACCGCATGTCTACCTACTCTTCATCATGATCAGTCTTGACCGCCTGGGTATTTTCATCGCCATCGTCGACGCCGGTTCGCTGACGGCGGCCGCCGCCGTGCTGGGCCAGAGCAAGGCCGTCGTCAGTTTTAATTTGAAACAGCTGGAGGCGGAGCTGGGCGTGTCGCTGCTCACGCGCAGCACGCGCAGCCTGGCGCTGACGGACGTGGGGCGGCGCTTTTACGAGGATTGCCAGCGCGTGCTGAGCGAAGCGCATGGCGCCATCGAGACGGCGCGCCAGGGCCAGCAGGGCTTGCGCGGCACCCTGCGCCTGACCACCACCGTCGAATACGGCAGCCGCACGGTGATCCCCGCGCTGATCGCCTTTGCCGCCGCCCACCCGCAGCTGCAGATCCAGCATTCGTCTTCATCGTCGCATGAAGACCTGATCTCGGGCCGCTACGACCTGGCCATCCGCATGGGTTCCCTCAACGATTCGAGCTACCGCGCCGCGCTGATCGAGCCGTACGCGATCTGGCCCGTCGCCTCGCCCGCCTACCTGGCCAGCCGGCCCGGCAGGGACATCGCCAGCTTGGACGACTTGCAGCGCGCGCGCTGGCTGGCGCACAGCCGCCTGGCCTCGCCGCTGCGCTGGGACGTGCACACGCCGGACGGCCCGGCCGCCTTCGTCGCGCAGGACGACGCCGCCATCCATTCCGACTCCGCCTCGGCCCTGCTGGGCTTTGCGCTGGGCGGCTGCGGCGTGGCCCTGCTGCCGCAGTGGCTGGTGGAAGGGGAGGTGCGCGCGGGACGCCTGCGCCGCCTGCTGCCCGACGTCGTCTTCCCGCAGCAGGGCGTGTATGCCGTGTATCCGAACACCCAGCATATTGCGGAAAAGGTGCGCGCCTTTATCGACTTCTTGCGCGCGTTCGTGGGTACGCCGGACTGAGGTTTCACTTCGTCAATACTTGATAAACACAACGATTTCCAAGGGGCAAACGGGCGCCCTTTTCGGTGTGCACGGCCTACACTGAAAGGACGTTGTTCATCGAATGGAGACCATCATGGCACATACATTGGCAGCAGTTTTCGCCGTGCGCGACATGGCCGAGCGCGCCCGGCACGACCTGATCACGGCGGGCTTCCCCAGCGCCAGCATCCGCCTGCACGATGCGGGCAGCGACGACTTTTCCGCCACGGAAAATATCCGCCGCGACGACAGCGACAGCCTGCTCGATAGCATCAAGCATTTCTTTACGGACCTGTTCGGCAGCCATGCCGACCGCCACATCTATGCGGAAGCCGTGCGGCGCGGACACGTCGTGCTGACGCTGGAGGGAGCGAGCGACGCCGATCTCCAGCGCGCCACCGACCTCGTCGAGCGCTACGCGCCGCTCGACATCGATGCGCACGCCGAGCACTGGCGCGCCGGCGGCTGGCAAGGCGCACCGCACAACGACAGCGCGACGCGCCAGGGCGCCAGCATGCAGTCCGGCGCGCCATCGCAGCAGGGCACGTCCGCTGGCAATATCAACGAGGCGCCAGGGTCGCAGCAGTTTGCCAGCGACATGGCATCGCCGCCGTCGCCGTCCGGCGCGGGCGCCAACGTGCGCCGCTATCCGGGCGCCGACAACCTGCCCGGCACCAGCTACGACGACGAGCAGTACTACCGCAGCCACTGGAGCGCCACCTATGTCGCCACCGGCGCGCGCTTCGAGGACTACGATCCCGCCTACCGCTATGGCCATTCCATGGCCAACAGCGACAGCTACCGGGGCCGCCCATGGGACGAGGTGGAAGCGGACCTGCGTTCCACGTGGGAGCACACGTATCCCCAGTCGGCGTGGGACAACTTCAAGGCGGCCATCAAGCATGGCTGGGAACGCGTGACGTCCTGACGCGCACCGAGGGGGTTGCTGCCCTCAGCGCCCCTCGTGCGTGAGCTTGAGGAAGTGGTTCAGGATGTGGAAGTGGTCTTCGAAGAATTGCTCTTCCATGGCCGGCAGCGACGCCACGGGCACCCACTGCGCCAGCGCCGCATCGTCGGCCGCCGTCACGGCCGGCAGCTGGCGCGTCTTCAGGTCGAAATAATGCGCATGCGTGATGGTGCGCCCGCGCTGGCTGCGGTCCGGGTGGTCGAACACGGCCACGCCCACCAGCGCCTCGACAAGGGTGGGCGCCAGCACGCCCAGCTGGGTTTCTTCCGCCAGCTCGCGCAGCGCCCCCTGCAGCAGCCGCTCGCGCGGCTCCAGGAAGCCGCCCGGCAAGGCCCACAGGCCCTTGCCCGGATAGCCGCCGCGGCGCACCAGCAGCACGTGGCCGCCCGTCTGCACCAGCGCGTCCACGGTGCAAAAGATGGGCGCATACGGCGCCGTGCGCCAGCGCGCCTTGTAGGCCTCGATGGCGCGGTATTCCTGCACCAGCGGCGCGTACCACGGCAGCAAGGTCCACGCTTTCAGATACTGGCCGATGGCCGCCGGCAACAGCTGCGCCACGGCGCTCAGCGACACGTCGACGTCTTCCGCCTCGAACAGCACGTTGCGGATGGCCGTCGCGCCGATCGGCGCGCCAGGGTCGATCTCCAGATTGAGCAGCTGCCAGTGCGGGAAGTGGTGCAGATAATAGCTGGTGGCGTCCTTGAAGCAGGCCACCAGGGTGACGCGCTGCGCCGCAGGCACGGTGCCCGCCACGGCGCGCCGCACGGCGTCGGCCCACAGGCCATCGTCGTAGTAATCGCGCACGGCCACGTAATGCACGCGCGCGCGCTGATCCTCGGGCAGGGTGGCGGCGATCATGGCGGCCCGCTCCTGCCACGTAAACGGATTCTTAGGGCTGCGCGCATGGAAGGCGGAACCGAGCACCACCACCACTTGCGCGGCCGTCGTCAGCGCCTTCTGCAGCAAGCCGGCGTGGCCGTTATGAAAAGGCTGGAAACGGCCGATCAGGATGGCCGCGTCGGCGGAATAGGCGAGTGTCATGCGTCGTCTCCGGTGGGATAGTGGGCGGCGATCGGCAATTGACGGCCGCTGCCAAAGGCGCGCGAGCGCACGCGGATGATGGGCGCCGCCTGGCGCCGCTTATATTCGTTGCGGGCGACCATGCCGAGGATGCGCCTCACGAGAACCCGCCCCTCGTCCGTCTCGCGCAACTGGTCGACCAGGGTCAGCGCCTGCGCGCTTTCGGCCGCCGGCAAACGCCGTCCCTCGATGTGCCACTTTAAGATTTCATCGAGCACCGGGTATGGCGGCAGGCTGTCGGTGTCGCGCTGGCCCGGCGCCAGCTCCGCCGACGGGGGTTTATCGAGCACGGCGACAGGAATCAGTTCGCGTCCGGCGCTGGCATTGATGTGGCGCGACAGGGCGAAGACCTCCGTTTTATACAGGTCGCCAATCAAGCCCAGGCCCCCGTTCGTGTCGCCGTACAAGGTGCAGTAGCCGACCGAGATTTCGCTCTTGTTGCCGGTGGTGAGCAGCAGGGCGCCGAAGGCGTTCGAGTATTCCATCAATATCGTGCCGCGCACCCTGGCCTGCAGGTTTTCCAGCGGCAGTCCCTGCAGCTTGCCGTCGAAGGCCGCCGCGTAGCCGGCTTCGTACTTCGCCACGATGTCGCGGATCGGGTGCGTGGTCAGGGCGATGCCCAAGTTGGCGCACAGGGCGACGGAATCGGTGACGGAGCCGGCGCTGGAAAACACGGACGGCATGGTGATGGCCGCCACGTTATCCGCGCCGAGCGCCTCGACGGCCAGGGCCAGGGTCAGCGCCGAATCGATGCCGCCCGAGCAGCCGACGACGACTTGCGTAAAGCGGCAGCGGCGCGCGTAGTCGCGCAAGCCGAGCACGATCTGGCGCCGTGCAAATTCGACGGCGGGGATGCCGTCCGGGTCCGGCACGGGAAACGCCGCGCCGTCCTTCTGCGCGAAACGCCCATCGGCAAAACGCAGCAGCTGGAAATCCTCGACGAAGCGGGCCGCCTCGAATTGCACGCCATCGCCCGGCGCGATGGCGAACGAGGCGCCGTCGAACACCAGCTGGTCCTGGCCGCCCACCTGGTTGACGAACAGCAGAGGCAGATTCACGCGCTGGCAGGCGGCGCCAAACACGGCGTGGCGCTGCGCGCGCTTGCCGATATCGGACGGGCTGGCATTGATGCTGACGATGAGATCAGGCCGCGCCGCGTGCAGGGCCTCAAACGGGTTGACGGCGTAGGCGCGGCCGTCGTCGTTCCAGCCATCCTCGCAAATCATGAAACCGACCTTGCAGCCGGCGATATCGAGGGTGCAGGCGCCGGGCGGGCCCGGCTCGAAATGGCGGCCCTCGTCGAAGATGCCGTAGGTCGGCAGCAGCTGCTTGTAGTACTCGGCCACGATGCGCCCGTCGCGGATGGCCAGCAGGGCGTTATACAGGGGCTTGCCGACGCCGGGGTTGGGGCGCGCCGTGCCGATGACGGTGACCAGCGCGGGCCAGCGCGTGGACGCCTGCAGCAGGGTCTCGAGCGCCTGCTGCAGGCCGCGCAGGAAGGCGGCATCCTCGAACAGGTCGCCCGGGTAATATGCGCACAGCGACAGCTCGGGGCACACCAGCAGGTCGGCACCATCGCTGCTGGCGCGGGCCATGCGCACGGTGATGGCGGCGACATTGGCGTCGAAGTCGCCCACGGTGGGATTCATCTGGGCGAGGGCGATGGTCAGCATGGTGATCCTTCAATTGGTTCCGCTTGAAACCACTATCCTGCCTGAAAAGTTTTCTGAGCGTACTGATGCAATCGTGCAAGCCTGCCGGTCGCTGCCTACATGGTCTTGCGCCAGGCCCGCAAGCGCGTGCGCGCGTTCGCATACGGCGACGCCGTATTGAACTGGATCATGCGCCCCATCGTGTAATGCGTGTACCAGGGCTGGCCATACAATTGCACGTCGTCGTGCGCGTCGATCAGCACCAGCAGCTGGTCTTTCGCCTGCTCCAGGCGCTGCAGCAAGTCGTCCATGCTCAGCTCAGCATAGTCGGCATAGAAGCGCTGCGCCAGAGCGCCGAGAGCGTTCCACGTGAAACCTTCGGCGGGAAAGGCGATGTCCTCGATGCGTTTGCCGTCGCGCAGCTGCGCGTGCCAGTGCAAGACCAGCTCGTTCCACCCCACCAGGTAGGCGAGCAGATCGCACACGCTCATGCGCGTGCCTTTCACTTGCCCCTCCAGCACGGGATCGCGCGCCAAGGCCGGCGGCACGCGCGCCAGCTCCTGCACCAGTTTCGCGTACGTGCTGTTGATGGCGTCGACCAGTTCCTGCTTGCTGTTGGGGATCGCCATCACGCCGCCCGGATCACCGGCAAGCCGGCCGCCTGCCAGTCGTCGTAGCCGCTGCCGAGGCGGCGCGCAGGCAAGCCGTGCTGGCGCAGGGCCGCCACGGCCTGCACGGACAGCACGCAGTACGGGCCGCGGCAGTAAGCGGCAATCTCTGCGTTCGCGGGCAATTCACCCAGGCGACGCTGCAAGTCGTCAAACGGAATATTGATCGCACCGGGCAAGTGGCCGGCGGCAAATTCCTGCGCGGGCCGCACGTCGAGCACGGTGATGCTGGCTTCCTGCATGCGTTCCAGCAGCTCGTCGCCCGTGATCGCTTCCACGTGGTCGCCCCGGCCCAGCGCCTGCAATTCGCTGCGCTGGTGCTGCGCATACACGTCCAGCGCATCGAGCAATTGCATGACAGGGCCGTTGCCGAGCCGGTACAGCACGCGCTTGCCGTCGCGCCGCGCCTGCACGAAACCGGCGCGCCGCAGCTGCTGCAAATGCTGCGAGGTATTCGCCACGGACAAGCCCGTCAACTCCACCAGTTGCTCCACCGCATATTCGCCGTGCGCGATCTGTTCGAGCAGGCGCAAGCGCGGTGCGCTGCCTAAAATATGGGCAAACCCGGCGGAACCGGTAAGCAATTCAATATCAGCATTTTTCATTGACACGATGCTAGCACCCTTATAACATTCAAGCAATCAATTGAATGTTATAAGGGAGACACGATGCAAATACTCTGGCTCGATGCCCTGGCGATCGGCGTGGGCGCGACGGCAGTGATGGATGTGTGGGCGGTGGCGTTAAAGCGCTTCTGGTGCATACCCTCGCTGAACTTTGCGATGGTGGGACGCTGGCTCGGCCATTTGCCGCGCGGCACCTTGAGCCACGTCAACATCGCCCAGGCGGCGCCCGTGCGCGATGAAGCCATCCTGGGCTGGACCGCCCATTACGTGATCGGCGTGCTGTTTGCGGCCGTGCTGCTGGCGCTGGTGGGACAGGAGTGGGTGCAAGGGCCGACGTTCGCGCCGGCCCTGCTGGCGGGCCTCGTGAGCGTGGCCGCGCCGTTTTGCATCTTGCAGCCGTGCATGGGCGCCGGCCTGGCCGCCAGCAAGACACCGCATCCGGCGGCCGCCCGCCTGCGCAGCCTGATGGCCCACACGGCGTTCGGCATCGGCCTGTACCTGGCGGCGCTGCTGTGGTCGACCGTGCGCTGACTCGTGCCGACTAGCTCGTCAGCGGCGGCACGGGTGCGGGCGCCGGGGCCGGCGCGGCGGCCACCGCCGGGATCAGCGGCGCCTCGGACTGCGCCGGCACGCTGCTCAGCACCATGGTGCTGGGCTTGGCGATCGCGATATGCGCCTCGTCCAGGCGCTTGAGCAGCTCGAACAGCAGGGCGCTGCGGATGCCCGACGTCAAGCGCGGCGACGAGGCATAGCCGGTGGCGTTGAACAGCAACAAGCCATTGTCGATGCCGTCGAGCTGCACATTGGGCGCCGGCGTGTCGAGCACGTCGGGATTATCGACAAACGCGGACAGGATCAGCGCGCGCGCCGCTTGCGCATCCGTGCCCAGCGGCAGCGGCAGCTTGACCTGCACCAGGCCCAGGGGATTGGCCAGGGTCACGTTGCGCACCGTCTTGGTGATGAATTCCGAGTTCGGCACGATCACCGTCGAGCGGTCGCCCAATTGGATTTCCGTGGCGCGCACATTGATGCGGCGGATATCGCCTTCCACGCCGCCCAGCGAGACCCAGTCGCCCACTTTCACGGGGCGCTCGGCCAATAGAATCAGGCCGGAAACGAAGTTCTGCACCACGGCCTGCAAGCCGAAGCCGATACCCACCGACAAGGCCGACGCCACCCACGCGATGCGTTCCAGACCGATGCCGGCCGCCGACAGGGCCAGCGCCACGGCCAGCACGCCGCCGATATAGCCGAACAGGGTGATGAACGACACTTGCATGCCGGAATCGAGATTGGTGGTCGGCAAATAGCTGTTTTGCAGCCAGCGCTTGAACAGGCCTAGCGCTACGAAGCCGACGACCAGCACCAGCAGGGCCTGGATCAGCGCGCCAGGGCGGATCGCCACCTCGCCGATGGCCAGGCCATCCTGCAGCTTGCCGACGCGCTGGAACAGCTCGCCCGGACCTTCGCCGAACGGCGCCAGCAGCAGCATCAGGGCCAGCAGCACGACGATGGCGCGGCCGATGCCCGACAGCAGCACGGCCGCCTGGTCGCGCGCCTTGGGCGTGGCCAGCACGGGGTTGACGGCGTCCGGCGGCGGCGGCGTCGAGGCCAGCAGCATGCAGATATCATCGACCAGCACCGTCAGCAGATAGGTGCTGCCCACCACCACGATGACCCAGGCGATTTGCTTGGCGACAAAGCTGCCGAAGGCCACATAGCCGACCAGCAAGCTGATGACGCTCGACGCCAGCGCCAGCCACAGCAGCACCGTGATGCAGCGCAGCCACAGCGGCGTGACCAGGGTGGCGGGATCGGCCTCGCGCAACAGGCGCCAGCAGCGCTCGGCGCGCATCAAGCCATAGGCGATGGTCGTGCTCATCACCAGGGCGACGATGCAATTGACGGCCACGGCAGTCGACAGGCCCGCATTGATGACGATGGTGACCCGTTCCGTGGCCCATACGAGCACGACGATAAAGGAAAACATCGCGGGAAAATGGCGCAAGCGGTGCGCCAGCGCGTCGGGCAAGGGCAGCAGGCGCCACGACACGCGCCACGGCGACAGCAGCGCGTGGCCCAGGCCCGCCGTGAAACCGGCAAAACAGATAATGCCGATCAAGCTGCTGAGGAAAGTCGACGTCTTTTCGGACAGGCCGCCTTCCCAGCGCAAGCCCATGGCCAGCAATTCCGCCACCAGCCCCGGCGTGGCGGCCGCCAGCACCAGCACGGCCAGCGCATGCAGCGAGCGGCGCAAGCGGCCATGCGGCACGCGCGTGGCCGTGACCACCAGCAGATAGCGCGAAGCCCAGACGCTGGCGCCGATCACGGCCACGATGCCGGCCAGCAAGCCGCCCCAGGCCGACCACGGCGTGGCGCGCGCCGCGTTGCCCAACTCCTGCCCCAGCGCCCGCAGGCGTTGCAGATTCTGCGGCAACTCCGCATGCAGCTGGTTCCAGAACGAGCCGGCCAGAATCGACGCCGTGCGCTCGCCCAGGCGCGCCTGCAACTGCGCGCGGCGCGCCGTCGACACCTGTTCCGACGCCTGCGTCGCTTCCACGGCCAGCAGGCGCGCCAGTTTGACCTGCGCGTCGAGGGCGCTGCTGGTGCGGTCCAGCTGGCTGCGCTGCGCCGCCACGTCGGGGGCATCTTTCGTGCCCGCTGCCGGCTTGCCCAGCTCGGCCAGCCGCGCCTGCACGCTCGACAGCGTGGGCGTGAGCGCCTCGGCCACCTTGTCCGCCTCGGCGCTGGCCGCCAGCGCATCGGCGCGCATCTGCGACAGGGTCGCGTCATCGAGCTCGGCCTCGCCATCGAGCGCCTTCTGGATGGCCGTGATCTGCTTGCGCAAGCCGTCGAGGCGCTGGTCGGCCGTGGCGGCATCGTCGACGGGCTGCGACCAGGCCGGTGGCGCGGCCAGCGAGCACGCCAGCAGCAGGGTCAATAGCAGCGGCAGCAGGAAGGGGAAAAAACGGAGACGGAAAGAAGTCATGCGGACCTATGGCTGAAAATGAGAAAAACGGCCGGATTGGCAGCGGCGCCGCTCATGGCGCGCCGCCCGGCGGGTGCCTGCCAATATAGCTGAAAACACCGGCAAGCCACAGGATAAGCGGAACTGGCGTGTGCCCCCAGGCGCGACTAGGCATATTGCCCTATGGAAATATCATTCAAAAAGGTCTAGGATCGTCGTCCGCTTGGCGGCGCGGCAGCCATCTGCACGCCGCCGACCTTTTCACCATTCCCTCCGTATCGAGACCGCCATGAAGTTTTTATCCCACCTGACCATCGGCACACGCCTTGCCGTGGGCTTTGCCGCCATCGGCACCATGCTGATCATCATCTCTTGCCTGGGCATTGCCATGCTGGGCAAGATCAACCAGGGCACCGGCCACATCGTGCATGACAGCATGCCCAAGATTGCGCTCGCCAACAGCGTGTCGGCCAACATCAACGACATCGCCATTGCCCTGCGCAACATGATGCTCAGCGCCGATCCGGCCGACCAGCGCAAGCAGACCGACGCCATCCTGGCCGCGCGCCAGGCGGCGGCCGGCAATCTCGGCAAGCTCGCCAGCATGCTCGATTCCGAGCGCGAACGCGCCTTGCTGGCGAAGATGAACGACGCCAACACGCGCTACGCGCAGGGGCAGGAGGTACTGCTGGCGCTGATCAAGGGCGGCACGCCGGACGACAGCAGCGCCTACCTGTACGGCCAGCTGCGCCCCGTCTTACTTGTCTACAAGCAGTTGATTGCCGAACAAATCAGCTTGCAAAACACCCTGGCCACCACGGCGGGCGACAACGCCAACACCACCTATGCCAATACGCGCACCTTGCTGATCGGCATGTCGCTGGCGGCGCTGGCCATCGCGGCGGCGTTGGCGTATGGCATCACGCGCTCGATCACCGGTCCCGTCGCCACGGCGCTGCAGGTGGCAAACACGGTTGCCGCGGGCGATTTACGCAGCCGTATCACCGTGCAGTCGAGCGATGAAATGGGGCAACTGTTGCAAGCGCTCAAGCGCATGAACGACAACCTGGCGCACACGGTGGGCACGGTGCGCGCCGGCACGGAAACGATCGCGTCGGCCTCGTCCGAAGTGGCGACGGGCAGCCTGGACCTGTCTGCGCGCACGGAGCAGCAAGCCAGTTCGCTGGAAGAGACAGCCTCATCCATGGAAGAGCTGACCTCGACCGTCAAGCAGAATGCCGACAATGCGCGCCAGGCGCACGTGCTGGCTGACACGGCCTCCGGCGTGGCGCAGCGCGGCGGCGCCGTCATCGCGCAAGTGGTGGCGACGATGCGGCAAATCGACGCCTCGTCAAACAAGATTGCCGACATCATCGGCGTCATTGACGGCATCGCCTTCCAGACCAACATTCTGGCCTTGAACGCGGCCGTGGAAGCGGCGCGCGCGGGAGAGCAGGGCCGCGGCTTTGCCGTGGTGGCCACGGAAGTGCGCAGCCTGGCGCACCGCTCGGCGGCGGCCGCCAAGGAAATCAAGACCCTGATCGACGACTCGACCCAGACCGTGGCGGCCGGCAGCGAGCTCGTGCACCAGGCCGGCAACACCATGAGCGACCTGGTCGACAGCGTGCGCCGCGTCACCGACATCATGGAAGAGATCACGTCCGCCAGCGCGGAACAGACTGCCGGCATCGAGCAAATCAACCAGGCCATCAGCGAGATGGATAACGTCACCCAGCAAAACGCGGCCCTGGTGGAAGAATCGGCGGCGGCCGCCGCCGCCATGCAGGAGCAGGCGGCCACCCTGGCGCAGGTGGTGAGCGCCTTCAAGCTCGGCGGCGTGCCAGCGGCGACCTTGCCAGCCCCTGCCGCGCCGCAACGCGCCTGCGCACCGGCGCAGTGGGAGGAATTTTAAAATAGGGCAACGGCGCGCATCATGAACATAAGATTAAATTTAACATCATTAAATTCAATTCTATGTTTACCTTCAAGATGAAGGACTGTGGACATATTCTTTCAATTAAGGACTACAATATAAAAAATATGTTCACTTCCTTATCATGACAAAACGTGCCCGCCCGAAAGACGCCATGCCGACGCTCGTCAACGAGCGGCTCAGGATATGGGGCCAGTGCGTGCGCAAGCAGCGCGTGCAGCAAAACATCACGGCACGCGACCTGTGCGCCCGCCTCGACATTTCACACCCCACCCTGCAACGCATGGAAAGGGGGGAAGCGTCCGTCAACGTGGGCCTGTTCCTGGCCGCCTTCCACGTGCTCGGCATCCTCGCCATCACGGCGCCGGAACCCGACGCGGTGCTGTGGCAGATGGACAGCGTCAACATCCGCAGCCGCCCCGCCTTGAACGAGGGCGACGATGGCTACTTCTAGCCGTCCCTTGTTTGTCTATCTGCAGCGGCCCGACAACGGCGCGTGGGTAGTGGTGGGCCGCTATGTGCTCGATGCGCATACCGGCATCGGCAGCTTTCTGTACGCGCCCAGCTATGCCGATGCAGGCTTGTCCTGGAGCATCGATCCCGTCAATCTGCCGTTTATTCCCGGCGTGGAACACCTGGCGCGACGCTATGGCGGCCTGCATGACGTGCTGCGCGACGCGAGTCCGGATTCCTGGGGGCAGATGCTGATACGCCGCGCACACCAGCTGGGCGAAAAAGCCACGGCCATCCAGTTCCTGCGCCTGTCGGGCAATGGCGACCGCTGGGGTGCGTTGGCTGTGGGCGACACGCCCAAACCGAACATAGCGCAGCTGGCCAGCCCCACGCTGCATCGCCTGGACGCGCTGGTGCAGGAACTGCTGGCCATCGCGGAAAGCCGGCCGCCACTCAATGCGCCCTTGCGCAAGCGCCTGTTCGCCACCCCGAGCATGGGCGGCGCACGCCCGAAGGCCACGGTACGGGACGGTGCAGATTACTGGCTGGTGAAACCGGGCCTGATGACCGATACGGTCGACCTGGCGCTGCTGGAATACGCGACCATGCAATGGGGCAAGGCGTCCGGCCTGCGTTTCGCCGACACGCGCCACCATGCATTGACGGCCGAACGCAGCGTCGTGCGCATCCTGCGCTACGACCGGCGCGGCGCGCAACGCGTCATGACGGCCAGCGCCGCTTCGCTGCTGCAAGTGCAATATCCGCCGGTGGAAGCGGCCGACAGCGATGGCGCCAGCTATCCCCGCCTGGCCGAAGAACTCCGGCGCATCGGCGCGCCGCCGGAAGACGGCATCGAGCTGTTCGGCCGCATGGTCTTCAACGGTGTCGTCGGCAACAACGACGATCATCCGCGCAACCACGCCGTGCTGTTCGACCTGGATGAACAGCGCTGGCGCCTCTCGCCCGCGTTCGATGTCGTGCCGGATACGGAAGACGACCCGCAAACGCTGGTCATGCAAGTGAGCGCCGGCCGCCGCGACATCACGCGCGACGCCATGCTGCGCGATCACACCCGTTTCGGCTTCGCCACGCGCCTGCAGGCGGAGGAGCATGTCGATGCCTTGCTGGTGCGCATCGCCGAAGCTTTTGTGCAGGTGGCGCCGCTGCTGAACGGGGCCTTGCGGGCACGGATGGCGGAGCGCTTGCGGGTGATGCTGGTACGGCTGGCTTAGGCGAAATCGGGTTTGCGGTATTTTCCCAGTCTGCTAGGAGATTTCCCTTCGGATGATTTCCGCGCCCGCGCTGAGCGCATTGAGTTTGCCTCTTGCCACGCCACGCGCCAAGGGCGCCATGCCGCAGTTGGTGCTCGGGTAGAGCTTGTCGGCATCGACAAAGCGCAGCGCCTTGCGCAGGGTGTTGGCCACTTCCTCCGGCGTTTCAATGGTGTTGCTGGCCACGTCGATGGCCCCGACCATTACTTTTTTGCCGCGTATGAGTTCAATCAGGTCGATGGGCACGCGCGAGTTGTGGCATTCCAGCGAGATGATGTCGATATTCGATTGCTGCAGCTTGGGGAACGATTCCTCATATTGGCGCCATTCGGACCCCAGCGTATTTTTCCAGTCCGTATTGGCCTTGATGCCGTAACCATAGCAAATATGCACGGCCGTTTCGCATTTGAGCCCTTCGATCGCCCGCTCCAAGGTGGCGATGCCCCAATCGTTCACTTCATCGAAGAAGACATTGAAAGCGGGTTCGTCAAACTGGATGATGTCGACGCCGGCCGCCTCCAGTTCCCGCGCTTCCTGATTGAGGATCTTGGCGAATTCCCAGGCCAGTTTTTCACGGCTTTTATAGTGGCTGTCATACAGCGTATCGATCATCGTCATCGGACCTGGCAGCGCCCATTTGATCGGCTGCGTGGTTTGCTGACGTAAAAATTTGGCGTCGTCGACAAACACCGGCTTCGGGCGGCTCACGGCGCCCACGACGGTCGGCACGCTCGCATCGTAGCGGTCACGAATCCGGACGGTCTCGCGTTTGTCGAAATCGACGCCGCTCAGATGCTCGATAAACGTGGTGACAAAATGTTGGCGGGTCTGCTCGCCGTCACTGACGATATCGATGCCTGCCTGCTGCTGTTCCTGCAGCGACAAACGCAAGGCATCCTGTTTGCCCTCGATTAATTCCTCGTCCTGTAATTTCCAGGGCGACCAGAGTTTTTCAGGCTGCGCCAGCCAGGAAGGTTTGGGCAGGCTGCCGGCAGTGGAAGTAGGCAATAATTTTTTCATGATGACGATTTCGTGTAGTTGGATTAATCAGCGAGCGTGGCGGCAGCCCATTGTTCGAGAACATGCTTGTAGGGCTTGATGAAATGCTCTTCCGTATATTTGCCCTGCTTGACGGCCAGCTGGCTGCGCTCTTCCCGGTCATAGACAATTTGCGTCAGTGAATAATCCTGATTCTTCAGGCTGGGCTGATAGCATTTCCCCGCCGCGGCATTGGCATTGTAGATTTCGGGCCGATAAATCTTTTGAAAGGTTTCCATCGTGCTGATGGTGGCGATCAGCTCCAGATTGCTGTAGTCGCCCAGCAGGTCGCCGATAAAATAAAACGCCAGCGGCGCGGCACTGTTTGGCGGCATGAAATAGCGCACCTGCATGCCCATTTTCTCGAAATAGGCATCCGTCGAGGAGAACTCGTTTTGCTGATACTCGACGCCCAGGATGGGGTGTTGGTTTTCCGTCCGCTGATAGGTCTTGCTGCTCGAAGCGCTGAGGCAGATGACCGGCGGCTTGCTGAAGCGCTCTTGATAAGCATCGGATCTGACAAAGTGCTTGAACAGCTTGCCATGAAAATCGCCGAAATCCTCTGGTGCGCTGAATGTGGCTTGATTATTGTTGTGTTCTGGCAGCAGCACGCTGAAATCGTAATCGCGCACGTAAGAGGAGAAGTTATTCCCCGCGATGCCATCGATGCGTTGTCCGGTTTTTTTATCCAGGATATTCGGCTTCAATATCTCGATCAGCGGGATATTGCCGCCTTTGACATCGATATTCAACTCGACGGAAATGATTTCGAGTTCGACCGAGTAGCGGTCAGCGTTCGGGTTGTCCCAATGCGCCAGACTGTTGAAGCGGCTGTCGATCATTTTCAGGGTGTTGCGCAAGTTCTCCTGGCGGCTCTTTCCCCTGGCCAGATTGGCAAAGTTGGTCGTCAGGCGCGTAGTGTCCGATGGGTGATAGTTTTCATCGAAAACAATGCTTTTGATGCTGAATACAAAGTCGTTGCTCATGGTGATCTGCTGTCCTGAATTCTGCGAAAAGGTGAATGGGTTGCTTGCCTGGTGACTGTGGCGATGCATATCAGGCGGCGGCCAGCTCTTGCGTCGTGGCCGGTCTCGCATGGCGCGTCAATCCGATCAAGGGCAAGGCCCGTTGCACCGCCAGTGCGGCCCGCTGGATCAGCGCCTCGTCCTGCAGGCGGTAGTCGAGGAAATCCTTGTCGGTCGCGTAGACGCCCAGCGGCAAGGTGCGTGCCTGGAAAAAGCTGAACAGGGGCCGCAACTGGTGATCGATCATCAGGGCATGGCGCTCGCTGCCGCCGGTGGCCGCCAGCAGGACGGGCTTGTCGATCAAGGCGTCCTGATGAATGAAGTCGAAGAAGTGCTTGAACAGTCCCGTGTAGGAGCCGCGATAGACCGGGGTTGCCACCACCACGATGTCAGCTTGCTCGACCGCCGCAAGTTCCCGCTCCACCGTCTCGGGCAGCTGCGAGCGCCAGCTGGCGCCGGCCAGCTGCGGCGCCAGCTGACCCAGTTCGACCAGGCGTTGTTCGCACAGCACTTCGTCGGCGATCAGGTCCATCAGGTGCTCGGCCAGGGCTGCCGCCTTGGAAGGGCGTTGTAGCCCGCCGGAAACCGCGACTATACGCAGGGGACGTGTCATGTTTGCTTTCATAGGGAGTGATGCGCGAAGGCCGGTAAATACCGGCAGCAGGGAAGTGGATGATAGCGGGAGGAATCGATGAAGTATAATGGTCATATTTCATACATCCATGAATATGGCTCATTCCAATGCTTGAACGCATTCACCTCAGCATCGTCCAGCAGGTCGAAAAACAAGGGTCGTTGACGGCCGCCGCAGGCGTGCTGCACCTGACCCAGTCGGCCCTGAGCCACAGCATGAAGAAGCTGGAACAGCAACTGGGCACCGACGTCTGGCTGCGCGAAGGGAGAAATTTGCGCCTGACGCAGGCTGGCCAGTATCTGCTGGCGGTGGCGAACCGGGTACTGCCGCAACTGGACCTGGCCGAAGAGCGCCTGGGCCAGTTCGCGCAGGGCGAGCGCGGCGCGCTGCGCATCGGCATGGAATGCCACCCTTGCTACCAGTGGCTGCTCAAAGTGGTGTCGCCGTATCTGACCGCATGGCCCGACGTGGATGTGGACGTCAAGCAAAAGTTCCAGTTCGGCGGCATCGGCGCGCTGTTCGGCTACGAGATCGACCTGCTGGTCACGCCCGACCCGCTATACAAGCCGGGGCTGACCTTCGAACCCGTGTTCGACTACGAGCAGGTACTCGTCGTGGCCAAGGGCCATGCACTCGCTACAGCGGCGTATGTGCAGCCGCAGCAGCTGACCCGGGAAGTGCTCATCAGCTACCCCGTCGACATCGAGCGCCTGGATATTTACAATCAATTCCTCTTGCCGGCCGGTGTCACGCCCAAGCGCCACAAAGCCATCGAAACGACCGATATCATGCTGCAGATGGTGGCCAGCGGCCGCGGCGTGGCCGCCCTGCCGCGCTGGCTGGTCGAGGAATACGCGGCCAAGATGGACGTGGTGCCGGTGCGCCTGGGCGAGCGCGGCATCGCCAAGCAGATCTTCCTGGGCGCACGCGAGACGGACACCGCCATCGACTACGTGCGCGCCTTCATCGCACTGGCGCGCCAGCCTGTCGTTGCGCAAGGTAGCTAAGCACGCGCGCCTGTTCAATGGGGCCGGCTACCGCGCGCCTTCCATGGCTTCCACGGTGTCGAAAATATGCGCCAGCGCGCTTTCCATGGCACCGGCCGTAGTGTCGCCGCTCTGGTTGGTGATGATGAAGACGCCAAGCTGATATTTTGGAACGACGTAGGCGTAGCTTTGCGCACGCGGCACGCCGCCATGGTGGACATAATGCGTGCCCAGCTGGCGATTGCTGCCGATGTTCCAGAAATAAGCGATGCTGAAGTCATCCTGAAAGCGGACCAGCGGCTGGTGCGATTCGACGACGGCGGGATGGGCGCCCAATTGCAGGCGCAGGTATTTCGCCATGTCCGGCATGGTCGACTTCAGGTTGCCCGCCGCCCCCCAGGGCAGTTGCGGCATCGGCGTGGTAATGACGGGATTGTCGCTGTGGTAGCCGGGCGCCAGCCGGCCGGCATCCTTGGCGGTGATGCTCAGCCTGGTATCCTGCATGCCCGCTTCGCGCGCGAGCCATTGCGTGAGCAAGACTTCATAGGGCATGCCATAGATTGTTTCGAGCGTGTGCGCAACGAGTTCGGTACCGGCGCTGGAATACGCGTAGTCCTTGCCGAGCGGCCCCTTGATGCTGACGGTGTGCAAGTCCTGCCAGAATTGCCGTTGTCCGTAGCCGGCATAGGCGGCATTGAGCTTTGCCGGCGTGGCGTGTGCCGTGAAATCCTTCAGGACCGTGTTCACCTGCAAGGGCAGCATGCCCGGCATATTGCTCGTGTGCGTGATCAAGTGGCGCAAGCGTATGGGCTGCCCCTGCGACTGCAGGTTCGGGTAGGCGGCAGGCAGGTACGTTTGTATGGGATCGTCGAGCGCCGCCTTCCCATCGAGCACGGCGTTCGCCAGCAGCAGGCCGGCAAAAGTCTTGCTGACCGAGCCGATTTCATACAGCGTCGTATCGTCCGGCGGATTGGCTTTGCCGGTCTCCAGCTCGCCTTGATGCAGCATGAATTGCTTGCCGCGATACACGACGGCAATCGAGGTCGCGTGCAGCAATGGCGACTGCAACAGGGTGGTCGCGGTCTGGCGCATGGCCGCAGGAATGTCGTGCGCAGGTGCCGTGGCTGCGGGTTTGCAAGCTGCCAGCACGAGTGTCATTCCAGTCATGATTGCGGCGAGTTTGGTCATCATGCGCACCATCGAAGGGGGATGGGCATTCTCGCACAATGGATTCAGCGGCGGCAGAAAAAAGTCACGTGCATGGTTTTTCCAGACTAAAAGAAAACGCCACCCGGAGGTGGCGTTTTCTTTCTATTCCTGGTGGCCCGGGACGGCCCCCGGCCGGCTTACTCCACCGTCACCGACTTGGCCAGATTGCGTGGCTTGTCCACATCCGTGCCCCGCGCCAATGCCGTGTGATACGCGAGCAATTGCAGCGCGACCACGTGCAGGATAGGCGACAGATCGCCGTAGTGCTCGGGCAGGCGGATGACGTGCAAGCCTTCGCCGGAGCTGATGCGCGAGTCGACGTCGGCGAAGACGTACAGCTGGCCGCCGCGGGCGCGTACTTCCTGCATGTTCGATTTGAGCTTTTCGATCAGGGCGTCGTTCGGCGCGATGGTGACGACGGGCATTTCATTCGTCACCAGGGCCAGCGGGCCGTGCTTCAGCTCGCCGGCCGGATACGCTTCGGCGTGAATGTACGAGATTTCCTTCAGCTTTAACGCGCCTTCGAGGGCGATCGGATAGTGCATGCCGCGGCCCAGGAAGAGGGCGTTTTCCTTGCGCGCGAATTCTTCGGACCAGGCGATGATTTGCGGCTCCAGCGCCAGCACGGACGCGATGGCGACGGGCAGGTGGCGCATGGCTTTCAGGTGCGCCGCTTCCTGCTCTTCGGAGAGGTGGCCGTTGACTTGCGCCAGGCACAGGGTCAGCAGGAACAGGCCCGCCAGCTGCGTCGTGAAGGCCTTGGTGGACGCCACGCCCACTTCCACGCCGGCGCGCGTGATGTAGGCCAGGGCGCATTCGCGCACCATGGCGCTGGTGGCCACGTTGCAGATGGTCAAGGTGTGCTGCATGCCCAGGCTGCGCGCATGTTTCAGGGCGGCCAGGGTGTCGGCCGTTTCACCGCTTTGCGAAATGGTCACGACCAGGGTGTTCGGGTGCGGCACGCTGTCGCGGTAGCGGTATTCGCTGGCCACTTCCACGCTGACGGGCACCTTGGCGATCGACTCGATCCAGTACTTGGCCGTCATGCCCGCATACGAGCTGGTGCCGCAGGCGAGGATCAGCACGCGGTCGATCTGCTTGAAGATTTTATACGCGTCGTCGCCGAACAGTTCCGGCATGATGCCCGTCACGCCTTCGAGCGTGTCGCCGATGGCGCGCGGCTGCTCGAAGATTTCCTTCTGCATGTAGTGGCGGTACGGGCCCAGCTCGGCCGCGCCCGTGTGGGCGTGCACGGTTTTCACTTCGCGCTCGACGGGCTTGCCATCGACATCGACAATCCAGCAGCGCGACAGTTGCAGGTCGACCACGTCGCCTTCTTCCAAGTAGATGATCTGGTCCGTCGTGCCGGCCAGCGCCATGGCGTCGGACGCGACAAAGTTTTCACCATTGCCCAGGCCGACGATCAGGGGCGAGCCCTGGCGCGCGGCGACCACGCGGTGCGGCTCGTCGCGGCAGAAGACGGCGATCGCGTACGCGCCGTCGAGGCGTTTCACGGCCTGCTGCACGGTCTCGAACAGGTCGCCGTTGTACATGTGCTCGACCAGGTGGGCGATCACTTCCGTGTCCGTCTGGCTCTGGAAGACGTAACCCAAGGCCGTCAGTTCGGCGCGCAGTTCGTCATGGTTTTCGATGATGCCGTTGTGCACCAGCGCCACGCGGGCGTTCTCTTCCGTCGGGGAAAAGTGCGGGTGGGCATTGAAGGAAACAGGGGCGCCATGCGTGGCCCAGCGCGTGTGGGCGATGCCCGTAAAACCGCTCAAGCCTTCTTCGGCGATCTGCTTTTCCAGTTCGGCCACGCGCGAGGTGGAACGCGAACGCTGCAACCGGCCATCCGCATGCAGGGCGATGCCGCAGGAATCGTAGCCGCGGTATTCCAGGCGCTTCAAGCCTTCGACCAGGATGGGAGTGATATTACGTTGCGCTACTGCGCCGACGATGCCGCACATGGAAACCTCTGTCTAAAATTTAATCAATGCACGCATGCTAATGCAGAGTGCGTGAAATATGCTTTCTAAATCCGTATATTTTTGACCAAATATTTCATGACTATTTTACGGTGAAATATTATTTCACTTATACTCAATATATTTTCCAATTCATCAAAATCATGAACGATAACAATATTACCCTCGACGAGATCGATCGTCGCATCCTGAACGCCTTGCAAATTGACGCGTCGCAAACCAACAGCGAGCTGGCGCAAGCCGTGCACGTCTCGGCGCCCACGTGTTTGCGGCGGGTCAAGCATTTACGGGAAAGCGGCGTCATCGAACGGCAAGTGGCCATCGTCGCGCCGCAGCTGGTGGGGGCGCGCCTGACGGCCATCGTGGAAATCACGCTCGACGTGCAGGCGGCGGAACGCATGGCGGAATTCGAGCAGCTCGTGGCGGACGAGCCCGCCGTGCTGCAATGCTACCGCGTCTCGCCCGGGCCCGACTTCGTGCTGATGGTGCAGGTGGCCGACATGCCCGCCTACCACGCGCTGGCGCACCGCCTGTTTGCCGCACACGCGAATGTGCGCAACGTGAAAAGCTATTTTTCCACGTTCCGCAGCAAATTCGAGACGCGCATCGCCGTGTGATTCTTTACTTTCATTTATCCACGGCTTGCCCACCGCTTGCCCACAGACTTATACGGTGCTTTTCCACCGCTTATGCCACACTTGCCCACAGGCTTATGCACAGGCATGGCACAGGCGGGCCACGCCAGGACGACAAGAGATGAGTCAGGAACCGTCCTCAGACGGCCGGCGCAGGCCTGGCGCCAGCACGGAAACCGCTTATAAGATGCTGTCAGGCAAACTTGTACACCGGCTGCGCACAGCTTGCCAACAAGTTAGCAGTCCACTTATCGACAGGCTTATCCACAGCCATTGTGCGATGGCAGACGGCATACTCAGGGGCGCACTTCGGCGTCGGCATAGAAGCGGTAGCCCGCGTTGCGGGCGGTATTGATGGGCAAGGCCAGGCCCGCGGCCTGTTCGGCCTTGCGGCGCAAGCGGCTGATCTGGGTGTCCAGGCGGCGCTGGTCGTAGCTGAGAAAATCCTCGCCCAGCGATTGCACGATCTGCTGGCGGCTGACGATGCGTTCCGGCTCGGCCATCAGCACATGCAGCACGGTGACGTCCTGTTGCGACAGCGCAATGGCGCCGCAGCCGGGCGGCAAGAGGCGGCGCGGTCCCAGTTCCAGTACCCAGGCCGTGGCGGGCGGCGGCACGGCGGCGGGCAGCGGCGCGCCGAGGCGCCGTGCCAGCGCGCCCAGGGTGGCGGCCAGCTCGTCCAGGTCGGCGCTCTTGGGCAGGTAGTAATCGGCACCACCGCCCAACCCGTTGACCTTGTCCTGTGTGGCCCCGCGCGCCGTAAACACGACGATGCCGATGGGATGCCCCTGTGCGCGCAAGGCACGCACCAGCACCATGCCTTCCCCATCGGGCAAGCCGAGGTCGATGATGGCAATGCGGTGCAGTGCCGGCGTGTAGCAGGCGTGGAAGGCGGCCAGGTCGGCCACGGCGCTGACGCGGTAGCCGCAATCGCCGAGAAACTCCGTCAGCTCGTGGCGCAGCACGGCTTCGTCTTCAAGCAGGATGAGGTTCAACATGGCGCAAGGATAACCGATCGCCGTGGGGCCGGGAAGTTGTCTTTCTGACTGCCACGATGGCCATGGTAAGCTCCTGCGCCATGAAAATCCTGCTCGCCATTTGCCTGTTGCTTACCACCCTGTGCTGCCGGACTGCGGCAGCGGCGCCCGTCCCTGCGCCGCTGCTGCTGCCTGCCAGCGGGCAACCCGTCTCAGCCAGCGGCCACCTGCGGATGCTGCGCGACGCCACCGGCCGGCTGGGGCCCGATGCGGCATTGGCGGCCCCCGGCTGGCGCACGCTGCCCGGTGCCGTCAGCGCCGGCTACACGCAGGACGCCGTCTGGCTGTGCCTGGACGTGACGCGCGCGGCAGCCTCCCCCGACGAATGGGTCCTGCGTTTCAGCAACGCCGTGCTCGACGATGTGCGGCTGTACCGCCGGGACGCGGCGGGCCACTGGAACGTGCAGGAGGCGGGCGCCGACGTGGCGCGCGGCAACTGGCCCATCGATGCGCGCCAGGTGGTGTTTCCGCTACGCCTGCAAGCCGATACGCCGCAGCGCTGGCTGGTGCGCCTGCACAGCAAAAAGGCCATGTCCACCGAACTGACCTTGTTGCCCAGCGCCAGCTTCGACGACGTTTCGCGCCGCGAATACCTGTATTACGGCTTGCAGTTCGGCAGCTATTTGCTATTGATCCTGTTCCACATCTTTTTCTGGCGCATGACGCGCGAAGCCCACAGCGGCTGGTATCTGCTGTACGTGCTGACGAATGCCACGACGGAAGCGCTGACGATCGCCATTCCCCAGCAAATTTTTGTCATGCCGAACTGGCTGTCCGATCCCATGCTGGGCGTATCGATGGCGATGTCCATCGCCGTCGGTGCCCGTTTTTCCACTTTGCAACTGGAACTGCCCGCCCTGTATCCCCGTTTCAGCCGCGCCGTGGTGGGCGTGACGGCCGCTGCCGCGCTGTGCGGTGCGCTGCTGGTACTGCACGGCAACTATGCCGCTGGCGTACTCGTCGTGCAAATGACGGCCTTGCCCTTGATCGTGCTGTTCATCACCCTGGCCAGCTGGCTGGCGCTGCGCGGGCATCGTCCGGCGCACGCCTTCCTGTTTATCTTCGGCATCTTTTACGCGGGCGTGGTGATCAGCTTCCTGCGCAACATGGCGATCGTGCCGCCGAATTTCTGGACCAACCATGCGGCCACCCTGGGCGCCTTCGTGCACATGATGCTGATGAGTCTGCGCCTCAACCGCCGTTACGCCGAATTGCGCCGCGCCAAGGACCGGGCGCAGGCCGAAGCCGTCAGCGCCGTGCGCGCCCTGAACGAGCGCCTGGAAGAGCAGGTGGCGCTGCGCACGGCAGCATTGCGGCAGGAAATCGGTCGGCGCGCCACGCTGGAAGGCGAATTGCGCGCCGCGCTGGAAGTGGAAACCCGCACACGCGAGGAGCAGCAGGATTTCGTTGCCATGGTGTCGCATGAATTCCACACGCCACTGGCCATCATCAACACCACGGCCCAGCAAATTGCCCGCAATACGGAAGCGCCGCGGGAAAAAACCCTGCAGCGCTGCCAGAACCTGCGCGAAGCCAGCGGTCGCATGACGGCGCTGGTGGATGAATACCTGAGCGCCGACCGCATGGAAACGAGCGCGGCGACCTTCCGGCCCCTGCCATGCGACTTGCGCGCGCTGCTGACGGCCGTGCTGGCCGAGTGGCCGTCCGGCCGCGTCGATGCCAGCGTGCAGGCGCTGCCCGACAGCATCGTGGCCGATGCCAGCCTGCTGCGCGTGGCCCTGCGCAACCTGCTCAGCAATGCCGACCGGCACGCGCCGCAGACCCAGGCGATCCGCATGCAGGCGGCAACGCTCGGGGACGGCCGCGTGCAGATCGTCGTCAGCAACGAGGGCGAGCCGCTGCCCGCCGATGAAATCCCGCGCCTGTTCCAGAAATACTTCCGTGGCCGCATCGCCCAGCACAAGCCTGGCGCCGGACTGGGCCTGTACCTGGTGCAGCGCATCGCCGAACTGCACGGCGGCCAGGTCACGCTGGCCAGCGCCGGCGCCAACGGCACCATCAGTTTCGCCCTGCACCTGCCCGCCTGATGGCCCCGCATTCCCGACTGAATCAGTCAGGAATCGCTCAGGTTTGCTCAATTTTAAACGCTTCCATTCTGCTATATTTCCCGTCGGAAATTTTTGTAGCTTTTTATAACAAGACTGTTTAAAAAAGCAACAAAATAGATGCCTTCGGGGAAGCGCACGCCTTTCCTGTCGGCCATCAGCGCCAACACATACCGCACAGGAAAAACATGCATCGCTCTTCATTCTTCATCCGCAGTCTTGGCCACGCTTGTCCCCGGCCGCATTCCTGAGCGATTTTCATCCCCTTTCAGCCCACGCCAGCCTGGCGCTGGAGCATACCTTTTTTACATCAACAAGGATCGACCCTATGCATCGTCATGGATCATTGAATCACGTCTACCGCCTCGTCTGGAGCCACGTCCTGAACGCCTGGGTCGCCGTCGCGGAAACCTCGCGCGGACGCGGCAAGGGCAGCCGCCGCAAACTCGCTGCGGCGGCCGCCGCCATGACGGCGCTGGCGCTGGGAGGACCGGCGCTGGCCGCTCCCACGGGCGGGCAGGTGGTGGGCGGCACGGCCAGCATCAGCCAGCAGGACAACAGCACCACGATCAGGCAATCGAGCCAGCAGGCGGCGCTGAACTGGAACAGTTTTAACGTGGGCGCCAACGAAAGCGTCACCTTCGTCCAGCCTTCGGCCAACGCGCTGGCCGTCAACCGCATCTTCGACAGCAACGGCACGCAAATCCTCGGAAGGCTCAACGCGAATGGCCAGGTATACCTGATCAACCCGAACGGCGTGCTGTTCGGCCGCGGCGCGCAAGTCAATGTGGGCGGCCTGGTGGCCTCGACGCTCGACGTCGACAACGCCAGCCTGGGCGGCTCGAAGCACGCCTTCGCCGGCAAGGGCAGCGGCAGCGTCATCAACGAAGGCACGCTGCGCGCGGCCGACGGCGGCTATGTCGCCTTGCTGGGCAACAAGGTCGGCAACCAGGGCGCCATCTCGGCCCGTCTGGGCACGGTCGCGCTGGGTGCCGGCAGCGCCGCCACCCTGAGCTTTGACGGTGCGCGCCTGCTGCAACTGCGCATCGAGCAAAGCACCCTGAACAACCTGGCCGAGAACGGCGGCCTGATCCGCGCCGATGGCGGTCAGGTGCTGATGAGCGCTGGCGCCCGCGACTCGCTGCTGGCCAGCGTCGTCAACAACACGGGCGTCATCGAGGCGCGCAGCGTGGAACAGCGCGATGGCAGCATCGTCTTGCTCGGCGGCATGAGCGCCGGCACCACCCATGTGAGCGGCACCCTGAACGCCAGCGCCCCGAATGGCGGCAATGGCGGCTTCATCGAAACGAGCGCCGCCCACGTGAAGATCGCCAACGACGTTCGCATCAGCACGGCCGCCGCCCAGGGCCGCGCCGGAACCTGGCTGATCGACCCGGTCGATTTCACCATCGCGGCCAGCGGCGGCGACATCAGCGGCGCCGCCCTGTCGGCCAACCTACGCAATGGCAATGTGGTCATCCAGAGCACGCAAGGCAGCGCCGGCACGGCCGGCGACGTGCACGTCAACGACAAGGTGAACTGGTCGGCCAACCGGCTGACCCTGAACGCCCAGCGCAACATCAATATCAACGCCACCCTGAACGGTTCCGGCACGGCCAGCCTGGCGCTGGAATACGGCCAGGGCGCCGCCACCGCCGGCAACACGGCCGTGTACCAACTGGGCAGCGGCGCGCAAGTGCATCTGCCTGCCGGGCAAAACTTCAGCACCAAACTGGGCGCGGACGGCGTGCGCACCGACTATACGGTCATTACCGCCCTGGGCGCTTACCGCAGTGTCACGGGCACCGACTTGCAAGGCATTAACGGCAAGCTGAACGGCAATTTTGTGCTCGGTGCCGACATCGACGCCTCGGCCACCGCCTCGGCCGCCTGGAACCCCGTTTGGTGGGATGCGGGCTTCATGCCGCTGGGCAGGGATACGGGCTTTAGCGGCATCTTCGACGGCCTCGGTCACTCCATCAACCAGCTCAGCATGATGTCCGGTTCCGGCGGCGGCAGCGGCTTGTTTTCCGTCACGACCAAGGATGCCCTGATCCAGAACGTGGGTTTGAATGGCGGCCACATCAAGACCCACTATTACGCAGGCGGCCTGGTGGGCGACAACAAGGGCACGATCAGGAATAGCTATGCGGCGCTCGATGTCACCGCCGATGGCTTCATTAGCGGCGGCCTGGTGGCGCGCAACAGCGGCAGCATCATCAACAGCTACGCCTCGGGCGCCGTCAGCAGCAACTCCCAGAGCGGGGGCCTGGTCGGCATCAACCTTGGAACGATCAGCAACAGCTATGCCACGGGCAGCGTGGCGGGCAAGAGCGAGATTGGCGGCCTGATTGGCACCAACTCGGGATCGGTCGATACCAGCTACGCAGCGGGGCGCCTGCTCATCGCCAACGGCGGCAGCAACTTCGGCGGTTTGATCGGCAGCAACAGCCGGCCGCAGAACATCATCAACAGTTTCTGGTCCATCGACGGTACGGGCCAGGCCACCTCCAAGGGCGGCACCGGGCTGACGGATGCGCAGATGCGCACGGCCAGCAGCTTTGCGGGCTTTCACTTCACCGCCACGCCTGGCGCGCCGGGCAACAACTGGGTGCTGATCAATGTGGACGGCGACTTGAACAATGCCGGCGGTGCGGCGGGCGCCACATATCCGATGCTGGCGTCCGAATACGCGACGACGATCTACAATGCGCACCAGCTGCAATTAATGGCCATGGCGCCGGGCGCCGCGTACGTGCTGGGCACCAACATCGATGCCAGCAGCACGGCGGGAGGCAAGGGCGTCTGGGGCAGCGCCGGCTTCGTGCCCGTCGGTACAGAGACACACGCCTTCACGGGCAGCCTGGACGGCCGCGGCTACAGCATCGGCGGCTTGAACATCGACCGGCCAAACGACGATTACGTGGGCCTGATCGGCTATACGAACAAGGATTCGCTGATCAGCGATATCGGCATGCTGAACGGCAAGGTGAACGGCAGATTCGCCGTCGGCGCGCTGGTCGGCTCGAATGCCGGCCTGGTCAGCAACAGCCATGCCAGCACGACGGTCAATGGCGACAACAGCGTCGGCGGCCTGGTGGGCGAAAACTACGGCGGCACCATCAGCGCCAGCCATGCCAGTGGCAAGGTCAGCGGCATCGCGGACCGCGTGGGCGGCCTGGCCGGCAGCAGCAACGGCAGCGTCACAGGCAGCTATGCCACAGGCGACGTCAGCGGCTTGCGCAGTGTCGGCGGCCTGGTCGGCGACAACCGCGGCTATGACGGCGCCATCGCCCACGTCAGCGGCAGCTATGCCAGCGGCACTGTCACGGCGGTCGAAGACAATGCGGGCGGCCTGGTCGGCTACAACAAGAGCGGCACGATCGCCGACAGCTACGCCAGCGGCAAGGTCAGCGGCGACCGCGATGTGGGCGGCTTGCTCGGCTATAGTTCCCGCGCCACCGATAGCGTCAGCAACAGCTACGCCACGGGCGAGGTGCAAGGCAATGCCAGCACGGGCGCGCTGGTCGGCAGCAATGCTGGCGTGATCAGCAACAGTTTCTGGAAGGATTCGCCGGCGGCACCGGGCGTCAGCGAAAACACAGGCACCTTGAACAATGTGCGGGGCCTGAGCGATGCAGAGCTGCGCTCGCCATCAAGCTTCGCCGGCTGGGACATGGCTACCAGCGGCGGCAGTCACGCCGTCTGGCGTATCTACGCAGGCCAGACAGCGCCGCTGCTGCGCAGCTTCCTGACGGCCCTGACCGTCAACGCAGATGCCACCAGCAAGACCTACGATGGCAGAAACTACTCTGGCGGCTTGGTCAATGCCCGCTATTCGCTGGCCGGCGCCGCCGAATCCGGGAATATTCTCTACAGCAACAATGGCGTGTATGGCGCCATGCGCGATGCCGGCAGCTATCACGCCATAGACAGCTATCTGTATTCCGGCCAGCAAGGTTATGACATCGACCTGGTGGCAGGGGCGCTGACGATCAACCGGGCCGTCATTACTCTCGATGGCATGCGCACCTACGACGGCGGCAACGACATCGCCGCCGGCCTGCTGACGTTGCGCGGCCTGGTCAGCGGCGAGAGCCTGCTGCTGTCCGGCATTGGCAAATTCGACAACAAGAACGCCGGCGCCAACAAGCACGTCAACAGCGCAACCTTGATGCTGTCGGACGGCCAGGGTGGCCGGGCCGACAATTACACGCTGGAAGGTGGCCAGCACCGCGCCACCATCACCCGCGCGACCTTGTATGTGCAGGATGCGGGTGTGGCAAATAAAGTCTATGACGCCACCAGCCAGGCCACCCTGACGGGCACGGCCAAGGTGCAGGCGCTGGGCAGCGACCAGCTCAGCTTGACGGGCGGCAACGCAGCGTTTGCCGACAAGCATGCCGGCAGCGCCAAAACCGTCACCCTCGGCGGCTTCAGCCTGCAGGGCGCGGATGCGGCCAACTATACCCTCGTGCAACCGGGCAACGTCACGGCCGATATCGCCAAGGCCAGCGTGGTCGTCACGGGCGTGGGCGCAGCGAATAAAGTCTATGACGCGACGACGGGCGCCGCCCTGACGGGCACGGCCAAGGTGCTGGCGCTGGGCGACGACGACTTGCGCGTAGCGGGCGGCAACGCTTCGTTTGCCGACAAGCATGCCGGCACAGGAAAAACCGTCACCCTCGGCGGCTTCAGCCTGCAAGGCGCGGATGCGGCCAACTATACCCTCGTGCAACCGGGCAAGGTCACGGCCGATATCGCCAAGGCCAGCGTGGTCGTCACGGGCGTGGGCGCGGCGAATAAAGTCTATGATGCGACGACGGATGCCACTCTGACGGGCACGGCCAAGGTGCAGGCGCTGGGCAGCGACCAGCTCAGCTTGACGGGCGGCAACGCAGCATTTGCCGACAAGCACGCCGGCAACGGCAAAACCGTCACCCTCGGCGGCTTCAGCCTGCAGGGCGCGGATGCGGACAACTATGACCTCGTGCAACCGGGCAAGGTCACGGCCGATATCGCCAAGGCCAGCGTGATCGTCACGGGCGTGGGCGCGGCGAATAAAGTCTATGATGCGACGACGGATGCCACTCTGACGGGCAAGGCCAAGGTGCTGGCGCTGGGCGACGACGAATTGCGCGTGGCGGGCGGCAACGCAGCATTTGCCGACAAGCACGCCGGCAGCGCCAAAACCGTCACCCTCGGCGGCTTCAGCCTGCAGGGCGCGGATGCGGCCAACTATGCACTCGTGCAACCGGGCAACGTCACGGCCGACATCGCCAAGGCCAGCGTGGTCGTCACGGGCGTGGGCGCGGCGAATAAAGTGTATGACGCCACCAGTCAGGCCACCCTGACGGGCACGGCCAAGGTGCAGGCGCTGGGCAGCGACCAGCTCAGCTTGACGGGCGGCAACGCAGCATTTGCCGACAAGCACGCCGGCACAGGGAAAACCGTCACCCTCGGCGGCTTCAGCCTGCAGGGCGCGGATGCGGACAACTATGCACTCGTGCAACCGGGCAAGGTCACGGCCGATATCGCCAAGGCCAGCTTGCTCTACACGGCCGCCCCCGTGACCTTGACGGGTGGCCGCACGCCAGATGGCTTGAGCGGCAAGGTCAGCGGCCTGCTGGGCAGCGACACCCTGGCGGATGCCACCAGCGGCGTCTTGGTCTGGACCAGCCCGGCCACGGCCAGCAGCCCGGCCGGCAACTACGCCATCACCGCTAGCGGCCTGAGTTCGACCGACTATGCCTTCGTGCAAGCCGAGGGCAATGCCAACGCGCTGACATTGCAGTCAGCCAGCCTGCCGCCGCCGGCCCAGGCAGCCGTGGTGCAATTGCAGGCACAGGTGCTGGGCAGCTTTGCCGACACGCGTCCCGGCACCTTGGCCGCCGCGCCGACCATCACCATCACGCAGACGGATGCCTCGACCGGCGCCCCTGGCGCCAGCAATGCCTTGCCGAACACCACCATGCAGATCGGCAGCCGCGGCCCGGCCCTGCAAGTCGTCCTGGGCGGCGTCAAGCTGCCCGCCAACATGCTTAACGTAAATCAATAACACCATGACTTATTCATCGACTCCGCGACACCTGATGCAACAACCGTTGCTGTCCCTGCTGCTGCTGGCCTTTGCGCCATGCGCCGCCGCCCAAACCACCCCGGTCGTGCCCGACGCGGGCGCCATCCTGCGCCAGATGCAGCCGGCCACGCCCGCCAATGCGCCTCCCGGCGCGCCGGTGCTGCGCATCGAACAGAAAGAAGGTGCGCCGCTGCCCGCCAGCGCGCCATTTCTCGTCACGCACATCGACATCGCCGGCAACGGCGCGTTCGATACGGCCACCTTGCAAGCACTGGTGGCCGATGCCCGCGGCACCACGCTGACCTTGGAGCAGCTGGGCGAACTGGCCGCCCGCATCACCAGCTACTACCGCGCCCATGGCTATCCGCTCGCGCGCGCCATCGTGCCCGCCCAGACCATCCGCCAGGGCACCGTGCGCATCGAAGTACTTGAAGCGCGCTATGGCCAGGTCGGTATCGACAACCGCAGCGATGTCAGCGACGCCTTGCTGAACGCCACTCTGGCGCCCTTGCAAACGGGCCAGACCATCGGCCAGGCGGAACTCGACCGCAGCTTGCTGTTGCTGTCCGACATCCCGAATGTCGCCATCACAGCCATGCTCAAACCCGGCGCCGAGGTCGGCAGCTCCGACCTGCTGGTCAATGCCTGGTCCGGTCCTGGCGTGGCCGGCAGTGCTTTCCTCGACAACAATGGCAACCGTTACACGGGCCGCGCCCGTGCCGGCGCCACCGTGTACCTGTATAACCCGCTGCACCAGGGCGACGTGGCCAGCGCCAGCGTGCTCAGCTCGGGCAAGGGCATGTCGTATGCGCGTCTCGGCTATGATTTGCTGCTGAACGGCGCCGGCACGCGCGCCGGGGTGGCCATGTCCGCCCTGCGCTACCGCCTGGACGGCGCCATGCGCCCGCTGGAAGCGCATGGCACCGCACAGGTCGCCAGTGGCTGGCTGCGCCATCCGCTGCTGCGCAGCCGCGATGCGAATATGTATCTCCAGCTGCAATATGACCAGGTGCACTTGCGCGACCGCATCGACACCAGTGCCATGCGCAGCGACCGCCGCCTGGATAACCTGGGCGCGACCCTCGGCGGCGACGTGCGCGATGCTGTCCTGGCTGGCGCCATCACCAGCTGGAGCGTAGCCGCCACCGCTGGCAAGCTCGACATCAGCGACCCGCTGGCGCGCCTGAACGATGCCTACAGCACGCGCAGCCATGGCACTTACGCAAAATGGAACGTCAACCTGTCGCGCCTGCAAAACCTGGACCAGCGCAATGCCGTGTATCTGGCCTTCGCCGGACAGTGGGCCGATAGCAACCTCGATTCGTCTGAAAAGATGAGCGTGGGCGGGCCCTACACGGTGCGCGCCTATGACGTGGGCGTGGCTGCTGGCGACCTCGGCTACTTCGGCAGCGCGGAATGGCGGCATGACCTCGATACCGGCAGCGCCGGACAATGGCAAGCCGTGGCCTTCCTCGACAGCGCGCGCGTGACGGTCAACCAGCAGCGCTGGTCGGCAGGCCCGAACAGCGCGCGCCTGCACGGCGCCGGGCTGGGCGTGAACTGGGCGGGCGGACAGCAGTGGAATGCCCGCGCGTATGTCGCCAAGCCCATCGGCGGCACGCCGGTCCTGCTGGCTTCGCGCAGCTCCGCCCGCCTGTGGGTCGAGCTCAATCGCCGCTTCTGATGCGGCAGCAACAGCCGGAAGCCGGACTTTCGGCTGTTGCTTAATCAAACGCAAAAGTTACCCACCAACTTTCCACCGCCTATGCACGGCTTTTCCACAGCCTTACCAACAGAACAACCCCGAGCCAATAACAGGCACGACTGCTTATCCCCACTTATGCAAAGGCTATGCAGTGCTTATCCGCAGGCTTATGCACAGACTTATCCACAATTGACGGGTAAACCGGCTTACACGACCGCAAAATGACAAAAATCGTAGGGAAGGGGAAGGACAGGCGCATGACAGGCGAAGCCACCCATCTTACGCACAGCTTGTACGCAGGCTTGCCCACATGCTTATCCCATACTTGCTGATGGGCTTACCCACATAGTTATCCACAAATAAAAAAGGCAGGCCGCAAGGCCTGCCTGTGTGCCAGCGCTGACGTCGGCCTTACTTCTTGATCTTGACGGGACGCGTCCAGCCGTCGATGGTCACTTGCCGCGCGCGCGACACCGTCAGCTTGCCGGCCGGCGCATCCTTCGACAAGGTCGTGCCGGCGCCCAGGGTGGCTCCCTTGCCGACGGTGACGGGGGCGATCAGCTGGCTGTCGCTGCCGATGAAGGCGTCGTCTTCAATCACCGTGCGGAACTTGTTCACGCCGTCGTAGTTGCAGGTGATCGTGCCGGCGCCGATGTTGACCTTCGAGCCGATGGTGGCGTCGCCGATGTAGGCCAGGTGGTTGGCCTTGCTGTGCGCGGCGACCTGGCTGTTTTTCACTTCGACGAAGTTACCGATGTGCACATCTTCCGCCAGGACCGTGCCCGGACGCAGGCGCGCGTAGGGGCCGATGATGGAAGCGGCGCCGACGACGGCGTCCTCGAGATGGCAGAAGGGCTTGATGTGCGCGCCAGCGGCCACGGTGGCATTGATGATGACGTTGTTGGCGCCCACGCGCACGCCGTCGCCCAGTTCCACGCGGCCTTCAAATACGCAGCCGACGTCGATGGTGACGTCGCGGCCGCAAATGAGTTCGCCGCGCACGTCGATGCGGGCCGGGTCCAGCAGGGTCACGCCGCGCTCGAGCAGGGCTTGCGCGATATTGTTCTGGTGGATGCGTTCCAGCTGGGCCAGTTGCACCTTGCTGTTGACGCCCGCCACTTCCCACACGGCAGCCGGGTGGGCCGAGGTGACGGCCACGCCATCGGCAACGGCCTGGGCGACGATATCGGTCAGATAGTATTCCCCTTGGGCATTGTCATTCGACAAGGCCGACAACCATTGCTTCAGTTGCACGGTGGGCGCGACCATGATGCCGCTGTTGATCTCGCGGATGGCGCGCTCTTCTGGCGTGGCATCTTTTTCCTCGACGATGCGCACGATGGCGCCGTGCTCGCGCACGATGCGGCCCAGGCCGAAGGGATCGTCCTGTTCCACGGTCAAGATGGCCAGCTTGTCCTTGCCGGCCGCCTGCACCAGTTGCTGCAGGGAAGCGGCGCTGGTCAGCGGCACGTCGCCGTACAGGATCAGGGTCGGCACGCTGTCGTCCAGCAAAGCCACGGCTTGCTGCACGGCATGACCGGTGCCCAGCTGCTGCGTTTGTTCCGCCGCGTCGATCGCCAGGTCTTGCTTGGTCTTGTAGCCGTCCAGCAACTTCAGCACCGCTGCGCCCCCATGCCCGTAAATCACGCATAATCGGGACGGCGCCAGGACGCGCGCCGTGTCGATGACGTGCGACAACAGCGGCTTGCCCGCCAACGGGTGCAATACCTTGGGCAGTGCCGACTGCATGCGTTTGCCCATACCGGCAGCGAGAATGACAACGTTCATAGACCGTAATTTTATAAGTTAAGAATATGAAAAAGTTTAACACGCAGGCCCCGTCTTCCACGCCCTTCCAGCGGTTTACTTATGTCGTGCTGGCCATCATGCTCGTCGTCATGGCCGGCTGCAGCGGCTTGCGCCTGGCCTACAACAACGGTGATACCGTGCTGTACTGGTGGCTGAACGCGTATGTCGACCTGGACCGCGACCAGAAGGGCTGGGTGCGCGAAGACATCGACAAGCTGTTCGACTGGCACCGCAAGACGCAATTGAAGGATTACGTGGAAATCCTGCGCACGGGCCAGAAACAGCTGCAAGGCAATATCACGCAGGCGGACCTGATGGCCGACTACGGCGAGATCAAGCAGCGCACCCAGGCACTGCTGCTGAAGGCGGCGCCCGACTTGGCCGACCTGGCCCGCTCGCTCAAGCCCGAGCAGATCGCGCAGATGGAAAAGAAGTTCAAGTCGAACAATGACGATTATCGCAAGAAATACCTGAGCGGCGACGAGGAGAAGCGTCAGAAATTGCGCTACAAGAAAGCCATGGAGCAATTCGAACTGTGGTTCGGCAGCTTCAGCAGCGAGCAGGAAGCCATCATCCGCAAGGCGTCCGACGCGCGTCCGCTGAACAATGACATCTGGCTCGACGAACGCATGCGGCGCCAGCAGAATGTGTTGACCCTGGTCAAGAAAGTCCACCAAGAAAAACTCGGCAAGGAAGCCACCGCGGCCTTGATCACGACCCTGATCAAGGACAGTTTCGAGCGCCTGGAACATTCGGAACGCAAAGCCTTCTTCGATGCCTACAAAAGCAGCACGGCGCAGATGGTCATGACGGTGATCAAGATCGCCACGCCGGCGCAAAAAGCCCATGCCGTCAAGCGCATGCAGGGCTGGATCGACGATTTCAATTCCCTGGCCACGCAAGTCAAATAGGCAGGCAGCGCCAGCAGGGGGGATGGGGGCCATATGCTATAGTGGCCGCCATCGAATTGAAGAAATCCCCATGCAAAAAAAGATCAAGAAACCCGCCAAAGTCCCCGTCCACCACGCGCCGCCACCGAACCAGGTACGCATCATCGGCGGCCAGTGGAAGCGCTCCGTGCTGCCTGTTTTGCAGGCACTGGGCTTGCGCCCGACGCCGGACCGCGTGCGCGAAACCGTGTTCAACTGGATCAACCACCTGCGCGACGGCGACTGGGCCAACGCCCAGGTGCTGGACCTGTTCGCCGGCAGCGGCGCGCTGGGCTTCGAAGCGGCCAGCCGCGGTGCCGCCTCCGTCACCATGGTCGACACGCATACGCCCGTGATCCGCCAGCTGGAAGAAAACAAGGTGAAATTGCGCGCCGACAATGTCCAGCTGCTGCGCGGCGACGCCCTGCTGACAGCGCAAGGCCTGGCAGCGCGCGGCCAGCGTTACGACCTGATCTTCCTCGACCCGCCTTACCAGCAGGATTTCCTGGCGAAAGTGTTGCCGCTGTGCGCCAACCTGCTCAAGGAGGGCGGCATCGTGTACGCGGAATCGGGCTTGCCGCTGGTCTTCGATGAAGCCAGCGCACTGGAAAAGCCCGAGTGGATGACGCCATGGGAAGTCATCCGCGCCGACAAGGCGGGCACCGTTTATTATCATTTGCTAACTTACAACAAAGTGCCGGCAACTGCCTGAATCTGCCTATAAATGAGGCAAAAAAGCTCCCTGGCCCGAGGCGCAGCACCAAGGTAGTCACCAATTTCAGGCATAATGCGCGTCTATATTGGTGCATCATCAGGGAGCCGCAATGGTTGTAGCCGTTTATCCAGGAACATTCGATCCGCTCACGCGCGGTCATGAAGATTTGGTGCGCCGCGCATCGGGCCTGTTTGACAAGCTGATCGTCGGTGTGGCCGACAGCAAGAACAAGCAACCGTTTTTCTCGCTCGACGAACGCCTGGAAATCGCCAACGAAGTGCTTGGCCACTACCCGAATGTGCAAGTGGAAAGCTTTTCCGGCCTGCTCAAGGATTTCGTGCGCAAGCATGAAGCGCGGGTCATCGTGCGCGGCTTGCGTGCCGTCTCCGACTTCGAATACGAATTCCAGATGGCGGGCATGAACCGCTACCTGCTGCCCGATGTCGAAACCATGTTCCTGACGCCATCCGACCAGTACCAGTTCATTTCGGGCACCATCGTGCGCGAAATCGCGGCGCTGGGCGGCGACGTCTCCAAGTTTGTCTTCCCCTCGGTGAACCGCTGGCTGCAAAACAAGATTGCCGCCAACGCTGCATCATCGCAATAAGTAAGAGTGAAATCATGGCATTACTGATCACCGACGAATGCATCAATTGCGACATTTGCGAGCCCGAGTGCCCGAATGACGCGATCTACATGGGCGCGGAAATCTACGAAATCGATCCCAACAAGTGCACCGAATGCGTGGGCCACTTTGACGAGCCGCAATGCCAGCAAGTGTGCCCCGTCAGCTGCATCCCCTTCAATCCCGCCTGGCGCGAAAGCCCGGAGCAATTGATGGCCAAATACGAACGCCTGCAGGCGGAACTGCCTGCCGCCAAACCCTAAGCATTTCTTCCTCGCCACTTCTGCGTGGCGCCAGCTTCTGCCAACTGTTCTACACTGTGTGCTTGTGCGGACTTATCCACAGCACATGTTTCTCCACGGAGGCAGAAGATGCAAATACGCACATCCCGTCTGGGCCGCTCCCTGGCCGCCGCCTGCCTGTGCGCGGGCCTGTGCGCCGCCTTGGCGCAACCTGCGCTGGCCGTCGAGGTGGGCGGCGTCAAGCTGGACGACACGGTGCAGCTGGCCAGCCGCGAGTTGAAACTCAACGGCGCCGGCGTGCGCTACAAGGTCATCTTCAAGGTCTACACGATTGCGCTGTACCTGCCGGAAAAGAAAACCCAGCTGGCCGAGATCCTGGCGCTGCCCGGGCCGCGCCGCCTGGAAATCGTCATGCTGCGCGACATCACGTCCGACGAGCTGGGTCTGGCCTTCATGCAGGGCTTGAAGCGCAGTTCCGACCAGGCCGACCGCACGCGCCTGCTGAGCCAGACGATGCAGTTCGGCGCCATGTTCGAAATGGTGCCCGGCCTGAAAAAGGGCGATATCCTCACCGTGGACTGGCTGCCGGAAGAGGGGACGTTGTGCAAGCTGAACGGCAAACAGGTGGGCGACACGGTGCCGGACCTGGCCTTTTACAATGCGCTGCTGAAAATCTGGATCGGCGCCCATCCGGCCGACACCTTGTTGCGCGCGCATTTGCTGGGCGATATGGCCTAAAGCGGCCTGAACGAAAACGCGGGCGTAAAAAAGCCGGCTCACGCCGGCTTGTCATTTGCAACAGTTGATCGCTCAGGCGCGCGTCGACAGGGCGCGCAATTCGGCGGCATTGCTTGGCGACACGCCATCCATCTTGCCCAAGGTACGCTGCAAGGCTTGCGCTTCGCGCATCTGCTGGCGCGCCAAACGCTCTTCGCGGCTCAGCTTGGGACGCACCACCAGCACCATGGCGCGGGCGATGCCCACCAGCAAAGGCTTGAACAGCAGGGCGAAGGCGCCCACGGCGACGATCACCAGCACGAGTTGCAGGGCGTTCAGCAGGGAAATCTCCAGCACGGGTGCGGATACTGCGTACAGGGCGGAGGCGAAGGTAGACATACTGTTCCAGTGCATTATAGAATTTGCCAGTACTATAGTGCAGTGCAACATATAAATCTAATTCCATTTCTTGATACCAATTATATGAATCGTGAATGGAAAACTGTAATATTTTTTTACGAGTGAAAATATTCGTGCCCGGCGCGGTTTACACTCTTAAGTAATCAATTCAACTTTTATCTTGGGCTTTCCATGAGTTTTCTGACGCTGGATCTGAACTTGCTGCGTGTTTTCGACGCCGTCATGACGGAACAAAACCTGACGCGCGCAGCGGGCCACCTGGCGATGACGCAGCCGGCGGTATCGAACGCCATCAAACGCCTGCGCGAGAGCCTCGGTGACGAATTGCTGATCCGCACGGCATATGGCGTGAAACCCACGCCCCGCGCCGAAGCGCTGTGGCCGTCCGTGCGCTCGGCTCTGGCCAGCCTGGAAGCGGCCGTCACGCCGGAAACCTTCGACGTGTCGAAAACCCACGCCACCTTCCGTATGGCCATGGCCGATGCGACGGCCGCGTTCTGGCTGCCTTCGCTGATGCGCTCGATCGAACGGGAAGCGCCGGGCGTCAACGTGCGCATGATGCCGCTGACGACGCGCGAACCGCGGCCCATGCTGCTGCGCGGCGATATCGACCTGGCCGTGGGCTTCTTTCCCGGCGTGGCGGCGCAATTGTCGAGCGAGACGGGTTCGCCCATCCGCCACGAGCGCCTGTATTCCGGCAAATATGTATGCGTGATGCGGCGCGGCCATCCGCTGGCCGACAAGGAATTGACTCTGGATAACTATTGCGCGGCCAACCATTTATTGGTGAGCTTTTCCGGCCGCGCGCATGGCTTGATCGACGAAGCGCTGTCGCAGATCCACCGCGAACGGCGCATCTTGTTGACGGTCAACCAGTTCTTCACGGCCGGGCGAGTCGTCGCCAATTCCGACCTGATCACCGTCTTGCCGCGCCATCTGATCGCCTCGACGGGCATGACGGAGTCCCTGCTGTACAAGGATTTGCCCTTGACCTTGCCGGCCGTCCACCTGGACATGCTGTGGCACGAGCGCGACGCCCGCAGCCCCGCCCATAAATGGCTGCGCAATCACCTGGAAAGCATGAACACGCCCACGTTACGCACGGCGACGGCGGCCGGCGGCGGCGTGGCACCGAAGCCGCATATTGAGTAACCGTAGCCGGCCCAAGAAAAAACGCCTGATGATCTCTCATCAGGCGTTTTTTTTATGCGTGACTGCTGGAGCGATAACCGATCCTGAAACCGCCCCAGTGCTTGCCCTCGACGTGGATGGGCACGGATAAATCGTGCATGACCTCGCCCGTGTCGCGTTTATAGGTTTGCAACAGGAAGGGCTTGGTATTGCTGCCGCAGCGCTTGCCCGTGCGGTCGCTGAAGATGCGCTTGGTGCGGTTATTCACCATATCGGTGGCGTAGTCGCCCGTCAACGGCTGGGAAAACTTCTTGTTGTGCGTTGGAAAATAGCCATTGTTGTCGACGGCGCCCGCATACGCCAGATGGGGCAATGCCGCCAGCACGCCTTCCTGCAGCTCGGGCAGCACCTTGTCTGTAAACGCGTCGAACTTCGTGTTGTGCTTGGGTGGATTCGTGTTCGGGATGGGGCGGTAGTGGCGGTCGAACAGGGCTTCGCGCGTGATGCGCCCCGAGGCGATCGCCTGCTCGAACAGTTTGCCCACCTCGCGCGCGGCGCGCTGGGCCGCCTCGCGGATCTCGTCGTGCGGCGTGGCCACGCTCGATTCGCCCAGGGCGCCGGCGATCACTTCGGCCCGCTCGGCCAGGGCCATGGCCGACTGCGTGGCCCGCGGCAATTCCGCATTCGTCGACAGCATGCTGTCGCGGATTTGCAGGATGGCGTCGGCGATCAGCTGCGTCGTGTCGACGTGTTCGCGCGAGGCGCGGGCGATTTGCCCGATCTCGTCTTCGGACTCGCCCGACGATTCCTCGATATGGCTCAATGAGGCATGCACGCTTTCCACATTGCGCGCCGCTTCCGTGACACCGGTAGCGAGCGAACTCATGCCGCGCGCCGCTTTTTCCGACTGTTCATTGATTTCGCGCACCATCACGCTGATTTCATCGGAAGCTTCCTTGGTGCGCTGCGCCAATTGCCGTACTTCGCCGGCCACCACAGCAAAACCGCGCCCGTGTTCGCCGGCGCGCGCCGCTTCGATGGCGGCGTTCAGCGCCAGCAAGTTGGTGCGCGCGGAAATATCGGAAATAGCTTCCGTAAAGCCCGTGATGCGTTTGGATTTTTCCTGCAGGCTCAGCATGGTGGTCGAGGCGCCTTGCGCTTCTTCGCGCGCATGATTGATGCGGCGCAAGCCCTGATCCACTTCGGCGCGCGCCGCCACGCTTTCCACGCGCACGCCGGCGGCCACCTTGGCGGCCCGTTCCGCATTGGCGGCGATCTTTTCCGTCATCGCGGCATTTTGCACGGAGCTGTCGGCGATCTCGCTGGCCGTGCGCACGTCGAGTTCCACCTTCTGTTTGACGGAATCGACAAAATACGAGGTTTCCGCCGCGCCGATCATAATGGCATCGATGGCGTTGCCCACCGTGTCGGCGAACTCGTGCAAGCCCGGCTCGCCGCGCGGACGGCCGGCAAATGCCAGCAGCGCGGCACCGATGGCGGCGGCCACGCAGGCGATCAGATACGGATGGTCGCCGCCCGAGAGCAGCAGCAGGTAGGCCAGGCAACAGGCCATGGCCATGGCCAGGATCGTGAATACAAAGAAACGCACCAGCTGATGCTGCAACTGCTTCATTTGTCCCCCGCTGCGCGAACCCGCCACGCCCCGTTGAGGGGACGTGCTGTAACCGTATGCGGGTGGGCACGATTGCCCAACCTTGCACCCTGAAGTTACCGTCTGCGCGGCGTTTCAGGCGGCTACCGGATAGCAGAATTGTAGTTCTACCCTACAACATTTGTTCCGATAGCTCAATCAGAAAAGTGGGGCCGCTACACCGGGGTCACTTAATTGGCAATTTGGTGGTGTTTTTGACCTCTTCCATGACGGCATAAGTGTGGGTTTCCCGCACACCTTTTTGCAGCAAGGTCTTGCCCAGGAATTCGCGGTAGGCCGCCATGTCCTTGACGCGCGCCTTGACCAGGTAATCGAAACCGCCGGCCACCATATGACATTCCAGTACCTCTGGAATGATTTGTACGCTATGCTTGAAGGCGTCGAACACTTCCGGTGTCGTGCGATCGAGCACCACTTCGATGAATACCAGCAGCGAGACGTCGAGCAGCTGCGGGTTCAACTGGGCCGTATAGCCCATGATGTAACCGGATTCGTGCAGCTTGCGCACGCGCTCCAGGCAGGCGGCAGGCGACAGGTTCACGCGCGCGGCCAGCTCCACATTGCTGATGCGTCCATCGCTCTGCAATTCCATCAAGATTTTCTTACTGATCTTGTCCAGCATTCCTATCACCCCCAAATTAATATTATTTGGTTAAATTGTCGCATCAAAAACTATCTATTGCTAGCCCCCTGTATTACCAGAATTAATCCATAAGAATCCCCTTTACAATCGAATCATCTTAACGTCCGACTTTCTGTATTTTTTTGCACCAAAAAAGAGCAAGAATTACGTCAGTTTTCGTCCCCTTTTTCCTTGTAAAGAGCACTTATGCACCCTGCAGGCCCCTCGGCTTTTACCCCGATTCCTTTTGCTGCGTTCCAGGCAGAAATCCTGCCCGAAGCGACACCCCAACGCGCCGCCATCACTGCCGCCTATAGGCGCGACGAGGTTTCCGCCGTGCAGTGGCTGTTGCAACAAGTCCGCCCCAGCAGCACCGAAACGACGGCCGAAGGACAAGCGCTGGCGCACCGCCTGGTCTCGAACGTGCGCCAAAAACGCACACGCGCGTCCGGCGTCGATGCACTGATGCACGAGTTCTCGCTGTCGTCGGAAGAGGGTGTTGCATTGATGTGTCTGGCGGAAGCGCTGTTGCGTATACCCGACAGTCAAACGGCCGACCGTTTGATCGCCGACAAAATCAGCAAGGGCGACTGGCGCAAGCATCTGGGCGAATCGCCGTCGCTGTTCGTCAACGCGGCCACCTGGGGTTTGCTGATTACGGGAAAACTGGTCAGTACCAGCAGCGAATCGGGCCTCGGTTCGGCCATGACCAAGCTCATCGCCAAAGGCGGCGAACCGCTGATCCGCAAGGGCGTCGACCTGGCCATGCGCATGCTGGGCAACCAGTTCGTGACGGGCCAGACCATCGAGGAAGCGCTGAAGAACAGCCGCGAGAATGAGACGCGCGGCTACCGTTACTCGTACGACATGCTGGGCGAGGCGGCCCTGACGCAAGCCGACGCGGCCAACTATTACGCCTCGTACGAAACGGCGATCCATGCGATCGGCAAGGCATCGAACGGGCGCGGCATCCGCAACGGCCCCGGCATTTCCGTGAAACTGTCGGCCCTGCACGCGCGCTACAGCCGCGCCCAGCGCGCCCGCGTCATGGAAGAATTGCTGCCAAAGGTCAAAGCGCTGCTGTTGCTGGCAAAACAGTACAACATCGGCTTCAATATCGATGCGGAAGAAACGGATCGCCTGGAACTGTCGCTGGACCTGATGGAAGCACTGGCTTTCGATGCGGACCTGGCCGGTTTCGACGGCATCGGCTACGTGGTGCAGGCGTATCAGAAGCGCTGCCCCTACGCCATCGATTTCCTGGTCGACCTGGCGCACCGCAGCGGCCGCAAGTTCATGGTGCGCCTGGTCAAGGGCGCGTATTGGGATGCGGAAGTCAAACGCGCGCAAGTCGATGGCCAGGAAGGCTATCCCGTCTACACGCGCAAGGTCTACACGGACGTGTCTTACCTTGTGTGTGCGCAAAAACTGCTGGCCGCCAGCAGCCTGATCTATCCGCAATTTGCCACGCACAACGCGCAAACCCTGGCGACCATCTATACCTGGGCAAAACGCGACGGCATCACCGACTACGAATTCCAGTGCCTGCACGGCATGGGCGAAACCCTGTACGACCAGGTCGTCGGCCCCGACAATCTGGACAAGCCGTGCCGCATCTACGCGCCCGTCGGCTCGCATGAAACCCTGCTGGCCTACCTGGTGCGCCGCCTGCTGGAAAACGGCGCCAACTCGTCGTTCGTCAACCAGATCGTCGACGAAAGCGTGGCCATCGATAGCCTGATCCGCGATCCCCTGGAACAGGCGCGCCTGCAGGGCGGCTTGCCGCACCCATCGATTCCGCTGCCGCTGGACATGTTTGGCAACGAGCGCAGGAACTCGGCCGGCCTGGACCTGTCGAATGAAGACACCTTGCGCACGCTGGCCACCGGCCTGGCGCAGCAGCAACAATGGCAGGCGGCGCCGCTGATCGATGGCGCCGTCAGCCTGAACGGCCCCACGTACATGCTGCACAATCCGGCCCAGCACGACGATGTCGTGGGCAAGGTCATGGAAGCCGGTCCGGCCGACGTGGAAACGGCGCTGGCCAGCGCCAGCGCCTACGCCATGGATTGGCAAACCACGCAACCATCGCTGCGCGCGCAAGCGTTGCAACGCGCGGCCGACCTGTTCGAAGAACACCATATCGAGCTGATGGCCCTGGCCGTGCGCGAAGCGGGCAAGTCGCTGCCGAACGCGATCGCGGAAATCCGCGAAGCCGTCGACTTCCTGCGCTACTACGCGGCGCAGGTGGAACACGCGCCGGCTACCCTGGCGCTCGGTCCCGTCACCTGCATCAGCCCGTGGAATTTTCCATTGGCCATCTTTACGGGCCAACTGGCCGCCGCCCTGGCAGCGGGCAACGTAGTGCTGGCCAAGCCGGCCGAGCAAACGCCGCTGATCGCCCACCGCGCCGTGCAGCTGCTGCACGCGGCGGGCGTGCCGCGCGGTGCGCTGCAATTCTTGCCCGGCAGCGGAGAAGTCGTCGGCGCCGGCCTGTGCAATGACGCGCGCGTCAAAGGCGTGATTTTCACGGGCTCGACGGAAGTGGCGCAATTGATCAACCGCAACCTGGCTGCGCGCGCCGTGACCGAAGGCATCGACATTCCCCTGATCGCCGAAACGGGCGGCCAGAACGCGCTGATCGTCGATTCGTCGGCCTTGCCGGAGCAAGTGGTGCAGGACGTGATGTCGTCCGCTTTCGATAGCGCCGGCCAGCGCTGCTCGGCCTTGCGCGTGCTGTTCCTGCAAACGGAAATCGCCGACAAGACCATCCACATGCTGAAAGGCGCCATGCAGGAATTGCGCGTTGGCAATCCTGACCGCCTGGCCACCGATATCGGTCCCGTCATCGATGCGGAAGCGCAAAGCAACTTGCTGGCGCACATCAACAAGATGAAAACCATGGCCATCGACCATTATTCGCTCGATTTACCGACCGTCAAAGGCACGTTCGTCGCCCCGACCGTGCTGGAAATCAAGTCGCTGGCGCAATTGACGCAGGAAGTCTTCGGCCCCGTGCTGCACGTGATCCGCTACAAGCGATCCGAACTGCCGCAACTGGTGCAATCGATCAACGACAGCGGTTACGGCTTGACCCTGGGCATCCATACGCGCATCGATGAAACCATCGACTTCATCACCAAACGCGCGCACGTGGGCAATATTTATGTGAACCGCAACATCGTCGGCGCCGTCGTCGGCGTGCAGCCGTTCGGCGGCGAAGGCAAATCGGGCACCGGTCCGAAGGCAGGCGGCCCCCTGTACCTGAAACGCCTGCAGCGCCATGCGCCGGCCGGCGCGCAGCACCAGCGCCAGGCGCCGCCGGCGCTCGATGCGCTGACCGTGTGGGCGAAGATGCATGGCCACGACAAGGTCGAGCAACTGGCGCAGGAATACGCGCGCACCACCTTGCTGGGCAGCACCACCGTCTTGCCAGGCCCGACGGGCGAGCGCAATACCCTGAGCTTTGCGGCACGGGGCACGATTCTGTGCGCGGCAGCCACTTCCGGCACCTTGATGAACCAGCTGGCAGCCGTGCTGGCCACCGGTAACCAGGCCCTGGTGCTGGCGCAAGCGCCGGACCTGATCCCGGCCGACTTGCCGGCGGCGCTGAAGGACCGCATCCAGGTCGTCAGCAACCTGGAGTCGGTCAAGCATGATTTCCAGATCGCCATGATCGAACCGAGCCTCGATGGCCAGCTCAAACCGCTGCTGGCGGCACGGGAAGGGGCCCTGGTGGGCACCATCACCACCACGCAGGACGATGTCATCCCCCTGTGGCGCCTCGTTGCTGAGCGGGCGCTGTGCGTGAATACGACGGCAGCGGGCGGTAACGCGAGTTTAATGATGCTGAGTGTCTAATATTTAAGCAGGTCATCAACGCAAAAAGGGCAGAACCAGTGGTTCTGCCCTTTTTTTATGCACGCTAACTGAAAAATCAGCCGGCCAGGCGCTGGCACAATTGCTGAATCACCGTCAACGCGTACGGCGAGGCGACGGATTGCACGAAACGCATGAAGTCGACGGCGGCCTCCTCATTCGCGTTGTCGGAAATGGTGCGCATGACCGTAAACGGCACACCGAGTTCAAAACACACTTGCGCCACGGCGGCGCCTTCCATTTCGACGGCCAGCAGGTCGGGGATATCCACTTTGAGCTGGTTGATATGCGCGGCGCTGCTGATGAATTGGTCGCCGCTGGCGATCAGGCCCCGGTGCACTTGCGCGTGCTGCAAGCCAAATGCCGCGATATCGGCCGCCTTGAGCACACTGGAAACATCGTCACGCAAAAAATCTTCCGCGGCAGCTGCCAGTTGCGTGCTCAGTTCCAGGTCCGTGGCGAAGCGCTGCAGCCCCGTCAGCGGCACTTCAAAGCGGGGAAACAAAGGACGGGCATCCATATCGTGCTGCAGCAGCGCTTCCGCCACCACGATATCGCCCACTTTGACGTGTTTATCCCCACTGCCGGCCACGCCGGTGAAGACGATGTGGGTAACTCCGTACTTTTCCACAAGGATAGAAGCTGTCATGGCAGCGGCAACCTTGCCCAGACGCGACAGAACGCACACAGCGTCGATATTCCACAGGGTTCCCAGGGTGTAGTCGCGCATGCCGTGCGAACGCCTCTGGGGGCCTTGCATGGCTTCTACCAGCCCCTGCTGTTCTTCGTGCAAGGCACTGATGATGCCTAATCGCATTTTTTTGTGTGAATTCATGCTGTTTTTACAGGTTTTTTGCATTGCAAAACGGTTTATAGGGTGAAAACAGCCGTTTCGGCGACTTTTCCACCGTGCGCGTTTGTCTCTGTGTTTTAAATAAAGATGTATACATAAAAATAGTAGTGATAGTAAACGGCCATTTTTTTGTGGATAAGTCGGTATACCATCGAAAAATCATCGACTTAGCACACAAAAAAGTAGGCGCACAAGCATTGTATCTACGGAGGACTTGTTTGGGATAAAAATTGGCTTGTGGACAAAGATCGACTTTTCCCACATCTCATCCTGTGGATATGCAGGCACTTATCCACACCAGCAAGCAAAAATCGCCGTTTTTCTTGCTGCAGTGACATGTTTGACGGGATTTGCGTGCACGGATCCCTGTCTGGCAATCCAAGCTGAGTGATCAGGAACGCGCTTCTTTCACGAACATCGGCATCCAGGTGATTCCTGAAGACGGTTTGGCAGTGGGTCGTGCTGTCGCCGTTGTCTTTTTTTTGGGCGTTTTTTGCATGCTTTTGGGAAATATCCCCGCACTTCCGCTTTTTTTGTCGGTTTACAATAGATCTATATATAAAAATAGTAGTAATAGTAAACGCGTTTTTTTCTGTGGATAAGTCGCTTTTTTTCAACAGGATCAATCGTTTACGCGCAAAATAAAGCGTGCATAATCGCTGTATCACGCGAGGAGCAAAATTGTATAAAATGCGGGCCTGCGCATAACTTCGTGTTTACTCACAAGTCATCCTGTGGATATCAAGTTACTTATCCACAATCGTCTCAAATTATCCCTCTTTTCGACATCGCACCGTTTCTTGCCGCGTACCTGGCCAGGTCGGTTGACGCTTCCATTTTGCAAAACGGTTTGGCAGTGCTGCTTGCATGACGCTGGCCGTGCCGGTTTTCGTCGCTCAGTTGTTGACTGGATTTTTTTTGCGTACAGAAGCCGCTTGCGGTTTTTTTTGCAGGAGAAGGCTGCAGGGCTTTCCTTCGTAGCAAGGGCAGGCAAAGCGCGCGTTGTCGGGTTTACCTTAACAAGATCGTATACAAGAATAGTAATAGTAGTTAACGGCGACAACTTCTGTGGATAAGTCCTGATTTATCCTTGTAAACAATCGCTTGGCGTACGGATAAACGCTGAGTAAGCGTTGTATCTGCCTGGGATGGTTTTGGGATAAAAAAAACTCGTCCAAAAAAATTTTCGTTTACTCACATATCGTACCTGTGGATATCCATATGGTTATCCACAGCTGGCAGACCCTGTTTGGAACGGGTTTTTAGCTGTCAGACGAGCTCGTTTACGCGGTGATCACGCAGGTCATGCGATTAATGTCGCCCTGGCCCGGCACTGGTGGTAATCTCAATGTGGCTCAGCAGCCATGCATGCATGCATGAAGAAAGACAGACTCTGGTAACGGGACGCGGTGGGGAGACACGCCGCGCGACAGCTTGATGGCATACCGAAAGGAGCTTCATTGGAATCGGCAGGCGAATACGACTACATCATCGTGGGCGGCGGCACGGCAGGTTGCGTGCTGGCCAACCGGCTCACGCGCGACAAGGATGCCAACGTTTTGCTCGTGGAAGCGGGCGGCAAGGATGATTACGTGTGGATCCACATCCCCGTCGGCTATCTGCATTGCATCGGCAATCCCCGCACGGACTGGTTATATACCACACAGGCGGATGCGGGCCTGGGCGGGCGCAGCCTGATCTATCCACGCGGCAAAGTCCTGGGCGGCAGCTCGTCCATCAACGGCATGATCTACATGCGGGGCCAGGCCGGCGATTACGATCACTGGGCCGACCTGACGGACGACGCTTCCTGGCGCTGGGACAAGGTCTTGCCGCTGTTTAAGCAAAGCGAGGATTATTACGGCGGCGCCTCGGAAAACCATGGCGTGGGCGGCGAATGGCGCGTGGAAAAACAGCGCCTGTCGTGGGATATCCTGAACGCGTTCCGCGACGCGGCGCAGCAGGTGGGCATCCCGAAAACCAGCGATTTCAATGGCGGCGACAACAGCGGCAGCGCGTATTTCGACGTCAATCAGCGCCGCGGCATCCGCTGGAATACCTCGAAAGCGTTCTTGAAACCGGCTGCGCGCCGCCCGAACCTGACCATCATGACGGGTTGTCACGTGGAACGTCTTTTGCTCGAGGCCACGGAAACGGGACCCCGTTGCACGGGCATCGTGTTTACGGGCGGCGGCACGCAGTGGCAGGCGACGGCGAAACGGGAAACCTTGCTGACGGCGGGTGCCATCGGTTCGCCCCAATTGCTGCAACTGTCCGGCATCGGCCCGGCCGCCTTGCTGCGCGAACACGGCATCACGCCCGTGCTGGACTCGCCTGGCGTGGGCGGCAATTTGCAAGACCATTTGCAGCTGCGCATGGTTTTCAAGGTGCAGGGCGTCAAGACCTTGAATGTGATGGCCAGCAATATCGTTGGAAAAATGCAGATCGGCTTGCAATATGCGCTGTTCCAGAGCGGGCCCATGTCGATGGCGCCGTCGCAGCTGGGGGCGTTCGCCAAGTCCGATCCGCAGCAAGCCACGCCGAACCTGCAATACCACGTGCAGCCGCTGTCGCTCGACAAATTCGGCGAACCCTTGCACGCCTTTCCCGCGTTTACGGCCAGCGTCTGCAATCTGCGCCCCACCTCGCGCGGGCATGTGCACATCGCGTCGGCCGACAGCTATGCGGCGCCGAAGATCGTGCCTAATTACCTGAGTACCGAGCAGGACCGCGCCGTGGCGGCCGACGCCTTGCGCCTGACGCGGGCCATCGCCGCCGCGCCGGCCCTGAAAAAATTTGCGCCGCAGGAATACAAGCCTGGCGTGCAATTCCAGAGCCAGGAAGAGCTGGCGCAGGCGGCCAGCCAGATCGGCACCACCATCTTTCATCCCGTAGGCACCTGCCGCATGGGCGTGACAGGCGATGCCGCGAGCGTGGTCGACAGTTCCTTGCGCGTGATCGGCGTGGCTGGTTTACGCGTCGTCGATGCCTCGATCATGCCGTACATTACTTCTGGTAACACGAACTCGCCCACCGTGATGATCGCGGAAAAAGCGGCGCAAATGATACATGCAGCCTGGAAATGACCGCGTAAAAGCGCGGGTTTGCGCCATTCGGGATGGCGAAAAATCCCCGTAGTTATACTGTATTGTGCGTTAAATTTAAGTTGTGTATTATAAAAATGACTAAGTAGTACAAAAAGTACAACTAGGAGACACGATGTCAAACGTAATCTTGGAAACAAGAAATTTGACCAAGGAATTCAAGGGGTTCACCGCTGTGAGCGAGGTGAACCTGAAGGTAGAGCGGGGCCATATCCACGCCTTGATCGGTCCTAACGGCGCCGGCAAGACCACGTGTTTCAACTTGCTCACCAAATTCCTGGTCCCCACATCCGGACAGATCCTGTTCAATGGGAAAGATATCACGGCCGCCAAACCGGCCCAGATCGCGCGCATGGGCGTGATCCGTTCCTTCCAGATTTCCGCCGTCTTCCCGCATTTGTCCGTGCTGCAGAATGTACGCATCGGCTTGCAGCGCCAGCTCGGTACCTCGTTCCACTTCTGGCAAAGCGAACGTGCCTTGAACCAGCTCAACGACCGAGCCATGGCCTTGCTGGCCGAAGTCGACCTGACGGAGTTTGCCGACACCATTACGGTCGATATGCCCTACGGGCGCAAGCGGGCGCTGGAGATCGCCACGACCCTGGCGATGGAGCCGGAAATGATGCTGCTCGATGAACCGACGCAAGGCATGGGCCACGAAGACGTGCACCGCGTCACCGAGCTGATCAAGAAAGTGTCGGCCGGCCGCACGATTTTGATGGTGGAACACAATATGAGCGTGGTGTCTGGCATCTGCGACAAGATTTCCGTCCTGCAGCGCGGTGCCATGCTGGCCGAGGGCAGTTACGCGGAAGTGTCGCGCAATCCGCAGGTGATGGAAGCGTACATGGGCACCACCCACGCCGAACTGGAAGGGGCGCATTGATGGCGACACAAGTGAATGGCGGCGCACCCGCGCTGGAAATTACGCAACTGCACACCTGGTATGGCGAATCGCACATCCTGCACGACGTCAATCTGAAAGTGGAGCAGGGCGAAGTGGTGACTTTGCTGGGCCGCAACGGCGCCGGCCGCACGACCACCTTGCGCGCCATCATGGGACTGACGGGCGCGCGCACGGGCTCCATCAAAGTCAATGGCAGCGAAGCGATAGGTTTGGCCACGCACAAAATCGCCCACCTGGGTATCGGTTACTGTCCTGAAGAGCGCGGTATTTTCTCGTCGCTGTCGACCGAGGAAAACCTGTTGCTGCCGCCGACCCTGGCCAGCGGAGAGAAGGGCATGTCGGTGGAGGAAATCTACGCCATGTTCCCGAATTTGCAGGAACGCCGTCACAGCCAGGGCACGCGCCTGTCGGGCGGGGAACAGCAGATGCTGGCCGTGGCCCGCATCCTGCGCACGGGCGCGCGATTGCTGCTGCTCGATGAAATTTCCGAAGGCCTGGCGCCCGTCATCGTGCAGGGGCTGGCGCGCATGATCACCACCCTGAAGGCGAAGGGGTACACCATCGTCATGGTGGAACAGAATTTCCGGTTTGCCGCGCCGCTGGCGGACCGGTTTTATGTGATGGAGCACGGTCAGATCGTCGAGACTTTTGCTGCATCCGAACTGGAAGCCAAGATGCCGGTATTGACCGAGCTGCTTGGCGTGTAATGCCCATGTAGTTCCGTATCGTCGTCGAGCAATCGTTTAAATAGCAAACAATAATCCCAACGGAGACACTATGAAACGTAACGCTATCGCCATTGCCACCGCCACCCTGTGCGCCCTGGGTTTTTCCGCTGCCGCACATGCCCAGGTATCGGGCGACACCATCAAGATCGGTTTTATTTCCGACATGTCGGGCGTGTATTCCGACGTCGACGGCCTCGGCGGCGCGGAAGCCATCAAGATGGCGATCGCCGATGCCGGCGTGGTACTGGCCGGCAAGAAGGTGGAGTTTATTTCCGCCGACCATCAAAACAAGGCCGACATCGCCGCCTCGAAGGCGCGCGAATGGTTCGACCAGCAAGGCGTCGACATGCTGATCGGCGGCACCAATTCCGGCGCCAGCCTGGCCATGGCCAAGGTCGCGGCGGAAAAGAAGAAAATTTTTATTGCCATCGGCGCCGGCTCCTCGCGCCTGACGAATGAAGAGTGCACGCCGTACACCGTGCATTACGCCTATGACACGGTGGCGCTGGCGCGCGGCACGGGCGGCACCATCGTCAAACAGGGCGGCAAGAACTGGTATTTCATGACGGCCGACTATGCGTTTGGCCATTCGCTGGAAAAAGACACGGCCGAGGTCGTCAAGGCGGCCGGCGGCAAGGTGCTGGGCAGCGTCAAGCATCCGCTGGGCGCGTCCGATTTCTCGTCCTTCCTGCTGCAGGCGCAAGCGGCCAAACCGCAGATCCTCGGCCTGGCCAATGCGGGCGGCGACGCCATCAACAGTATCAAGGCGGCCAATGAGTTCGGCCTGACCAAATCGATGAAACTGGCCGGCTTGCTGATCTTCATCAATGACATCCACTCGCTGGGCTTGAACCTGACGCAAGGCATGTACCTGACCGATGGCTGGTACTGGGACTTGAATGCGGAAACGCGCGCCTGGTCGAAACGCTATTTTGCCAAGATGAAGAAGGAACCGTCGATGCTGCAGGCGGCCGATTATTCGGCCGCGGCGAACTACCTGAAAGCCGTCAAGGCGATCGGCACGGATGATACCGAGAAAGTCATGGCGTATCTGAAAAAGACCAAGATCAACGACATGTTCACCCAGAATGGCGAAGTGCGTCCCGATGGCCGCATGGTGCACGATATGTACCTGATGGAAGTCAAGAAACCGTCCGAGTCGAAATACCCATGGGATTACTACAAGGTGGTGGCCACCGTACCCGGTGCGCAAGCGTATGTGACCAAGGCTGAATCGAAGTGTTCGCTGTGGAAATAACGCTGTAGCCACATCCGCGGAGCGCCCGCCGCCGCGCGGGCGCTCCGTCCTGCATGCGCTTCGCTCGCAGGGTTCGCCTTGCGCCGCCGTACCCGTTTGCGGTGGCGCGTTTCCCTTGATACCACACCGTCTTGCGGCGGTGCTTTTTATACTGTGATGCCATGGAAATTTTCGGCGTTCCATTACAAGCGATGATGAGCCAGCTGCTGCTGGGTCTCGTCAACGGCTCGTTCTATGCCATGTTGTCCCTCGGTCTGGCCGTCATCTTCGGCTTGCTTAACGTTATTAACTTCTCGCATGGCGCCATGTACATGATGGGCGCCTTCCTGGCCTGGATGGGCCTCAGCTATTTCGACATCAGTTACTGGGTCATGCTGGTCGTCGCCCCGATTCTCGTCGGCCTGGTCGGCATCCTGATCGAGAAAACCATGCTGCGCTGGCTGTACAAACTCGACCACCTGTATGGCTTGCTGCTGACGTTCGGCATCACCCTGATCATGGAAGGCGTGTTCCGCTCCTTCTATGGCGTCTCGGGCCAGCCGTATGCCGTGCCCGAAGCGCTGGCCGGCGCGACGGACCTCGGTTTCATGATCTTGCCGAACTACCGCGCCTGGGTGGTGATCGCCTCGCTCTCCGTGTGCCTGGCCACCTGGTTCGTCATCGAGAAAACCAAATTAGGGGCCTACCTGCGGGCCGGCACGGAAAACCCGAAACTGGTGGAAGCGTTCGGCATTAACGTGCCGCTGATGGTGACGCTGACGTTCGGCTTCGGCGTGGCGCTGGCCGGGTTCGCCGGCGTGCTGGCGGCGCCGATCATCCAGGTCTCGCCGCTGATGGGCTCGAACCTGATCATCGTCGTGTTTGCCGTGGTGGTGATCGGCGGCATGGGTTCCATCATGGGCTCCATCCTGACGGGCCTCGGCCTGGGCGTGATCGAGGGCCTGACCCGCGTGTTCTACCCGGAAGGCTCGGCCACCGTGGTGTTCGTGGTGATGGTCATCGTGCTGTTGCTGCGTCCCGCCGGCCTGTTCGGCAAAGAAAAGTAATCCTCATCAGTCATGTATTGGAGCTACCACGATGAATAAGAATGTAGGCTACGCCATTGCCCTGCTGCTGGCGTTGGCGGCCCCGTTTTACGGCTATCCCGTCTTCCTGATGAAGTTGCTGTGCTTTGCCCTGTTTGCCTGCGCGTTCAACTTGCTGATCGGCTACACGGGCTTGCTGTCGTTCGGCCACGCGGCCTTCTTCGGCGGCGCCGGCTATGTCACCGGCTATGCGCTGCGCACCTGGGGCTGGCCGACGGAACTGGGCTTGCTGGCCGGCGTCGCCACGGGCGCCTTGCTGGGGCTGGTGATCGGCGGCCTGGCGATCCGCCGCCAGGGCATCTACTTTACGATGATCACCCTGGCGCTGGCGCAGATGGTGTACTTCCTGGCCTTGCGCCTGCCGTTCACGGGCGGCGAGGATGGCTTGCAGGGTGTTCCACGTGGAACCTTGCTGGGCACGATAGACCTGGGCAATGACACGGTGTTGTACTACGTCGTGCTGGCCATTTTTGTCGCTGGCTTCGCCCTGATCGTACGCACCATCCACTCGCCTTTCGGTCAGGTCCTCAAGGCGATCAAGGAAAACGAGCCGCGCGCCATCTCGCTCGGTTACGACGTCAACAAGTACAAGCTGATGGCCATCGTCCTGTCGGCTTCCTTGGCCGCGCTGGCCGGCGCCACCAAGACCCTGGTGCTGGGCTTTGAAACCCTGACCGACGTGTACTGGGGCATGTCGGGCCTGGTCGTGCTGATGACCTTGGTGGGCGGCATGGGCACCTTGTCCGGCCCCATCCTCGGCGCCGTGCTGATCATCGCGCTGGAAAACAAGCTGGGCGATGTTGGCACCTACCTGGCCACGCACACGGGCATCGAATGGTTCGGCACCCTGGGCGAATCGGTGGGCATGGTCACGGGCGTGATCTTCGTCATCTGCGTGCTGCTGTTCCGGCGCGGCATCGTCGGCGAAGCCATCGCGCGTTTCGGCGGCAGGGCGGCCAAAGCCGCTGTCTGATTTTCAAGCAACGCCGGACGGATCGTCCGGCGTTTTTCATTGTGCGTCCACTGTTACTTCAACGGAGAGAACCACCATGCAAATGACGATCACGCGCGCGGGCACTGTTGGCACGAGCCTGTGCACCCTGCTGGCGTTGGCAGCCTGCGGCAGCAACCATGCGCCGGAAGAACTGAACCAGATGCCCAGCTACCTGGGCACCATCACGCGCGCCGACTACGACGGCAAGACGAACGATCTGCTGACGGCAGGGCTGGGCAAGACGGGGCTGGCGGGCGCCACGCCCGCGTATGCGAATGCTGAACAGCCGACGCCGCTCGAGCTGCGCCGCAATGCGATCTACGCCAATTACCGCGCCGTGCTCGACATCGCCGCCAACAGCGGCTACGGCACCCTGTACGGACCGAACGTGGATGCGGCCGGCAACGTGGGCAGCGGCGAGGGCCTGGTGGCGGGCAGCGAATACCTCGCCTATGCCGACGATGGCACGGGCAAGAAGAATGTCACCCTGATGGTGCAGGTGCCGGCCAGCTTCGACCCGGACCATGCCTGCATCGTCACGGGCACGTCCAGCGGTTCGCGCGGCATCTACGGCGCCATCGGCAGCTCGGGCGAATGGGGTTTGAAGAAGGGCTGCGCCGTGGCGTATGCCGACAAGGGTTCCGGCACGGGCTTGTATGTGTTCGAGGACGACAGCGTCAACCTGCAGAACGGCCTGCGCGCGGGAAGAGTCGCCGCCGGCAAGAACGCGCTCTTCGCGCCGGACCTGGGCGATGCCGACCGGCTGGCCTGGGCTGGCGCCTACCCGAACCGCGTCGCCTTCAAGCATGCGCACTCGCAGCAGAATCCGGAGAAGGACTGGGGCAAGGTCACCTTGCAGGCGGTCGAGATGGCGTATTACGTGTTGAACGAGCGCTACGGCGTGCTGGCCCGCGACGGCAGTTCGCGCATCGTGCGGCTGACGCCGAAGAACACGATCACGATCGCCTCGAGCATTTCCAACGGCGCCGGCTCGGCCCTGCTGGCGGCGGAACAGGATACGAAAGGCTTGATCAGCGGCGTGGCGGCCAGCGAGCCGCAAATCCAGCCGGCGGCATCGAGCGCCTACAGCGTGCGCCAGGGCGGGGTGGTGGTCGCCAATCCGGGCCGCGCGCTGTTCGACTACGCCACCTATGCGGCCCTGTATCAGCCGTGCATCGCTTCCGTGGCCGGCAATGCGGGACGCTGCACGGCGCTCGTGGCGAAGGGCTTACTAAACGGTGCCGACCTGGCGGCGCAGCAGGCGGACGCGAAGCAGCGCTTGCGCGCGTATGGCTGGCTGGTCGATTCCGATCCGCTGCAGGCTTCGCACGCGGGCACGAACATCCTCGTGGCCGTCACGTATGCGTATGCCTACGGAAAATTCTCCGTGACCGATAAAGTGTGCGGTTTCACGTTTGCGCAGACGGATGGCAGCGGCAATCCGATCGCGTTCACATCGGCGCAAAAGGCGGTCAGCTTTGCCGCGCAAAACGGCATCCCTGGTAATGTCGTGTACGAGAACAGCGTGGGCGGCGCCAAGGTCTACACGGCCGGCGTGTCGCCATCGACCAGCCTGGCGGACCAGTCGCTCGATGGCTTCCTGTGCCTGCGCAGCCTGGCGACGGGGCGCGACGCCGTCAGCGGCGCCAACTTGCAGGGCACCCTGGCCGGGCAGAGCGTGCGCGTGCGGGCGGGCATCGCCGAGGTAGCGGCCAGCGGCAAATTGCAGGGCAAGCCGGCCCTCATCGTGCACGGCCGCAGCGATACCTTGATTCCCGTCAACCACGCTACGCGCGCCTACCTGGGCCTGAACGCCGCCGTGGAAGGGGCAAATAGCCGGCTGCGCTATATCGAGGTGACCAATGCCAACCACTTCGATTCCTTCAGCAGCGCCTTGCCGACCCTGATCGTGCCGCTGCACGTGTACCTGAACCGGGCGCTCGACGCCATGTATGCGCACTTGAACGCCAAGCAAGCCTTGCCGCCATCGCAGGTGGTGCGCACGGTGACGCGTGCCGATGCGTCGACCTTGATCACGAACGTCAACGTGCCGGCGATTGCGGCAACGCCGGCGCCCGCTAATGCCATCAGCGTGACGGGGACGCAGGTCGATATTCCCAACTAGGCGGTAATGCCTGTGGAACCTAAGGCCACGTTTCACGTGGCCTTTTTTATTACTCCCAGGCCGTATCGGCGATCCGGCCCAGTCCCTGGAAGACCGGCTTGGAAAACCAGTAGCCCTGCATCAGGGAAATGCCGCAGCTGGCCAGGAAGTCGCGTTCGGCGCGTGTCTCGATGCCTTCGGCCAGCACGCGGATACCGAGTTCACTGCACAGGCTGGCGATGGCCCGCACGATCGCCTGGCGCGGCACCAGCGTATCGATGCCGCGCACCAGGTCCATGTCGATCTTGATGATGTCGGGCTGGTATTCGGCCAGCAGGTTCAAGCCCGCATGGCCGGCGCCGAAATCATCGATGGCCGTCTGGAAACCGAAGCGCCGGTAGGCGCGGAAGATATCGACCAGGTGGGGACGGTCTTGCACCCGTTCGCCTTCCGTCACTTCAAAGATGATCTTGTCAGTAGGGAAGCGGTGCAGCCTGGCCGCTTCCAGGGTGCTGCGGATGCACACTTCCGGGCGGTAGACGGCATTGGGCAGGAAGTTGATCGACAGGAAGCCCTGCATGCCCAGCCGGGCGGCGCCGGCCACGGCCTTGACGCGGCACGCCTGGTCGAAGCGGTAGCGGTTGGCGTCGTTGACTTGCGCCAGCACGCTGGCCGCGCTTTCGCCGTTGGGGCCGCGCACCAGCGCCTCGTGCGCATAGATGCTGCGCGTGGCCAGGTCGACGATGGGCTGATAGGCATACTCGAAAGCAAACGGCAGCGGCGCGCTGTCATGGCAGCCGGCACAGGCGCCGTAGGGAAAACTGGTGCTGTCGGGATGAATGGGGAGATCGGGAGGCGTCATGGCGGCAGTGTAGCAGGGCGGGTTGGCAGACTCCGTCTGCTGGTTCACAGTGCGGCCGCATAGATGGCGCGTGCATCGCCGCGCGTGAGGGGCCGCGGATTGTTGCCCAGCAGGCGCGTTTGCAGCATGGCTTCATCGGCCAGACGGTCCAGGTCGCTGAATGCGATGCCCACTTCGCGCAGGGTGCGCGCGATGCCCGTGGCCTGGGCAATGGCCTGCATGGCGTCGATCAGGGCCACGGCCCGCGCTTCGTCGCTGCCGACAATGCCGGGCTGCAGGATGGTGGCCAGTTGCGCATACAGCGGTGCTGCATGGGACAAATTAAAACGCAGCACGTGGGGCAGCACCAGCGCATTCGACAGGCCGTGTGGCACGTGGAACAGGCCGCCGATGGGATAGGCGAGCGCATGTACGGCGGCCACGGGCGCATTGGCAAACGCCTGGCCGGCCAGCATGGCGCCCAGCAGCATGGCTTGCCGCGCCGGCAAGTTGCTGCCATCGCGGCAGGCGGTGACGAGATTGGCGTACAGCAGCGACAGCGCCTGGGTGGCCAGCATGTCGGACAAGGGATTTTTCTGCAGGCGGCTGGTGTAGGCTTCGATCGCATGCACCATGGCGTCGATGCCGGTGGCGGCCGTCACGGCGGGCGGCAAGCCCAGGGTCAGGCTGGCGTCGAGGATGGCCAGGTCCGCATACAGCTGCGGCGCGACCACGCCCATCTTGCTGGTGGCACCCGTGGTGACGATGGCGATATGCGTCACCTCCGAACCCGTGCCGGCCGTCGTCGGCAATTGCACCAGGGGCAGGCGCTGGCCGTGCACATTGCCGATGCCATACAGCTGGGCCAGTTCCTGGCGGCCCGGTGCCAGCACGGCGATCAGCTTGGCCACGTCCAGCGAACTGCCGCCTCCAAGGCCGATTATCAGTTCCACGTGAAACATCTGGGCCTGGGTCACGCCGGCCAGCACGACGGCTTCGGGCGGATCGGCTTGCACATCGGAAAAGACATGGACCTCGATGCCCGCCGCTTGCAAGCTGTGCAGAGAGGCATTGGCCAGGCCGGTGCGCAAAAAGCCCGCGTCGGTGACGAGCAGGGCACGGCGCACGGCAGGGAAGTGGTGGGCGATGTGCGCGCCCAGTTGGGCGGCGGCGCCCGCTTCCACGATCAGATGCGGCACGGTGCGGAACTGGAAGGCGGACATGCGGACTCCTGACAGAAAGACAGAAGCCCAGCTTACTCCGCTTTCCCGCCCCGCGCATGTTTCACGTGGAACCGTTTATGCCTGACCGCTGGATGGCCAGCGCCAGAGTCACGGCGAGCGACAGGCTGGCCACGACGGCCAGCAGGCGGAACGTGCGCGCATCTTTTCGATATTCGCGCACGGCCGCATAGGCCAGGCCAACTCCCATGAGCAGGTTGAGAAACAGCAGCTTGTTCACTCCCACTCCAGCGCGCCGCGTTTCCACTCATAGGCCAGGCCGATGGCCAGCACGGCCAGAAACCCCATGACGGCCCAGAAGCCGGCAAGTCCCAGTGCGTTGACGTTGGCCGCCCAGGGCATCAGGAAGATCACCTCGATATCGAACAGGATGAAGAGGATGGCGACCAGGTAGAAGCGGATGTCGAACTTCATGCGCGCATCGCCGAACGCTTCGAAGCCGCATTCGTACTGGGACAGTTTTTGCGGATCGGGCTTGTGCGGCCCCAGTACGCGTCCCAGCAGCATGGGCACGATGCCGACCAGGATGCCGATCAGAATGAACAGCAGGACGGGAAAATAGTTTTCGAGGAGCATGGGGGTTCCTCTCAGTGGCTCGATGACAGTTTCATCAGCACGATGCCGCACACGATGAGCACGGCGGCGCACACGCGCATGGTGTTGACTTGCTCGCCCAGAAAGACGATGCCGACGACAAAGGCGCCGACGGCGCCGATGCCCGTCCAGATGGTGTAGGCCGTGCCCAAGGGCAGGGTGCGCATGGCCAGCGACAGCAAGCCGAAGCTGGCGATCATCATGACGACGGTGACAACGGAGGGAGTGAGTCTGGTGAAACCCGCGGAGAGTTTCATCGAGTATGCCCACACGACTTCAAGCATGCCGGCAATCATTAAAAGTATCCAGGCCATGGCGGCTCCTTATACAGAGCGGGCCGTCCCGGTGTGTTCCCATGATGGGGGAGGCCGTCCTCCTGGATGATCGTCGCGATGGTCACTGGCGTGACCACGGTAGTGGACGATGGGCAATTGTAGCAAACATTTCACCCTGCCGCAGCCCCATGCAGGCCCCTGTCCTGGCACCGCTGCGTGTTCCACGTGAAACAAAAATCGCCGTTGACTTGCCCTTGCTGAGTAAAAATTAAGCAAAAATTGGCCCGTGGAAGGTTGCGCTCGCAAAAAGACTCTATAATCGGAGCTCTCTTCCCGCATTTTTACTTGCACTGTTACCTATTTATCATGTTATTTCCTACAGAATTCGACGTCATCGTTGTCGGTGGTGGTCACGCCGGTACCGAGGCGGCCCTCGCTTCCGCCCGCATGGGGCAGAAGACGCTATTGCTCACGCATAATATTGAGACACTGGGCCAGATGTCGTGCAATCCCTCCATCGGCGGCATCGGCAAGGGCCACCTGGTCAAGGAGGTCGATGCCATGGGCGGCGCGATGGCGATTGCCACCGACGAGTCCGGCATCCAGTTCCGCATCCTGAATTCCTCGAAAGGCCCGGCAGTCCGCGCCACGCGCGCCCAGGCCGACCGTATTTTGTACAAGGCCGCCATCCGTACGCGTCTGGAAAACCAAACCAACCTGTGGCTGTTCCAGCAAGCGGTCGACGACCTGATCGTCGAAGGCGACCGGGTCGTCGGCGCCGTGACGCAGATCGGCCTGAAGTTTCTCGCGCGCGCCGTCGTGCTGACGGCCGGTACTTTCCTCGACGGCAAGATCCACGTGGGCCTGAATAACTACTCGGCCGGCCGCGCCGGCGACCCGCCCGCCATCTCCTTGTCCGCCCGCCTGAAAGAGTTGAAACTGCCGCAAGGCCGCCTGAAAACGGGCACGCCGCCACGCATCGATGGCCGCACGATCGACTTTTCCGTGATGCAGGAACAGCCGGGCGACCTCGATCCCGTGCCCGTGTTTTCAGTGATGGGCAACACGGCCATGCACCCGCGCCAGGTGCCGTGCTGGGTCACGCACACGAATAGCCAGACGCACGACATCATCCGCGCCGGCCTGGACCGCAGCCCCATGTACACGGGCGTGATCGAGGGTGTCGGCCCGCGTTACTGCCCCTCGATCGAAGACAAGATCCACCGCTTCTCGGGCAAGGAATCGCACCAGATATTCCTCGAGCCGGAAGGCTTGACGACGCACGAGTTCTATCCGAACGGCATCTCCACGAGCTTGCCGTTCGACGTGCAGATCGCCCTGGTGCAATCGATGAAGGGCATGGAAAACGCCCATATCCTGCGTCCCGGCTACGCCATCGAATACGATTATTTCGACCCGCGCGGCTTGAAAGCGTCGCTGGAAACGAAGGCCGTCGCGGGCCTGTTCTTCGCCGGCCAGATCAACGGCACCACGGGCTACGAGGAAGCGGCCGCGCAAGGCATGCTGGCGGGCCTGAATGCGGCCTTGCTGACGCAGGACAAGGAAGCCTGGGTACCGGGCCGCTCCGAGGCCTATCTGGGCGTGCTGGTCGACGATCTGATCACCCAGGGCGTGCAGGAACCGTACCGCATGTTCACCAGCCGCGCCGAGTATCGTTTGAGCCTGCGCGAAGACAATGCCGACATGCGCCTGACGGAAATCGGCCGCGCCTTGGGCTGCGTGGGCGACGCCCAGTGGCAAGCGTTCGAGACCAAGCGCGAAGCGGTGGCGCGCGAGCTCGAGCGCCTGCGTTCCACGTGGGTCAATCCGCGCATCCTGGCGGCCGCCGAATCGGAACGCATCGTCGGCCAGGCCCTCGAGCGCGAATACTCGCTGGCGGACCTGCTGCGCCGCCCGAACGTCGCCTACGACACCCTGATGAGCATGACGGGCATCGAAGGCCAGGCCCTGGCCGGCCCCGGCGTGGAAGACCCCGCCGTGCGCGAGCAGGTGGAAATCCAGCTCAAATATGCGGGCTACATCGAGCGCCAGAGCAAGGAAATCGAGCGCCATGAACACTATGAAAACCTGGCCTTGCCGGAAGGTTTCAATTACCTGGATATCGGCGCGTTGTCGGTCGAAGTGCGGCAAAAACTGGACAAGCAGCGCCCTGAAACCCTGGGCCAGGCCTCGCGCATTTCCGGCGTGACGCCGGCGGCGATTTCGCTGCTGCTGGTACACCTGAAAAAGCGCGGCTTCGGCGCCGCGCAGACCACCACTTTAAAGGACGAGGTTGTTGAATGAAGCAGTTTGACCGGGCCGCATTGGCCCAGATTTTGGATGAAGGCGTCGCCGCGCTGGGGCTGGACCTGAGCGCGGATCAGACGGAAAAACTGCTCGATTACCTGGCCTTGCTGGCCAAATGGAACAGCGTGTACAACCTGACGTCGGTGCGCGATCCGATGCAGATGCTGACCCTGCACGTGCTCGATTCGCTGGCCGCCGTGCCGGCGTTCGCGGATGCAAAGAATGTGCTTGACGTGGGAGCCGGCGGCGGTTTGCCGGGCATGGTCCTGGCCATCGCGCGGCCCGACGTGAAGGTGTCGATGATCGACACCGTGCATAAAAAGACGGCTTTTCTGACGCAAGTGAAGGCGGAACTGGGGCTGGCCAACGTCACCGTGTACACGAAGCGGGTGGAACAGCTGGAAGTGGCGCAGAAATTCGACGTGATCACCTCGCGCGCCTTTGCCGACCTGTCCGATTTCGTCAACTGGTCGCACCACGTGCTGGCCGAGGGCGGGCAATTCATCGCCTTGAAAGGGGTGGCACCGCCAGACGAGCGCGAGCGACTGCCGGCAGACTGGAAAGTGACGGAATTACGGGCGATCCAGGTGCCAGGGCTAAATGCAGAGCGTCATCTGGTCTTTATAGCAAGAATTTAAAGGTCGCTGAATTAACGGTATAAATCATATAAACAGTTTATACGGTATAAATAATATAAACCGTATAAACGATTTATATCGTATAAATGAAATAAACAGTATAAATCGTTTCGGTCGGATGCCGGGGCGCACGATGAAGTTTGCATCTCTTTACAACTAGAAGATACATGGCCAAAATTTTTTGTGTAGCAAATCAAAAGGGTGGTGTTGGTAAAACCACAACAAGCGTCAACCTCTCCGCCGGTCTGGCCAAGTTGAACCAGCGCGTGCTGCTGGTCGACCTCGACCCGCAGGGCAATGCGACCATGGGCGCCGGCATCAACAAGGCCGGCCTGAAGGCGTCGACCTATGAGGTCATGCTGGGCGAGTCCGATGTCAAGACGGCACGCCAGCGTTCGGAAGCGGGGCGCTTCGATGTGCTGCCGTCGAACCGCGAGCTGGCCGGCGCCGAAGTGGAGATGGTCGAACTCGACAACCGCGAACGCCGCCTGAAGGATGCGCTGGCCGAAGTCGACAGTGAATATGACTTCATCCTGGTCGATTGCCCACCGGCATTGTCGATGCTGACCCTGAATGGCCTGTGCGCCGCGCATGGCGTGATCATCCCGATGCAGTGCGAGTACTACGCATTGGAAGGCTTGTCCGACCTGGTCAACACCATCAAGAAGGTGCATGCGAACCTGAACCCGGACTTGAAGATCATCGGTTTGCTGCGCGTGATGTTCGATCCGCGCATGACATTATCGCAACAAGTGTCGGCGCAGCTGGAACAGCACTTCGGCGACAAGGTCTTCAATACCATCATCCCGCGCAACGTGCGTCTGGCCGAGGCGCCGTCGTACGGCTTGCCCGGCGTGACCTTCGACCCCAGCTCGAAAGGTGCCCAGGCGTATATCGCCTTCGGCGCCGAGATGGTCGAACGCATCAAACATATGTAAACAAGGGGCGGGCGCCTGCACGGTTTGATGTGAGCGCTTACTCTGAAAACACGATTAGGACAGCATGGCTACGAAAAAATTAAAAGGACTGGGTCGCGGACTCGACGCCCTGTTGGGCGGCGGCGGCGGCGACTTCGCCAGTCCGGACACGCATCAACCGTCGAACTTGCCAGTGTCGCAAATGCAAGCCGGCAAGTACCAGCCGCGCACGCGCATGGACGAGGGGGCCTTGAATGAACTGGCCGCCTCGATCAAGGCGCAAGGACTGATGCAGCCGATCCTGGTGCGCCCGATCGGGCAGGACACCCTGAGCGGACTTGTCAAATATGAAATCATTGCGGGCGAGCGCCGTTTCCGCGCCTCGCAGCTGGCCGGCCTGACGGAAGTACCGGTGCTGGTGCGCGATGTGGACGACCTGGCCGCCGCGGCCATGGCGTTGATCGAAAACATCCAGCGCGAAGACCTCAATCCCCTGGAAGAGGCGCAGGGCATCCACCGCCTGATCGCCGACTTCAATTTTACGCATGAGCAAGCGGCCACTGCGCTGGGACGCTCGCGCAGCGCCGTGTCGAACCTGTTGCGTTTGATGAACCTGGCCGCACCCGTGCAGACCATGCTGATGGCCGGCGATATCGACATGGGCCATGCGCGCGCGCTGCTGGCCGTCGATGCGGCCAGCCAGATCACCCTGGCCAACCAGGTCGTGGCCAAGCGCCTGTCGGTGCGCGAAACGGAAAAGCTCGTCACCCGCACGGTCGAGGAAGCGGCCAATCCGGTCGAGCCGCGGCAAAAGGAAAAGTCCGGCGACATCGCGCGCCTGGAAGAAGAGCTGTCCGATGCGCTGGCCACGCCCGTGGTGTTCAAAATGGGCAACAAGGGCCGTGGCCAATTGGTGATTGATTTTGCCGATCTTGACGTACTGGATGGTTTGTTGACCCGCTTGCGTGGTTAAATAGCAAGCTGCAAAGACAGGGGCCATGCGGGTATGGCCGATCCGGCCATGCTTTCCGGATGCACCACGTGATTCCTTGATAACACGGCTGGAAGCGGCCAGACAAGCGACTTTGCCATATAGTGGTGCAAATGGCGGCGAATAGTCGGTAAAGCGTCAGTTTCACGCAGCAATTGCCCTGCTGCGGTGCAGCAACGTTTGACTCTATAGATCAAAGCCAACTATAATCCCGTGTCTTTGCGTGTGTAGATTTTTCTGGGAACTTGGCAATTGAGTGATTCACAACAAAGTATTGCCAAGCCAGTCTACAAAGTAGTTGCATTGCAGCTAGCAATCGCTATCAGTTTTGCCACGGTTACCCTGTTTTTTGGTGGCAGTGTCAGAGGCTGGTCCGCCGCATACGGCGGCGCTATCGCAGTCATCGGTAGCCTGGTGTATGCCCTGTTGGTGGTTCGCGGTTCTAGCGACGCCAACAAGGCATTCCGGGCGCATTTGCGCGCAGAAGTGGTGAAAATATTTATCACAGCGGTGCTGTTTATATTGGCACTGGTGTTGTTTCAGTCGGCCGCCTGGTTATGGCTGATCTTGGGTTTCGCGGTGGCAACCTTAGCATACTGGTTTTCATTGCTCGCTGTTTAATCATTGGTTTTGGGGCCTGTTGAGCTCTGAAACGACAAATCTAAATTCATTATGACCACAGAACACGCTATTGAAGCGGGCCATGCTGCCCCGGCCAACGCCACAGAATACATCAGTCACCATCTGGCCCACCTGAGAAGTGCCGACGGCATGATCAATCTGGATACGTTCTGGATTTCGGCCATTCTGGGCTTTGTTTTCCTGGCTGTTTTCTATATGGCGTCGCGCCGCGCGACGGCTGGTGTCCCTGGCAAGTTGCAAAACTTCGTCGAAATGGTCATGGAAATCGTCAATGACACTATTAATGGGGCCTTCCACGCGAAAAGCAAGGTCATCGCGCCGCTGGCCATCACTATTTTTGTGTGGGTCTGGTTGTTGAACGCGATGGACTTCCTGCCGGTTGACCTGTTGCCGAAGATCCTGAGCTGGTTTGGCGTGCATAAACTGCGCGCCGTGCCGACCGCCGACGTCAACCACACCTTCGCCATGTCGCTGTCGGTGGTGCTGTGCGTGATCGCCTTCTCGATCAAGGCCAAGGGCCTGGGCGGCTGGATCAAGGAACTGTTCACGGCACCGTTCCATGCGAGCGGCCTGATCGGCACGATCGCCCTGGCACCTGTCAATTTCTTGCTGCAAATGGTTGAGCTGGTTGCAAAACTGATCTCCCTGTCGCTGCGACTGTTCGGCAATATGTATGCCGGCGAACTGATTTTCATCTTGATCGCGTTGTTGCCTTGGTGGGCACAGTGGGCGTTGGGTGGTCCATGGGCAATTTTCCATATCTTGATTGTAACTTTGCAAGCTTTTGTGTTTATGGCGTTGACGGTTGTGTATCTGAGCCTCGCGGTTGAGAAACATTAATCATTAACTTTATATTTTGTTTTTTTAGTATCTTTCGTTTTTAAATTTAGGAGAATTTTATGCAAGCTCTGATCGCACAAGTACAAAGCATGACCGTTCTGGCAGCAGCAATCATCATCGGCCTGGCCGCAATCGGCACCGCTCTGGGCTTCGCTATCTTGGGTGGCAAATTCCTGGAAGCTTCGGCACGTCAACCAGAACTGATGCCACAACTGCAAACCAAACTGTTCGTTATCGCTGGTCTGCTGGATGCTATCTCGATGATCGGCGTTGGTGTTGCTCTGCTGTACACGTTCGCTAACCCGTTCCTGTCCGCTCTGACGGCTGTTGCTCAGTAATTCGCTCCAACCCTAGGAGAAACTTTTAGTTAGGAGCAAAGGTATGGACATCAATATGTCGCTCATCGGCCAGATGATCACCTTCGCGGTGTTGGTCTGGTTCTCGATGAAGTTCGTATTTCCAGCGCTGAACAATGCGCTGGATGAGCGTGCCAAACGAATCGCGGATGGATTGGCTGCGGCCGATCAAGGTCAGGCTTCGATGGCTGTCGCTGAAAAGCGTGCGCAAGAGGCATTGAACAGTGCACGTGAAGAAGCGTCGCAACGCGTTGCGGACGCTGAAAAGCGCGCGCAGCTGGTTGCTGAAGAGATCAAGCAAAATGCACAAGCTGAAGCTGCGCGTATCATTGCGCAAGCCCAGTCGGACGCCGAACAGCAACTGTCGAAAGCACGCGAACAATTGCGCGCTCAGGTGGCTGACCTGGCTGTCAAGGGTGCCGAGCAGATCTTGAAGCGTGAAGTCAACGCTACGGCTCATGCCGAAATGTTGCAGCGTCTTGCTGTCGAGCTGTAATCATGGCAGAACTCGCAACCGTCGCCCGTCCCTACGCGGAAGCTTTGTTCCGCGTAGCCCAAGCTGGTAAGGAGTCAAGCAACCTCGCGGCGTGGTCCGAACTGGTGTCCGAACTGGCACAGATCGGTAGCCACCCCGAGGTACAGGCGTACGCGCGCAATCCGAAAGTCTCGGAAAGCGACGTCGCCGCCACCATCCTGTCGTTGTTGAAATCGCCGCTCAATGAGGAAGTGAAAAACTTCGTCACCATGTTGATCGAAAATGGCCGCATCAGCCTGCTGCCGGAAATCGGCGCGCAATTCCATACGTTGAAAAACAGTGTGGAAGGTGCGGCTGACGCCGAGATCACGAGCGCTTTCGATCTGAGCGAAGGCCAAACGGCCGAGCTGGTCGCAACGCTGGAAAAGAAATTCAGTCGTAAGCTCAACCCTGCCGTCACAGTGGATCCATCGCTGCTCGGCGGCGTGCGCGTGGTTGTTGGCGACCAAGTGCTCGATACCTCGGTGCGCGCCAAGCTGCAGCAACTGCACGCTGCACTGGTGTCGTAAGACACGCGCTTCGGCAGGCCAGCTTAGACAGACCCTTACCCCTCGCGCAAGCTGAGAGAAACACTTTTAGGAGTTAGTATGCAACTCAACCCATCTGAAATCAGCGAGTTGATCAAGAGCCGGATCCAAGGTCTTGACGGCGGCGCTGAAGTGCGTAATCAAGGCACGGTTATTTCCGTCGCCGACGGTATCTGCCGCATCCACGGTTTGTCGGACGTGATGCAAGGCGAGATGCTGGAATTCCCAGGCAACACGTTTGGCCTGGCAATGAATCTGGAACGCGACTCCGTCGGTTCCGTGATTCTGGGTGCCTACGAGCACATCTCCGAAGGCGACACGGTGAAATGCACCGGCCGCATTCTGGAAGTGCCAGTCGGTCCTGAGCTGCTCGGCCGCGTAGTCAACGCGCTGGGCCAGCCGATCGACGGCAAAGGCGCCATCGAAACCAAACTGACGGCCGCGATTGAAAAAATCGCCCCGGGCGTGATCGCCCGTGAATCCGTTTCGCAACCGATGCAAACCGGCCTGAAGTCGATCGATGCGATGGTTCCCGTTGGCCGCGGCCAGCGCGAACTGATTATCGGCGACCGTCAAACCGGCAAGTCGGCCGTGGCGATTGATGCGATCATCAATCAAAAAGGCCAGGGCATGAAATGTATCTACGTCGCGATTGGCCAAAAAGCCTCGTCGATCAAGAACATCGTGCGCTCGCTGGAACAGCACGGCGCGATGGAATACACCATCGTTGTCGCCGCTTCCGCTTCGGAATCGGCCGCCATGCAATACATCTCGCCGTACTCCGGTTGCGCCATGGGCGAATACTTCCGTGACCGCGGTGAAGATGCACTGATCGTCTACGATGATCTGTCCAAACAAGCTGTTGCATACCGTCAAATCTCGCTGCTGCTGCGCCGTCCACCAGGTCGCGAAGCGTACCCAGGCGACGTGTTCTACCTGCACAGCCGCCTGCTGGAACGCGCAGCACGCGTGAACGCCGACTACGTCGAGAAGTTCACCGACGGCGCCGTCAAAGGCAAGACCGGTTCCCTGACGGCACTGCCGATCATTGAAACGCAAGCTGGCGACGTATCCGCCTTCGTGCCAACCAACGTGATTTCGATTACCGATGGTCAGATCTTCCTGGAAACCTCGCTGTTCAACGCCGGTATCCGTCCTGCGATTAACGCCGGTATTTCCGTATCGCGCGTCGGTGGCGCCGCCCAGACCAAGGTCATCAAAAACCTGTCCGGCGGTATCCGTACCGACTTGGCGCAGTACCGTGAACTGGCTGCGTTTGCGCAGTTCGCTTCGGACCTGGATGAATCGACCCGCAAGCAGCTGGACCGTGGTGCCCGCGTGACGGAATTGCTCAAGCAAGCCCAGTACTCGCCACTGTCGATCTCGCTGATGGCCGTATCGCTGTTCTCGGTGAACAAAGGCTTCATGGACGACGTGCCAGTCAAGCAAGTGCTGTCGTTCGAAGCTGGTGTCCACGCTTACATGAAGACCAAGCAAGCTGCTCTGCTGGCCAAGATCGAAGAAACCAAGCAACTCGACAAAGACAGCGAAGCAACTCTGTCGGCGGCCATTGCTGATTTCAAGAAATCCGGCGCATATTAAGCGGCCAGGCGGCGCCCACCTCGAGTGAGGCGCCGCCCTACGCGCAGAAGGAGTAAGGACTCATGGCATCAAGCAAAGAGATACGTGGCAAGATCAAGAGCGTAGAGAATACGAAGAAGATCACCAAGGCGATGGAAATGGTTGCCGCATCGAAAATGCGCAAAGCGCAGGACCGTATGCGCGCCGCCCGTCCCTACAGTGACAAGATTCGGAATATCGCCGCCAATCTGGCGACCGCCAATCCGGAATACACGCACCCGTTCCTGGCAGCTGCCCAGGGTACGCAAGCGAAGGCAGTGGGTTTCATCGTTGTCACGACCGACAAGGGTCTGTGCGGCGGCATGAACACCAACATCCTGCGCCAGGTGACGTCGAAGTCGCGCGAGCTGGAAGCAGCTGGCAACCGGGTTGAAGCTGTTGCCATCGGTAACAAGGGTTTGGGTTTTTTGAATCGCATCGGCGTCAAGATCATTGCGCACGCCATTCAAACCGGTGATACGCCCCACCTGGACAAATTGATCGGACCTGTCAAGGTCATGCTCGAAGAGTTCCAGGCAGGCAAGATCGATGCAGTGTACCTGTGCTACACCAAATTCATCAACACGATGAAACAGGAACCAGTCGTGGAGCAGTTGCTGCCCCTGACGGCCGACAAGATGGTCGCCGACAAGGGTGCCCACTCGTGGGATTACATCTACGAGCCGGACGCGCAAAGCGTGATCGACGAATTGCTGGAGCGCTATGTAGAAGCGCTGGTGTACCAGGCAGTCGCGGAGAATCTGGCGTCCGAGCAATCGGCACGGATGGTCGCGATGAAAGCTGCAAGCGACAACGCGGGTAGTGTGATCGGCGAATTGAAGCTGATCTACAACAAGACCCGCCAAGCTGCGATTACCAAAGAACTCTCCGAAATCGTCGCCGGTGCGGCTGCGGTTTAAACGAATTTAACTATATTGAAGGAACGAACATGGCTGATGGCAAAATCGTTCAGTGTATCGGCGCTGTGGTGGACGTTGAGTTTCCCCGCAACGCGATGCCTAAGGTATTTGATGCCTTGAAGATGGCAGGCTCGGAACTGACCCTGGAAGTACAACAGCAGTTGGGCGACGGCATTGTCCGTACCATTGCACTCGGCTCGTCCGATGGCCTGCGTCGCGGCATGATGATTCAAAATACCGGCAAACCTATCATGGTGCCAGTCGGTAAAGCAACCCTGGGTCGCATCATGGACGTGCTGGGCAACCCGATCGACGAATGCGGCCCCGTGTCGCACGAGCAGATCGCGTCGATCCACCGCACCGCTCCTGCATACGACGAACTGTCGCCATCGCAAGAACTGCTGGAAACCGGCATCAAGGTGATCGATCTGGTGTGCCCGTTTGCAAAAGGCGGTAAAGTTGGTCTGTTCGGCGGCGCTGGCGTAGGCAAGACCGTGAACATGATGGAACTGATTAACAACATCGCCAAGGCGCACAGCGGCGTGTCCGTGTTCGCCGGTGTGGGTGAGCGTACCCGTGAAGGTAACGACTTCTACCACGAGATGGCTGACGCGAAAGTGGTCGATCTGGAAAATCCAGAGAACTCCAAGGTCGCGATGGTCTACGGTCAGATGAATGAACCGCCAGGTAACCGTCTGCGCGTCGCGCTGACCGGCCTGACGATCGCTGAATCGTTCCGTGATGAAGGCAAGGACGTTCTGTTCTTCGTCGACAACATCTACCGCTTCACGCTGGCCGGTACCGAAGTGTCGGCACTGCTGGGCCGTATGCCGTCGGCTGTGGGTTACCAACCGACCCTGGCGGAAGAAATGGGCCGTCTGCAAGAGCGTATCACGTCGACCAAGACCGGTTCGATCACCTCGATCCAGGCCGTCTACGTTCCAGCCGATGATTACACCGATCCGTCGCCTGCTACCACGTTTGCTCACTTGGATTCGACCGTTGCGCTGTCGCGTGACATCGCTTCCCTGGGTATCTACCCAGCCGTGGACCCGCTGGATTCGACCTCGCGTCAGCTCGATCCGTTGATCGTTGGTCAAGAGCACTATGACACCGCGCGTGCCGTGCAAACGACCCTGCAACGCTACAAGGAATTGCGCGACATTATCGCGATTCTGGGTATGGACGAGCTGGCACCGGAAGACAAACTGCTGGTTGCCCGTGCACGTAAGATGCAGCGTTTCCTGTCGCAGCCTTTCCACGTCGCTGAAGTCTTTACCGGCGCGCCTGGTAAATACGTTTCGCTCAAAGACACGATCAAGGGCTTCAAAATGATCGCTTCGGGCGAACTCGATCACCTGCCGGAACAAGCGTTCTACATGGTCGGCACGATCGAAGAAGCAATCGAAAAAGCCAAGAAACTTAACTAAGTTAAGTCTGGGCCTAACCCCGCCCCTTACACGGCGGGGTTCTTCAACCCGATAGGACACACATGGCACACACAATTCACGTTGACGTGGTTTCCGCTGAAGAACTGATTTTTTCAGGCGAAGCAGAATTCGTCGCGTTGCCGGGTGAACAGGGCGAGCTGGGTATCTACCCACGCCACACGCCTTTGATTACCCGCATCCGTCCGGGCGCGGTCCGCATCAAGGTAGTCGGCCAGGCTGAAGAAGAGTTCGTCTTCGTTGCCGGCGGCTTGCTGGAAGTGCAACCGGATACCGTGACCGTCCTGGCCGATACCGCGATCCGCGGTCACGACCTCGACGAAGCGAAAGCGCTGGAAGCGAAGAAGTTGGCGGAAGAAAATATCCACAACAAGGATTCGGGCATCGACTACGCGCAAGCGCAAGCCGAGCTGGCCAGCGCGATTGCGCAGCTGGCAGCGATCCAGAAGCTGCGCAAGCATTAATTTGCGCGCATGCAGTAATACAAAAGGCAGCCTGCGGGCTGCCTTTTTTTTCAGCAAACGGATGTCAGTAAAAACTAGCGGCGCTTGTCCTTCCCCCTTTCCAGCCCCGCTTTCAAGACCGTCTTCCACTTGGCGCGCGCGGCAATGCGCTCGAGCGGCGTCTCCTCGCTGCGGCGGGCGTCGCGCAGCAGCTTGTGATAGTTGCGCAGGCGGTCCGCATCGACGGCGCCACGGACCTGGCAACCGGGTTCGCTGGCATGCTGGCAATCGCGGAACTGGCACGTCGCTGCCAGCGCCGCGATGTCGTCAAAGGTGGCGGCCAGGGTCTGCGCATCGGCATCGGCGCGCCAGCTGCGCAAGCCCGGCGTGTCGATGATGCAGGCGCCATCCGCACACAGGTGCAGCGAGCGGGCCGTCGTCGTATGCCGGCCGCGGCCGTCGCCATGGCGCACGCCATTGGTCGCTTGATCCGCCGCGCACAAGGTATTGGTCAGGCTGGACTTGCCCGCGCCCGATGAGCCGAGCAGCACCAGGGTCTGGCCGGCACCCAGCCAGGGTTCCAGGATGGCCACGTCATACGCATGGCGCGTATCGATGGCAAACAACGGTACGTGGGGCGGCAGACGCTGTTTCAGCAGCGCCAGCTTGCGCGCCACATCGTCGGCCACGTCGGCCTTGCTCAGCACCACCACGGGGCTGACCTGGGCCGCCAGCACGATGGCCAGATAACGCTCCAGGCGGCGCGGATTGAAATCCCCATCGAGTCCCATCACCAGCAGGGCCGTGTCGACATTGCTGGCCAGCACCAGGCGCCGGCCGTCATTGCCGCGCCGCGCGATCTGCGTGACCGGGGATAAGTGCGCCGTTATCCACAGCGTGCCGTGACCATCGGGTTCGGCGGCGACCCAGTCGCCGACCGCGAGGATGGTGTCGTGTTCCAGCAGCGCGTGCAGCAGGCGCGGCAGGATCTGCGCCGGCTGTTCCAGGCTGCCGTCGTGCACGAGCAGGCTGTCGCGGTGGACGGCGCAAACGCGCATCAGCTGCGTGGCGGGGGAAGATAAGTCGAGTTGGGTGGCTGCGCCGGCGATGGCCTGCTGCAGCCCGATAAGGCGTAGTTGCGCAAAATCGAATGCGATCATGGTAGCGTTATTCCAGATTCTGTCGTCCGCGTGCGGACGTGTAGCCTGCGCGTGCAGGCACCGCCAGTCGCAATGACTGGCACGAAAGAAGGGAAGTCGGCTACGCGATCACGCGTATGGGGAATGGCGGGCTAAAAAGGCTTAGCTGGGGAAACAGTGATCAGGCAGCCGACAGCACGGCAGTATCCGAATGGCGCATGTTGTCTACTCCTGTTGTGTGATGGAAAACGCCAGTGTGCCAGCGGCACGCGCCGCCGTCAATGGACGGTGTGGCTCAGCTGCACATGCCGTATGCCTGGCGTTCGGGGAAATAACGGTACGTAAACGTGCGCACCGGATAGCGCTTGCCGCCGACGAGCATGTCGGGCATGGACAGATCAAAGCGCTGCGGCAGCTGGCGCGGCAGTTGCAGACGCAGGCGCCACTGGGTTTCCTTGCTGTTGCCGACGGCGGCAAACATGATGGGCAGCTGCTCGATGACGTCGACGATCTCCGCCTTCTGGTTCATGCCGCGCTGGTAAATGGTGAGTATCTTGGCTTCCGCGAAAGGCGGCTTTTTCGGTTCTTCCAGCAGGAAGGACAGGCGCGTAAAACTGGCTTGCGTGCCGACGGGCAAGGTAAAGATCAGCGCCAGCTCCGTGCCGCCTTCCTTCAAGGTGACGGGCGGCGTGGCGTAGATGCTGATACCGCGCGGCAGTTCGAAACGCGAGCCATCCGTCCACGTCTTGCACTCGGGCGTGGTGGCCTGATACAGGCTGGGCGCCGTGTAGTCATCGCAGGCGGAAACCAGCAGCAGCAGGGGCAGGGCAAGGAGGGCGGAACGGCGCATGGGAGTCACGGTTGGGGGATCAGCCGACAGTGTAAGCGATCCCCGCGCGATCCACCAGCGACGCCAGGTCTACCCGGGCGGGGCACGGCGCACGGACTGCAGCTGGCAATGCGCCGGTTGCAGCGCCGCCTGGATGATGTCCAGCGCCAACTGCGGCCGGGCCGCGCCGCACATGAAGATGTCGACGGCGGCAAAGCCGCATTCCGGCCAGGTGTGGATGGAGATGTGCGACTCGGCCAGCAGCAGCACGCCCGTGACGCCCTGGCCGGGGCCAAAGCTGTGGAAATGGCCGTGCAGTACCTGCGCCCCGGCGGCCAGCGCCGCCGCGCGCAGCAGGCCTTCGAGCGCGGCGCAATCGCGCAGGCGCTCCGGCGCGATGCCCGGCAGGTCGGCCAGCAGATGGGTGCCCAGGGGCAGATGCGGTGTGGACGCCATGCTTATTTGTGGCTGCCGCCGCTGGAGCCGCCGCCATAGCTGCCGCCGCCGCCGCCCGTGCGCGAACTCCAGCTGCTGCCACTGCCGCTGCCGGCCACCTTGAACATGCGCACCCAGTTGGCGGCCGTGACGGAAAACGTCACCATCAGGGCATAGATCACGTATTTACTCATGGGGGATTCTTTGCATTCTTGTCGAGGAAAACGGCGGGCAGGAACAGCGCCAGGCAGCCCAGCAAACTCCACATCAAGGTGCTGGAGAACGAGACGAACATGGGGATCGCGTTCAAGACCAGCACGATGACCATGAAGACCTTGGCGATGCCGCGGTGGCTCAGCTGGATATTCTGCGCCTTGGCGCCGCCATGGAAGGCGGCGCCGAACCAGGCGGCCATCTGGTCATAGGCGACGGGCACGGAGCGCGACCAGGTCATCTCCTCGCCCGTGAGCTCCGCCGCCAGCTTGGTCTGTCCCTGTTCGAATTCAAACACGCGCGTGCTGTCGCCGACGGCCACCTTCCAGTTGAAGGCGCCCGCTGCGTACACGACCTGCGAGCCGTAGTCATACAGTTTGCGGTAGGTGGCGCCATCGAGCGTGCAGCTGGCGGCGTCCAGCGAGGCCCAGTTGGGCCAGTTCGGCAGCACGTTCGAGCGCGACCAGCCCTCGTCCGTTTCCACCAGCCAGAAGAAGCCGGCGCGCGCGTTGTACAGCAGGTATTCGTTCCACTCGCTGCCTTCGTCGTCGGCGCGGCGCATCATGCCGATCACCGTGAAATCCACATTGCTGATCTTCGCACTGGCGCCCAGTTCCAGCGTGATGTCGGCGTTCTCGTGCACCTGCTTGCCGATGGCCAGCACCTGCGCTTCCGGGCCGCTGGCGTCGAGCTGCGCGTGGCAGGCGGGACACACCAGCTGCGCCGCCGCACCCGGCACATATTGAATGCCGCTGCCGCAGGAGGGGCAGTCGAGCGCATCGAGCTTGCCGCGGTACTTGCCGGCGCTCCTGGCGATGGCCTCGTCGTCGCGCAGCAGTTGGCACTTCAAACTGTCCAGGGTGACGGCGACGCCCTGGTAGACGACCGGTTGCGGGCCATCCGTGTAGTCGAGCGTGACGAAGCTGGCGTAGTTGCGGAAGTCCGCCACCTGGATGCGCCAGCCGGCGCCCACCTTGAAGGGCAGCTCGCCCTGGCCGGCGATGCATTCGGCATTGCGGATCTCGGCCGCCGTGTAGGGCTCGCCGCAGATCGTGTAGCGCCTGCCCGGCGCCAGCTCGCCAAAGGCGGGCAGGGCATCCTGCGTGCCGCGCTCGCGCGTCAGCGTGTACAGGCCGGACGAGTCGCCCAGCCACGCCGTGCTGGCGTCGTCGAACAGCAGATACCACTCGTTCCACGTGCCGGCGCTGTAGCGCTGCTGGATGCGCCCGACGACGGTGAAGTGCACGCCGTCGTGCACGCCGGCCGTGCCGATCTGGATCGGTGTATAGTCTTCCAGGACGGCCGACATCTTGCCCAGGTCCCTGACGGCATCGGCGTCCTTGAGGATGGTGCTGTGGCAGTACTCGCACACGGCGAGCACGGAAGCATGCGAGCGGAAATGCACTTCCGCGCCGCAGCTGGGACAGGAAACAGTTTGCATGCAGTCGTATTTCGCCCTAATCAGCCGATCAGTTTTTTCAGCAGTTCAGCCTTGGCGCCATCGTAGTCGGCGGGCGAAATGAGTCCCTTGTCCAATAAACCCTTGAGTTTCTCCAGGCGCGCCTCGACCGGTTCTTCCGCGGGTGCGGGTGGCGCCGCCGGAGCGGGTGCCGGGGCGGGCTGCTGCAGCGCACCGCCCATGCTTTGCGCCATCACCTGGCCGATCGACAGCCCGGCGCCGAGACCGGCGCCGATGCCGGCCATGCCGCCCTCGTTCTGCGCCGCCAGCGGGATCGCGTTGGCCACCTGGAATTTGGTGTAGCCGCTCATCTTGTCGGCACCCAGGCCGCCCTTCATGCCGGCGGAGATGCGCTCGTCGAGCGCCGCCTGCAATTCCTCGGGCAGGCTGATGCTGGCCACGTTGAATTCATCGAGGCCCACGCCGTAGCGGGCAAACGCCTGCGCCAGGCCATCCTTGACTTCCTGCGCCATCAGCGCCTGGTTGGCCGCCATGTCGAGGAAGGGGACATTCGCGCCGCCCAGCGAGCTGGCCATGCTCGACATCAGAATGCCGCGCAACTGATCTTCCACCTCGTCGCGCGTATAGACTTCGCGCGTGCCGCTGATCTCGGTGAAGAAGGTGCGGGCGTCGGCGATGCGGTACGAATACATGCCGAAGGCGCGCACGCGGATCATGTCGAAATCCTTGTCGCGGATGGTGATCGGCTGCGGCGTGCCCCACTTGCGGCCGGTCTGCACGCGCGTGCTGAAGTAATACACGTCCGACTTGAAGGGCGAGTCGAACAGCTTGTCCCAGTTTTTCAGGTTGGTCAGCAACGGTAACGTCTGCGTCGTCAGCTTGTGCGTGCCGGGACCGAAGACGTCGGCGATCTTGCCTTCATTGACGAAGACGGCGACCTGCGATTCGCGCACATTCAGGATGGCGCCGTTCTGGATCTCGAAATCCTGCATGGGGAAGCGCCAGGCCAGCACGCCTTCCGTCTCTTCGTTCCACTGCAGTACGTCGATAAACTGCTTCTTGATAAAGCTGCCGAGGCTCATGATGGATATCCTTGAATAAGATAAAGCGGTGTCAGGAAATGCAGGCGGCGTTGATGGCGCCGATCGACAGCGAAATGGCGCCCAGCAGGCCGCCGAAGGCGCTGTTGTTCGATTCGATCTGGTCCTTCGACATGCGCAGCAGGCGCGTGGTGACCACATAGGCGAGCAATTGCACCACCATGGCGCCGAAGGCCCAGGCGAAGAATTGCTGGTAGTCGGCCGTGTGCATCAGGGATGAGGCGATAGTGGCGGAAAAGCCCAGCAATGCGCCGCCCAGCGACAGGGCCGCCGCCTGGTTGCCCTGGCGGATCAGCAGCACTTCGTTATACGGCGTGACGCGCGTGTAGATGATAAAAAAGGCAATTAGCAGCGCGGCGGCCAGTATAAGATGGATCAGATAGTTTAGGATGGCGGGCACGGCTTTCCTCGCAATGAGTATTTGATAACGTCAACGCATATTAGAACAAAAAAAAGTCCAATGAACAAAAAGATTCTGATTTTGTCCGTCTTCGTGGTCGCCTCCTGCGGCCTCGCGTATGAACTGATCGCTGGCGCCATGTCCAGCTACCTGCTCGGCGACTCCATCCTGCAGTTTTCCACCATCATCGGCTGCTACCTGTTTGCCATGGGGGTGGGCGCTCACTTTTCCAAGTATGTGCGGGACGACGACGTGCTCTCGCGCTTCGTCGACATCGAGCTGGCCGTGGGCCTGATCGGCGGCCTGTCGGCCGCCATCCTGTTCATGACGTTTTCGTGGATGGCCGCGCCGTTTCGCACCTTATTGTATGTGATGGTGTTCCTGATCGGCGCACTGGTCGGCATGGAAGTGCCGCTGGTGATGCGCGCCCTGAACTCGCGCCAGACGGAGTTTTCCGAGCTGGTCAGCCGCGTGCTCACCTTCGATTACCTGGGTGCGCTGGCCGTCTCCCTGCTGTTTCCGCTGGTGCTGTCGCCCTACCTGGGCCTGGTGCGTACGGGATTTTTGTTCGGCATGCTCAACGTGGGCGTGGGCCTGTGGACGATTTACGTGTTCCGCGCGGAGCTGAAGAACCTCACGGGGCGCTTCCTGCGCGCCTGCGTCGTGATGCTGGTGCTGGTCGCCGGCTTTGCCATGTCCGACCGCATGGTGGCCTGGGGCGAGCACGGCCTGTTCGGCGACCAGATCGTGTATTCCACCACCACGCCCTACCAGCGCCTGGTGATCACGCGCTGGAAGGACGATACGCGGCTGTACATCAACGGCAATCTGCAGTTTTCCTCGCGCGACGAATACCGCTACCACGAGGCGCTGGTGCACCCCGTGCTCGAAGCAATGCCGTGGGCGCGCCGCGTGCTGGTGCTGGGCGGCGGCGATGGCCTGGCGCTACGCGAAATCCTGCGTTATCCACAGATCGAGCACGTCACCGTGGTCGACCTCGATCCCGCCATGACGGCCGCGTTTACCACGCGCCCGGAACTGGCAAAGTTAAATAACAACTCGTTCTCGGACAAGCGCGTCACCGTTGTCAATGCCGATGCCGCCGTCTGGCTGCGCAACAACGGCGACATGTTCGACGCGGCCATCGTCGATTTCCCCGATCCGTCCAGCTTCGCGCTCGGCAAACTGTACTCGGTGCCGTTCTACGACCTGGTGAAAAAGCATCTGGCGGCCAAGGGACTGATGGTGGTGCAATCGACGTCGCCGTTCTTTGCCCCGCACGCCTACTGGACCATCAATTCGACCCTGCGCGAAGTGGGCATGCGCACCTGGCCCTACCACGCCTACGTGCCCTCGTTCGGCGAATGGGGTTTTATCCTTGCCTCGCCCCAGCTCGACTACGCACCGCCGACGCAATACCGCCTGCCCATGCGCTACCTGAATGCGGACACCACGCGCGAGATGTTCATCTTCCCGCCCGACATGCAGCCGCTGCCCATGGCGCCGAACCGCTTGAATACCCAGTCGCTCGTGCATGAATTCGAGCAGGACTGGAACCGGGTGATCCGCTGATGCAGCGCCGCTCCTTCATGCTGTGGGCCGCGGGTGGCACCGCGGCGGCGGCCGCCGGCATCGGCAGCATCGCCGCGTATCTGCGCTGGCAGGAAATCACGCCGACCGTGCTGTATCCGGGCCGTAGCGAGGGGCATTATTTGCGCAAGCTGCTGCGCGAGGGCACGGCGCTGCCGCCGCCTACACGCACCTTGACGACCGACGTGGCCATCCTCGGCTCCGGCATCGCGGGCCTGACGGCCGCCTGGCGGCTGAACAAGCTGGGGCACAGGGACTTTCTCATGATCGATGGCCCGCAGCCGTATGGCAACGCGGCCGGCGGCCATTTCGGCGACCTGGCCTATCCGACCGGCGGCCACTATCTGCCATTGCCTTCGCCCGAATCGACCCATGTGCGAGAGATTTTGTTCGACCTGGGCATCATCGAGCGCGACCCGCAGGCGGAAAAGCCATATTACGACGAGCGCTACATCCTGCACGCGCCGGAAGAGCGATTGCTGTTCAACGGCCACTGGCAGGACGGCTTCATTCCCACCGAAGGCGTGCCGCCTGCGGAACTGGCGCAGCATGAGCGCTTCTTTGCCGAGGTGCGGCGCCTGCGCCAGGCGCATGGCAACGATGGCAAGCGCGTCTTCGTCTTTCCTACCGTGGAGTCGTCGCAAGATCCGGCCTGGCAGGCGCTCGACACCATCACCTTGAAGCAGTGGATGGAGCGCGAAGGCTATACCTCGCCCACCCTGCACTGGTATCTGAACTACTGCTGCCGTGACGATTACGGCACGCGCTACGACCAGGTCTCGGCCTGGGCCGGCCTGCATTACTACTGCAGCCGCTGGGGCCAGGCGGCCAACGCGGGCAATGGCGCCTGGCTGACCTGGCCGGGCGGCATGCAACCGGTCGCCACGGCCATGGAACAGGCGTCCAAGGTCCGGCGCCACGCGGGCACGGTGGTTTCCCTCACGACGACGGCCAACGGCGTGGAAGCGCTGTGCCTGGAACTGGTCGACGGGCAGCCGCGCACCTACCTGGTCAAGGCGCGCAAGGCCATCTGCGCCATGCCGCTGTACGTGGCATCGCGCGTGGTGAAGAACATCGCCGACTATGGCTTCGATGCGAAACGCGATACGCCCGCGTATGCGCCGTGGCTGGTGGCGAATTTTCTACTTAAACGCTTTCCCGACGAACTGCCGCATGCGCCCCTGTGCTGGGACAACGTGGTGTACCAGGAACCGGGCCTCGGCTATGTCGTCTCGACCCACCAGGACATCCGCGTGCGTCCTCCCGAGAAGACCGTCTTCAGCGCCTACGTGGCCCTGTCCGACCGCACGCCGCAGCAAGCGCGCAAGTGGCTCGACACGGCCAGCCCCGAAGAACTGCTGGCGCTGGCCAGCGTCGATTTAAAGACGGCGTATGGACGCGATTTTGCCAGCTGCGTCGAGCGCGTCGACATCACCGTGCGCGGTCACGCCATGGCGGCGCCCTTGCCGGGATTTCGCAGCAACGCGGGCTTGAAGGCCTTGCGCGAGCACGACGGCGCCATCCTGTTCGCGCATGCGGATTTATCGGGCTTTTCCGTGTTCGAGGAGGCGGCGTGGTGGGGGGATCGCGCGGCGCGATTGGCCGCCAACGTCTGACATAAGCTACTGCGCGTCGCAATTTGCGGCCTGCGATGCTCACTGCCTCGGCGGCCCCATGCTAAAGCACAGCTGCGCTTCTCAGCCACAACTTGCTGCCGCTCGCTACGCTTTTGTCCGACGTTATATGTAAAAAGGGCCGGCGCGAACGCCGGCCAGAGCCCCCTAAGGCTCGAACCGGTCTACTTGTTTTTGTTGATCACGTCGATGAACACGGCCGCCAGCAGTACCAGGCCCTTGATCACCTGCTGGTAGTCGATGCCGATGCCCATGATGGACATGCCGTTGTTCATCACGCCCATGATGAAGGCGCCGATGACGGCTCCCATCACCTTGCCCACGCCGCCCGAGGCGGAGGCGCCGCCGATGAAGCAGGCGGCGATCACGTCCAGCTCGAAACCCGTGCCCGCCTTCGGCGTGGCCGTGTTCAGGCGCGCGGCGAAGATCAGGCCGGCCAGCGCGGCCAGCATGCCCATGTTGACGAAGGTGTAGAAGCTGACCCGTTCCGTCTTGATGCCGGACAGGCGCGCCGCCTTTTCATTGCCGCCCACGGCGTACACGCGGCGGCCCAGCACGGTGCGGTTGGTGATGAAGGTGTAGGCGACGATGAGCAGCGACATCACGGCCAGCACGTTGGGGAAACCGCGGTACGACGCCAGCAGGTAGCTGAAATACACCATCACGGCAGCGAACACGCCGTTTTTCAACAGGAAGAAGGCGCGCGGCTCGTTTTCCATGCCGTGTTTCAGTTGCTTGGCGCGGCTGCGCAGCGAGGTGACGATCAGCGCCGCGGCGGCGATCACGCCCAGCAGCAGCGACAGGCCGCGCAGGTTGTCGCCGCCGAACGGGTCGGGCAGGAAGCCCGAGCTGAGCATCTGGAAGCCTTCCGGGAAGGGACCGACCGACTGGCCTGCCAGCAGTGCCAGCGTCAGGCCCTTGAAGACCAGCATGCCGGCCAGGGTGACGATGAAGGATGGGATTTTAAAGAAGGCGACGAAATAGCCTTGCGCGCCGCCGATGACGGCGCCGGCCAGCAGGCAGAGGATGCTGGCGGCGACAAAGTTCATCTCGTAGTTGACGATCAGGACGGCGGCCAGCGCGCCGACGAAGCCCACCACCGAGCCGACGGACAAATCGATATGGCCGGCCACGATGACCATCAGCATGCCCAGTGCCATGATGACGATGTAGCTGTTTTGCAGCACCAGGTTCGTCAGGTTCAGCGGCTGCATCAGGGTGCCGTCCGTCATGTACTGGAAAAAGCCCATGATGACGATCAGGGAGAGCAGCATGCCGTAGTCGCGCATATTGTTCTTCAAAAAGCCGGCATAGCTTTTCGCTTGCGGCGCGGTGCCGGGGGTGGTGCCTGCCGCCGCTCCCGCTGTCAGTTTATTGTCCATTGTTTTCTCCGTGTGTAACGATCGCGCGCATGATGCGCTCCTGCGATGCTTCTGCCGCGCTCAGTTCTGCCGCGAAGCGGCCTTCGTTCATGACATAGATCCGGTCGCACATGCCCAGCAGTTCCGGCATTTCCGAGGAAATCATGATGATGCATTTGCCTTCGGCGGCCAGCTCGCTGATGATGCTGTAGATCTCGTACTTGGCGCCCACGTCGATGCCGCGGCTCGGTTCATCGAGGATCAGCACGTCGGGGCGCGAAAACAGCCACTTCGCCAGCACCACCTTCTGCTGGTTGCCGCCGGACAGGTTGACCACCTTCTGCGCCACGCTCGAGCAACGGGTCTTGAGCTTGCGGCGGAACTCCTCGGCCACGCTGAACTCACGCTGCTCGTCGATCACCATGTGCCGCGAAATCGCGTCCAGGTTGGCCAGGCTGGTGTTCTTCTGGATGTCTTCCTCGAGGATCAGGCCCAGGCCCTTGCGGTCTTCCGTGACATACGCGAGGCCGTGGGCGATCGCCTTGCCGATGGTGCTGACGTCGATCTCCTGGCCATGCTTGAGCACCGTGCCGCTGATGCGCTGGCCGTAGGCGCGGCCGAACAGGCTCATCGCCAGTTCCGTGCGCCCGGAACCCATCAGGCCGGCGATGCCGATGATCTCGCCCTTTTTCGCGTGCAGATTGATGCCCTTGATGACGGGGCGGTCGGCATGCTCGGGATGGAAGACGCGCCAGTCGCGCACTTCGAAAATGGTCTCGCCGATGGTGGGCGTGCGCGGCGGATAACGGTCGGCCATCTCGCGACCGACCATTTTTTCGATGATGCGGTCTTCGCTGACGGGCTCCGTGCGGCAGTCGAAACTGTCGACCGTGTTGCCGTCGCGCAGCACCGTGATGGCATCGGCGACCCGCGAGATTTCATTGAGCTTGTGCGAAATCAGGATCGAGGCGATGCCCTGGGCTTTCAGGCCCAGCAGCAGGTCGAGCAGGGCCGCGCTGTCGCTTTCATTCAGGCTGGCCGTCGGCTCGTCGAGGATCAGCAGCTTGACGTCCTTGCACAGCGCCTTGGCGATCTCGATCAGCTGCTGCTTGCCCACGCCCAGGTTGGTGATCAGGGTGTCGGGGGACTCCTTCAGGCCGACTTTGTGCAGCAGTTCGCGCGTCTTCGCTTGCGCGTATTCCCAGTCGATGACGCCCATGCGGGCCGGCTCGTTGCCGAGGAAGATATTCTCGGCGATCGACAACTGGGGCACCAGCGCCAGTTCCTGGTGGATGATGATGATGCCGATTTCCTCGCTGTCCTTGATGCCGCGGAAGTGCCGCGTCTGGCCCAGGTAATCGATGTCGCCCGTATAGCTGCCATGGCCGTAGACGCCGCTCAGCACTTTCATCAGGGTCGATTTGCCGGCGCCGTTCTCGCCGACGATGGCGTGGATCTCGCCGCTGCGTACCCGCAGGTTGACATTGTCGAGCGCAACGACGCCCGGGAATGTTTTGCGTATCCCGCGCATTTCCAGGATAGTGTTCGTCATATAACCTCTCTGGCACGGCCGCGCTGGTGGGCAGCGGTCGTGCGGCAGTCTTGTTCTTGATCGTGCGTGAAGCGAAAGGCCCGGCAGTGCCGGGCCTTCAGTACCTTGGATGCTTATTTCACTTGCGCTTCCGTGTAGTAGCCGCTACCGGTGACGAGCACCTGCTTCCAGTTCGCCTTGTCGACGGTGACGGGTTTGAGCAGGTAGGACGGCACGACCTTCACGCCGTTGTTATAGGTCTTGGTATCGTTGACGGCCGGCGTCTTGCCGCTCATCATCGCGTCGACCATGTTGGCCGTGACCTTGGCCAGTTCGCGCGTGTCCTTGAACACGGTCGATGCCTGTTCGCCGCGGATGATCGATTTCACCGACGGAATCTCCGCATCCTGGCCCGTGACGACGGGGAACGGCTGTTTCGGCGTGCCGTAGCCGACGCCCTTGAGCGAGGACAGGATGCCGATGCTCAAGCCGTCATACGGCGACAGCACCGCGTCGACGCGCGCATTGCCGTAGTAGGCGCTGAGCAGGTTGTCCATGCGGGCCTGCGCCACGGCGCCGTCCCAGCGCAGGGTGGCGACCTTTTCCATGCCCATCTGCTTCGAGCGCACCACCAGCTTGCCGCTGTCGATGTACGGTTTCAGGACCGACAGCGCGCCGTTGTAGAAGAAGTGCGCATTGTTGTCGTCGGCCGAGCCGCCGAACAGTTCGATATTGAACGGCCCTTTGCCTTCCTTGAGTTTCAGCGCCGATTCGATATAGCCCGCTTGCAGCACGCCGACCTGGAAGTTGTCGAAGGTGGCGTAGTAATCGATGTTTTTCGTGCCGCGGATCAGACGGTCATACGAGATGACCTTGATGCCCTTGTCGGCCGCCTTTTGCAGCACGTTCGACAAGGTGGTGCCGTCGATGGCGGCGATCACCAGCACCTTGGCGCCCTTGGTGATCATGTTTTCCACCTGCGCCAGCTGGTTCGGGATATCGTCGTCGGCAAACTGCAAGTCCGTCTTGTAGCCGCGCTCCTTGAATACCTTGACCATGTTGTCGCCGTCGGCGATCCAGCGCATGGACGACTTGGTCGGCATCGAGATGCCGATCGCGCCCTTGTCGGCGGCGCTTGCCACGGGCATTACCGCCATGCCGGAGATGGCCAGCGCCAGGCTCGCGGTCAGCATTTTCATTGTTGTTTTCATTTCAGGTCTCCACCGTCTTCGATAGTTGAATGTGCCAGGGCCGTCGTCCAGCGGGCGGGCTCCGTGCGGATGGCCGATTGCGGGCCACGGCTGATACTAGTTTGTCCATCCATCCCTCACCAATCACTTTTTTCGCATAGCCGATATCCAAAACGATATCGATAGGCCAATTGATGCGATGCGCCATAGCGCCCCTTCCCGCCTGCGGACAGGGCGGGAGCGGAGGACGAGCGGCGGCTTTTTTTGGTGCACTGCAATACCAATAATCATCATTCAATTTGGTGATTTTCGTAATTGCGGCGACACAGGGCGGCGCGCAGAATCGGTCCGGACTTGAAGACCAGCCATCCCGTCACGACCTTTTGAAAGCTTGCCATGCAGCCGATTTCCCCCGCCTCCCTGTTGCCCGCCGACCTGGCGCAGGCTCTCCTCATCGGCCGTATCTGGCGTGACGGCCCCAGCGTCGTCGCCGTGCGCGGCGGCGAGGTGGTCGACATCACGCAGACGGTGGCGACGGTGGCCGAGCTGTTCGAACGCAGCGATGCGCTCGATATCGCCCGCCATGCGCCCGGCATCGCGCTCGGCTCCGTGCAGGCGCTGCTGGCGCAGGCGCTGGCCGCGCCTGCCGGCGAGCCTTTGCTGCTGGCGCCGTGCGACCTGCAGGCCGTCAAGGCCTGCGGCGTGACCTTCGCCGTCAGCCTGCTGGAACGGGTGATCGAGGAACAGGCGGGCGGCGACGCGGCACGCGCGGCGAGCCTGCGCACCGCCCTGCAAACGACGCTGGGCGGCGACCTGTCCGCATTGAAACCGGGCTCGGACGCGGCGCAGCGCCTGAAACAGCAGCTGCAGCAGCGCGGCGCCTGGTCGCAATACATGGAAGTAGGCATCGGCCCCGACGCGGAAGTGTTTACCAAGGCGCAGCCGATGTCGTCGGTGGGTTGCGGCGCGCAGGTGGGCTTGCTGCCATCGTCGGCCTGGAACAACCCGGAGCCGGAGATCGTCCTGGCCGTCAACAGCCGTGGCGAGGTGCTGGGGGCGACCCTGGGCAACGACGTCAACCTGCGCGACATCGAAGGGCGCAGCGCCCTCTTGCTGGGCAAGGCCAAGGATAACAACGGCTCCTGCGCCATCGGCCCCTTCATCCGCCTGTTCGACGAACACTTCACGCTCGACACCGTGCGCCAGGCGGAAGTGTCGCTGCTGATCGAGGGCGCGGTCGACGGCTTTGTGCTCGAAGGCGCCAGCTTCATGCGCGAGATCAGCCGCGACCCGCTCGACCTGGTGCGCCAGACGGCAGGCCAGTATCACCAGTATCCGGACGGCTTCATGCTGTTCCTGGGGACCATGTTCTCGCCCGTGAAGGACCGCGGCGCGCAGGGCGGCGGCTTCACGCACCACCTGGGCGACCGCGTGACGATTGCCAGCGCCGCGCTGGGCGCGCTGGTCAACGAAGTGCAGCGCTGCGATGCGATTGCCCCCTGGACGTTCGGCGTGCGCGCGCTGTACCAGAACCTGGCCCGCCGCGGTTTGCTTTGATCCGATTTTTTGAAAAGAGAGACACCATGCAGCATGCAACCTATCCCAGCCTGACTGATAAACGCGTCGTCATCACGGGCGGCGGCACCGGCATCGGCGTGGCCATCGTCGAGGCGTTCGCCCGCCAGGGCGCCCGCGTCACCTTTCTCGACATCGCCCGCGAGGCGTCGCTGGCGCTGCAGGAAAGGCTGGCCCACCTGCCGCAGCCGCCCGTTTTCCGCTATTGCGACCTGACGGACCTGGCGGCCCTGGCCGCCACCTTCGCCGAGATCGAACACAGCGCGGGCGCCACGGATATCCTCGTCAACAACGCGGCCAATGACGACCGCCACCAGTTGCAGGACGTCACGCCCGCCTACTGGGACGAGCGCATGGCCGTCAACCTGCGCCACCAGTATTTCTGCGCCCAGGCAGTGGCGCCCGCCATGCGCGCCAAGGGCAGCGGCGTGATCCTCAACCTGGGCTCGATTTCCTGGCACCTGGCGCAGGCGAACCTGTCGATCTACATGACGGCGAAAGCCGGCATCGAGGGCCTGACGCGCGGCCTGGCGCGCGACCTGGGGGGCGACGGCATCCGCGTCAACTGCATCATTCCCGGCGCCGTGCGCACGCCGCGCCAGGAGCGGCTGTGGCATACGCCGGAAGCGGAAGCCGTGATCCTGCAGGGACAATGCCTGCAGCTGCGCGTGGAGCCGGAAGACGTGGCGGCGCTGGCGCTGTTCCTCGCGTCGGACAACGCGGCCAAGTGCGCGGGACGCGAATACTATGTCGACGCGGGCTGGTACGGCGCATGAGTACCCCAGGCAATCGCCAGGCGCGGCGCTTCCGCTCGCAGGACTGGTTCGACAATCCCGACCACATCGACATGACGGCGCTGTACCTCGAGCGCTTCATGAACTACGGCATCACGGCCGAGGAGCTGCGTTCGGGCCGGCCCATCATCGGCATCGCGCAAAGCGGCAGCGACATCAGTCCCTGCAACCGCATCCACCTGGAACTGGCCCAGCGCGTGCGCGACGGCATCCGCGACGCGGGCGGCATCCCGATGGAATTCCCGCTGCACCCGATCTTCGAGAACTGCCGCCGTCCCACGGCCGCGCTGGACCGCAACCTCGCGTATCTGGGCCTGGTGGAGATCCTGCATGGCTACCCGATCGACGCCGTGGTGCTGACGACGGGCTGCGACAAGACCACGCCAGCGCAATTGATGGCGGCGGCCACGGTGGACATTCCCGCCATCGTGCTGTCGGGCGGCCCCATGCTCGACGGCTGGATGGACGGTGAACTGGTCGGTTCCGGCGCCGCCATCTGGAAGGGCCGCCGCCAGCTGTCCGCCGGCGTGATCGACAACGACAAATTCCTGCAGATCGCCGCCGCCTCGGCGCCGTCGGCCGGCCACTGCAACACCATGGGCACGGCATCGACCATGAATGCGCTGGCCGAAGCGCTGGGCATGTCCCTGACGGGCTGCTCGGCCATCCCCGCGCCGTACCGCGAACGGGGCCAGATCGCCTATGCAACGGGGCGCCGCATCGTCGGCATGGCGCATGACGACGTGCGCCCGTCGAGTATCCTCACGCGCGAGGCCTTCCTGGACGCCATCATCGTCAACGCGGCCATCGGCGGCTCCACCAACGCCCAGCCGCACCTGATGGCCATGGCGCGCCATGCGGGCGTGGCGTTGCACTCGAGCGACTGGATGGCGCACGGCTACGACGTGCCGCTGCTGTTGAACATGCAGCCGGCCGGGAAGTATCTGGGCGAGCGCTTCCACCGCGCCGGCGGCGTGCCGGCCGTGATGTGGGAGCTGCAGCAGGCGGGCCTGCTGCACGCGGACCGGTTGACGGTCACGGGCCAGAGCATGGCGGCCAACTTGCAAGGCCGGGAGAGCGCGGACCGCGAGATGATCCGCCCGTTTGCCGCACCGCTGAAGGAAAAGGCCGGTTTCATGGCCTTGCGGGGCAACCTGTTCGACTTCGCCATCATGAAGACCAGCGTGATCTCGCCCGCCTTCCGCGAGCGCTACCTGTCGCGTCCCGGCAGCGAGGGCGTGTTCGAGGCGCGCGCCATCGTTTTCGACGGTTCAAGCGACTATCACGCGCGCATCAACGACCCGGCGCTCAATATCGACGACAGCTGCATGCTGGTCATGCGCGGCGCGGGTCCCGTGGGCTGGCCCGGTTCGGCCGAAGTGGTCAACATGCAGCCGCCCGACGCGCTGCTCAAGGCCGGCATCCTGAATTTGCCGACCCTGGGCGACGGGCGCCAGTCGGGCACCTCGGACAGCCCCTCGATCCTGAACGCATCGCCGGAAAGCGCCGTCGGCGGCGGCCTGGCGCTGCTGCGCACGGGCGACATCATCCGCGTGGACCTGAACGGGGGGCAGTGCGACATGCTGGTCGAGGCACAGGAACTGGCGCGCCGCGCCATGGAACTGCCGCCACCCGTCAACGACAGCGCCACGCCGTGGCAGGAAATCTACCGCGCCAGCGTGGGCCAGCTGGAAACGGGCGCCTGCATGGAACTGGCGCTGAAATACCGCGCCGTGGGCCAGACCCTGCCGCGCCACAACCATTGATGTAGGTCGGGTTAGCGCTCCGCGCGTAACCCGACGTGATTGTAGAAGTACCCCGCAGTTAAAAAATGTAGTTAAAAAATCCAACAAGGAGACACGTAATGAACAAGATCATCAGTGCAGCCATCATGACCGCCATGCTGGCATTGAGCAGCAGCGCCGCCCTGGCCGATGCGAAAAACCCGAAGATCGGCTTTTCCATCGATGACTTGCGCGTCGAGCGCTGGACGCGCGACCGCGATTTCTTCATCGCCGCCGCCGAGAAGCAGGGCGCCAAGGTCTTCGTGCAGTCGGCCGACGCCAGCGAACAGCGCCAGATTTCGCAGATCGAAAACCTGATCTCGCGCGGCGTGGACGTGCTGGTGATCGTGCCGTTCAACGCCACGGTGCTCAACAACACCGTCAAGGAAGCGAAAAAGGCCGGCATCAAGGTGTTGTCGTATGACCGCCTGATCCTGAACGCCGATATCGATGCGTATATCTCGTTCGACAACGAGAAAGTGGGAGAGATGCAGGCCGAAGGCGTGACCAAGCTGCAGCCGAAGGGTAATTACTATTTGCTGGGCGGTTCGCCGACCGACAACAACGCCAAGATGCTGCGCGAAGGCCAGATGAAGGTGCTCAAACCGTTCATCGACAAGGGCGATATCAAGATCGTCGGCCAGCAGTGGGTGAAGGACTGGAGCGCCACCGAAGCGCTGTCCATCGTGGAAAACGCGCTGACGGCCAACGGCAACAAGATCGACGCCATCGTCGCCTCGAACGACGGCACAGCCGGCGGCGCCATCCAGGCCCTGGCCGCGCAAAAACTGGCCGGCAAGGTGCCGGTCTCGGGCCAGGACGCCGATCTGGCGGCGGTCAAACGCGTCATCGCCGGCACGCAATCGATGACCGTCTACAAACCCCTGAAAACCATCGCCGCCGAAGCGGCCAAGCTGGCCGTGCAACTGGCGCGCAATGAAAAGCCGGCCTACAACTCCAGCTATGACAACGGCCTGAAAAAAGTCAGCACGGTGCTGCTCAAACCCACGCCCTTGACCAAGGCGAATGTGAACATTCTCGTCGACGACGGTTTCTATACCAAGGCGCAGCTGGGTAATTAAGTGCTGGTGTCGGGTTACGCGCTGCGCGCTAACCCGACCTACGCCTCCTTCCTGGTCAATAAATGTGAGCTCAGATGTCTGAATATCTGCTTGAAATGAAAGGCATCGTCAAACAGTTTGGCGGTGTCCGCGCGCTCGACGGCATCGACCTGCAGGTGCGGGCCGGCGAGTGCATCGGCCTGTGCGGCGAGAATGGCGCCGGCAAGTCGACCCTGATGAAGGTGCTGTCCGGCGTGTACCCGCACGGCACCTGGGACGGCGAGATCCTGTGGGATGGCCAGCCCCTGCGCGCGCAATCGATCCGCGACACGGAAGACGCGGGCATCATCATCATCCACCAGGAACTGATGCTGGTGCCGCAGCTGTCCGTGGCCGAGAATATCTTCATGGGCCGCGAACTTACCCTGCCCGGCGGGCGCATGCATTACGCGGCCATGTACAAGCGCGCCGACGAGCTGCTGCGCGAACTGAAGATACCCGAATTGAACGTGGCACAGCCCGTGATGAATTACGGCGGCGGCCACCAGCAGCTGGTGGAAATCGCCAAGGCGCTCAACAAGAATGCGCGCCTGCTGATCCTCGACGAGCCGTCGTCGTCGCTGACGGCCTCGGAAATCGCCGTGCTGCTCGATATCCTGCGCGCGCTGAAAGCCAAGGGCGTCACCTGTATCTACATTTCGCACAAGCTCGATGAGGTGGCGGCCATCTGCGACACCATCGTCGTCATCCGCGACGGCAAGCATATCGCCACCACGCCGATGGCGCAGATGAACGTGGAACGCATCATCGCGCAAATGGTGGGCCGCGAAATGAGCCAGCTGTATCCGCAGCGCGCAGTGGGGAACAATGCGCCTGCGGCCATCGGCGAAGTGCTGTTCGAGGCGCGCCACGTGAGCTGCATCGATGCCGACAACCCGCAGCGCAAGCGGGTCGACGATGTGTCGTTCACCCTGCGCCGTGGCGAGATACTCGGCATCGCCGGCCTGGTGGGGGCGGGGCGCACGGAACTCGTCTCGGCCCTGTTCGGCGCCTACCAGGGGCCGTGCCAGGCCGAAGTGTGGCTCGATGGCCGCCGCATCGATACTTCGTCTCCGCAAAAGGCCATCGCCATGGGCCTGGCCATGGTGCCGGAAGACCGCAAGCATCACGGCATCGTGCCGGATCTGGACGTGGGGCAGAACATCACCCTGGCCGTGCTGGAGCAATTCGCGCGTGCCACGCGCATCGATGGCGAGGCGGAATTGACGGCCGTGCGCGGCGAGATCGCCCAGCTGGAACTGAAGGCGGCCAGCCCGTCGCTGCCCATTACGAGCCTGTCGGGCGGCAACCAGCAAAAGGCCGTGCTGGCCAAGATGCTGCTGACGCGCCCGCGCGTGCTGATCCTCGACGAACCCACGCGCGGCGTGGACGTGGGCGCCAAATATGAAATCTACAAACTGATGCTGGCGCTGGCCGACCGGGGCGTGGCCATCATCATGGTCTCGTCGGAACTGGCCGAAGTGCTGGGCGTGTCCGACCGCGTGCTGGTGATGGGCGAAGGCCGCCTGCGCGGCGACTTTATCAACGATGGCCTGAGCCAGGAAACCGTGCTGGCGGCGGCGCTGGACCAGCGCCCGGCACCCGCCGTCAACACCGCAAACAAGGAAGCCGCAGCATGAAACCGCACAGTATCAAACAGCTGTTCACCCAATACAAGATGCTGGCCCTGCTGATCGCCGTGGCGCTGATCTGGGCCTTCTTTTCATGGAAAACGCAGGGCAGCTTCCTCACGCCGCGCAACCTGTCGAATCTGCTGCGCCAGATGTCCGTCACCGGCATCCTCGCCTGCGGCATGGTGCTGGTGATTATCGCCGGCGAGATCGACCTGTCGATCGGCTCCCTGCTGGGGCTACTCGGCGGCATCGCCGCCGTGCTGGACGTCACGCAGCACTGGCCGCTGGCGCTGAACCTGATGGCGGTGCTGGGCTGCGGCCTGGTGATCGGCCTCTTGAATGGCTACCTGACGGCGTACCGCGGCATCCCCTCCTTCATCGTGGGACTGGGCGGCATGCTGGCGTACCGCGGCATCCTGCTGGGCATCACGGGCGGCATCACGATCGCCCCCGTCTCCGAGCCGATGGTCTATCTGGGACAGGGTTACCTGCCCGCGGTGCCCGGCGTCGTGCTGGGCGTCGGCCTGTTCCTGCTGGCCGCCTTCCTGACGTGGCGCGCGCGCGCCAGCCGCGCCCAGCACGGCTTGCCGCAGACGGCGCCCTGGGCCGACGGCTTGCGCCTGGCCGTCATCGGCGCCGTGCTGTATGCCTTCGTACAGACACTGAACGGCTATGAAGGCATTCCGCTGCCCGTTCTGCTGCTGCTGGCCTTGCTGGGGCTGTTCAGCTACATCACCAGCCAGACCGTGTTCGGCCGCCGCATCTACGCCGTGGGCAGCAATATGGAAGCGACGCGCCTGTCCGGCATCAACGTGAAAGCCGTCAAGCTGTGGATCTTCGGCATCATGGGCCTGATGTGCGCATTGGCTGGCTTGATCAACACGGGCCGCCTGGCGGCCGGTTCGCCGTCCGCCGGCACCTTCAGCGAACTCGACGCGATTGCCGCCTGCTTCATCGGCGGCACCTCGATGCGCGGCGGCTCGGGCACCGTGTACGGCGCCCTGATCGGCGCGCTGGTGATGGCCAGCCTCGATAACGGCATGTCCATGCTGGACGTGGACACCTACTGGCAGATGATCGTGAAAGGCAGTATTCTCACCCTCGCCGTCTGGGTCGATGTCAGTACAAGGGCGGGACGCCGGTAAGACCGATGCGTGACCGGCAGCCAGGGGCGAAAATACGTCCCGGCCGCCACATGGAGGAGACGCCAGCATGAAGTTACCGACCGCGCACCGGATCGCGCTGCTGTTCAACGGGAATAAGATCTACGACCGCGACATCATCGCGGGCATCGCCGCCTACCTGAACACCACGCGCGTGTCGTGGGATCTGTTCCTGGAAGAGGATTTCCGCTGTCGCCTGCCCGGTATCGAACGCTGGCAGGGCGACGGCATCATCGCCGATTTCGACGATCCCGCCGTCTGCGCGGCGCTGGCGCACAGCCGCCTGCCCGTGGTGGCCGTGGGCGGCTCGTATGCGCACGCCGAGGATTACCCTGCCGGCATCCCGTACGTGGCGACCGATAATTTCAAGATCGTCAAGCTGGCCTATGAACACCTGGTGGAAGCGGGCCTGAGCCGCTTTGCCTGTTTCAGCCTGCCCGAGGCGGATGTCAACCGCTGGGCCCAGGAGCGCGAAACGGCGTTTTGCGCCCTGATGGAGCGCGACCACATGCGCGCCGACGTGTACCGGGGCGTGGCCACCAGCGCGCCGTCTTGGGACGAGGCGGTGGAGCAGCAGATCGCCTGGCTCAACAGCCTGGAAAAACCCGTCGGCATCATCGCCGTCAGCGATGCGCGCGCGCGCCAGCTGCTGCAGGCGTGCATGCACGCGGGTATCGCCGTGCCGGAGCAAGTGGCCCTGATCGGCATCGACAACGACCCGCTGGCGCGCATGCTCACGCGCATTCCCTTGAGCTCCGTGATCCAGGGCACCGAGGAAATGGGCCGCACGGCCGCGCATTTGCTGCACCAGATGTTGAACGGCGCGCGCCTGTCCGGCACGCGCATCCTGGTGCCGCCGGCGGGCCTGAACGTGCTCGCGTCCACGCGCCACCAGCCCTTCCAGCATCCGCAGGTGATGCAGGCGCGCCACTTCATCCGCCAGTACGCCTGCCAGGGCATCAAGACGGAGCAGGTGGCCGATTATGTGGGCGTGTCGCGCTCCTCGCTCGAAGCGCACTTCCGTCAGGAGCTGGGGCGCAGCGTGCACGATGAAATCCTGCATTTCAAGCTCGATGCGGCCAAGACCCTGCTGGCGCGCGGGCCGGGCCAGGTGGCCGAGGTGGCCGTGCGTTGCGGCTTTACCACGGTGCAGTATATGCACGCCGTCTTCAAGCGCGAACTCGGTTGCACGCCGCGCGAATTCCAGCAGCGCAGCCAGCCACCGCCATGACGATTTTTACCTTGCGCAACGCGCGCGGCATGCGCGTGGCCATCGATGCGCACGATGCCAGCGTGCGGGCCTGGTGGGCGCCCGACCGCTATGGCCGGCTGGCCGATGTGCTGGGCGCGGCATCCCCGACGGCGCGTGCGGCCACGGGCTGGCAGTGCGCGCCGCCGGACGATGGCCACCTGCTGCTGCGCCTGATGCAAGACGGCCTGTCAGTGCGCCTGGCTTACCGGCTTGATGACGATGGCAGCCTGCAGCTCGACTGCGCCGCCACGGCCGATACGGTTTCCCATTTCTCTCTTGCCGCGCCCCGCTTCAATCTGCAGGGCCACCATGCCAGTGTAGGCGACCATGTGCTGCGCCTGGCCGCGGACCGCTGTTGGCCTGGCGGCTGTGCGGACGGCTCGCCGCTCGATGTGGCGGGCAGCGCGTTTGACTTCCGCCAGCCCGCGCCGCTCGCATCGCGCCTGGCCTGGCCCGCGCTGGTGAACTTGCCGGGGTTCCGGCATGACTTTTACTGGACGGGCAGCGGCCAGCTGCGTGAGGTGGCGCGGATTGCTGATCCCGCTTCCGGCCGGGTCCTGCGTTTTTCCAGTAGCCAGGACAGCTGCCATTTGCATTCCGATATGCGCTGTTTTTCTCTGCTGGCGCAGGGCGTGCAATTGCAGCCGGGACAGCTGAGGCGCTTCAAGCTCGCCTACCGTTTGGGCGTGCAGGATATCGACGCGTTTGACATATCCGAACCGGTATCAATGATGTCAAATAAGTGATTGGTCAGATATGCGGGGCAGTTCTACCATGGGGTAGTTTTTCCCTTATTTATTTTTGCCCTTAGCGACGCTGCGAACCTGCCCATGAACATACTCACCATCGATGCCGGCACCACCAATACGCGTACCTTGCTGTGGCGCGCCGGCGCCGTCGTCGCCCAGGCGCAGCTGGAAACGGGCGTGCGCAATACTGCCATCGATGGCCATAACGGCGCGCTGAAACAGGCGCTGCGCGACACCATCGCCAGCGTGCTGGCCAGCGCCGGCATCGCGCCGTCCGGCGTGGACCTGGCGCTCGCTTCGGGCATGATCAGCTCGCCCATGGGCGTGCGGGAAGTACCGCATTTGCCGGCGCCCGCCGGCCTGGCCCAGCTGGCGCAAGGCATGCAGGCGGTGGACTTGCCCGACGTGCTGGCGCAGCCCCTGTGGCTGATTCCCGGCGTGCGCAACCAGCACGGCGCCGTCGGCCTGCATAACGTCGAAGCGATGGACATGATGCGCGGCGAAGAGACGGAAGTCGTCGCGCTGCTCGAGCGCCTGCAGTTGCGCGGCGCGGCGACCCTGATCATGCCCGGTTCGCATACCAAATTGATCAGCGTGGACGAGCAGCGCCGCATCCTCGGCTGCAGCACCACCATCGCGGGCGAGCTGCTGCAGGCGATCACGCAGCACACCCTGATCAAGCAATCGGTCGATGGCGGTTTTGCGCAGACCCTGGTGCCGAAAATGCTGCTGGCCGGCGCGGCTGCGGCGCAAAAAACGGGGCTGGCGCGCGCCTGCTTCAGCGTGCGCACCCTGGGCCAGTTCAGCGCCATCGAATGCAATGAACGGGCCAATTTCCTGATGGGCGCCGTCCTCAGCGGCGACCTGCTGGCGCTGCGCAACAGCACCGCCATCCAGATGCGGCCCGATACGCCGCTCGTCATTACCGGCAAGCCCATGCTGCGCCAGGCGCTCGGGCTGCTGATCGAAGAACATGGATTTTTTTATGGCAAGCGCATCATCGTCGACGACCAGCAGCAGGCCAATCTGGCCGGTCACGGTGCGCTGCTGATCGCCGCCGCGCGCGGCTTGATTTCCCCGCAGGAGACAGTATGAGCAGCAACAAGAACAAGCGTCCTTTGCGTTCGCAAGCGTGGTTTGGCGGCGACGACAAGGACAGTTTCATTCACCGCAGCTGGATGAAGAATCAGGGCTATCCCAGCGACGCTTTCGATGGCCGTCCCGTCATCGGCATCTGCAATACCTGGTCCGAACTGACGCCCTGCAATGGCCATTTCCGCGACCTGGCCGAGATGGTCAAGCGCGGCGTGCTCGAAGCGGGCGGCTTTCCCGTCGAATTTCCCGTCATGTCGCTGGGCGAGACGAATCTGCGCCCGACGGCCATGCTGTTCCGTAACCTGGCCAGCATGGATGTGGAAGAATCGATCCGCGCCAACCCGATCGACGGCGTGGTGCTGCTGACGGGCTGCGACAAGACCACTCCGGCCCTGCTGATGGGCGCGGCCAGCGTGGACTTGCCCACCATCGTGCTGTCGGGCGGCCCCATGTTGAATGGGAATTACCGGGGCAAGCCGATCGGCTCGGGCACGGACGTGTGGAAGTTTTCCGAAGACGTGCGCGCCGGGCGCATGACCTCAAACGAATTCAAGCAGGCCGAATCGTGCATGTCGCGCTCCGCCGGCCACTGCATGACCATGGGCACGGCCTCCACCATGGCCAGCATGGTCGAAGCGCTGGGCGTGACCCTGCCCGGCAACGCGGCCATTCCCGCCGTCGATGCGCGCCGCAAGCTGCAGGCGCAGCTGACGGGCCGCCGCATCGTCGACATGGTGCATGAAGACCTGAAACTGTCGCAAATCCTCACGCGTGAAGCGTTTGAAAACGCCATCATGGTCAACGGCGCTATCGGCGGCTCGACCAATGCCGTGATCCACCTGCTGGCCATTGCCGGGCGCATCGGCGTGGACATGCGCCTGGGCGACTGGGACCGCCTGGGCCGCGAGATCCCCTGCCTGCTCAACCTGATGCCGTCGGGCCAGTACCTGATGGAAGACTTTTACTATGCGGGCGGCTTGCCCGTGATCATCCGCGACCTGCTGGGCAAACTGCATGGCGGGGCGCTCACCGTCACGGGCGCCAGCATGGCCGTCAACGTGGCCGAGGCGGAAAATTTCAATCTCGAGGTGATCACGCCGCTGGCGCAGCCATTCAAGGACGAAGGCGGCATCGCCATCCTGCAGGGCAACCTGGCCCCGCGCGGCGCCGTCATCAAGCCCTCGGCCGCGTCGCCCGAGCTGATGCAGCACCGTGGCCGCGCCGTCGTCTTCAACAGCATCGAGCACTATAAAAAGCGCGTCGACGATCCCGCGCTCGATATCGATGCCAGCTGCGTGATGGTGCTGCAAAATTGCGGCCCGCAGGGCTACCCTGGCATGGCTGAAGTGGGCAATATGGGATTACCGAAAAAACTGCTGGAGCAGGGCGTGCGCGACATGGTGCGCATCTCGGACGCACGCATGAGCGGCACGGCCTACGGCACGGTAGTGCTGCACGTGGCGCCGGAAGCGGCCGTGGGCGGGCCGCTGGCGCTGGTGCGCGACGGCGACATGATCGAGCTGGACGTGGCGGGACGGCGCTTGCACCTGGACGTCGACGAGACCGAGCTGGCGCGCCGGCGCGCAGAATGGCGCGCCCCCGAGCCGGCCATGAAGGGCGGCTACCAGTCCATGTACATCAAGCACGTGACGCAGGCCGACGAAGGCGCGGACCTCGATTTCCTCGTCGGCTGCCGGGGATCGGCCGTGCCGCGCGAGTCACATTGATAACGCACGATCAAACCTGCTGCGCGTCGTCATTTGCGGCCTCGATGCTCATTGTGCTCAAGCACAGTTGCGCGTCAGTTGCGCGTCTCGGCCACAACTGACTTCCGCTCGCGACGGTTTTATCATGCGTTATACAGAGTTAAAGGAAAAAAATAATGGGGACACAGGCCCAATTACTGGTCGATGCGCAGAATTTCCTGGGCGAGGGCGTGCGCTGGTGCGAACGCAGCGGCCGCGTTTTCTGGACGAATATCGAAGGCTGCCAGCTGCATGCGCTGGTATTGAGCACGGGGGAGCGCCAGCGCTGGGATATGCCCGAGCGCCTGGCCTGTTTCGCGCTGACGGACCGCGACGACGTGCTGCTGCTGGGACTGGCCTCGCGCCTGGCGTGGTTTGACGCGCGCAGCGGGGCCGTCACGCCCTTGCACACGGTGGAGGGCGACCTGCCCATGACGCGCCTGAACGACGGCCGCTGCGACCGCCAGGGACGTTTTGTCTTCGGCACGCTCGATGAGCGGCCGTGCCGCGATGCCATCGCCAGCTTCTATCGCCTCAACCTGGACTTGAGCCTGGAACGGCTGCCGCTGCCGCAGATCGCCATCTCGAACAGCATCTGCTTCAGCACCGATGGCACGGCCATGTATTTTTGCGATTCGATGAAGAAGGCGATCTACCGCTGGGATGATTACCTGGGGGGCGACGCCAGCCGGGTGCGCGTGTTTGCCGTGCTCGATCCGGGGCCAGGCGCGGCCGATGGCGCCACCATCGATGCGGATGACCACTTGTGGAGCGCGCAGTGGGGCGCGGGACGGGTCTTGCGCTTCGCGCCGGACGGCAGCGTCGAGCGGGCGATAGCCTTGCCCGTCTCGCAGCCCAGCTGCGTGAGCCTGGGCGGTCCGCATTACGACGAATTGTTCGTCACCACGGCGCAGGAAAGCTTGACCCCGGCGCAGCTGGCGGGCGAACCGCTGGCCGGCGGATTGTTTCATGCACGTCAGGTGGGCGTGCGCGGTTTGCCGGAAGTGCGCTTTGGCGCCCTGCCGGCCTGACAGGAGAGAGCAGATGCAAAAGCACATGGTTTTCAATGGCATCCTCGAGCGGGGCATGGTCGGTATCGTGCGCGCCGACTCGCCCGATGCGGCGCTGCAGATCGCCGAGGCGTGCATCGCCGGCGGCATCACGGCGCTGGAAGTGGCGTTCACCACGCCCGACACCCTGGGCGTGCTGCGCACCTTGCGCGAACGCCATGGTCCTGACGTGCTGCTGGGCGCGGGCACGGTGCTCGATACGGAAACGGCGCGCGCCGCGATCCTGGCCGGCGCCCAGTTCATCATCTCGCCCGGCGTGAACGTGGAGACCATCGCGCTGTGTCAGCGTTATCAGGTGCTGGCCATGCCGGGGGCGATGACGCCGACGGAGATCGTCACGGCCCTGCAGGCGGGCGCGGACATCGTCAAGGTCTTCCCCGCCGAGATGTTCGGCCCCGCCTACATCAAGGCCTTGCGCGCCCCGCTGCCGCAAGCGCCGCTGATGCCGACGGGCGGCGTGACGGTGGAGAACCTGCATGCGTGGTTTGCCAGCGGCGCCGTGGCCGTGGGCATCGGCAGCAGCCTGAGTGGCCCGGGCGCCACGGGAGATTTCGCGGCCGTGACGGCGCGCGCGCAGGCTTTTGTCGCGCAGATGGCGGCCGTGCGGAGTTCCAGGTCTTCTGGATAGCTCCCTGCGCTGGATAATTCTGCTACGCTAGGCGGGCAATGTCGCACGCCTAACCACGCCCCGAATATGCCCAACATCGCCCGCATCCTGCAAGACAGCCGCATCATCGCCATCGTCGGCATGTCCGACAAGCCCGAACGCGCCAGCCACGAAGTGGCCGACTACCTGCTGCGGCATGGTTACCGCGTGCTGCCCGTCAATCCGGCCCTGGCCGGGCGCGACGTGCTGGGCCAGCGCGCCTATGCCACCCTGGCGCAGGCCGCGGCGGCTGTCGCGCCGGCGCGCATCGACATCGTCGACTGCTTCCGCAAGCCGGAAGATATCCTGCCCATCGCCGAGGAAGCCATCGCCGTCAAGGCGGGCTGCCTGTGGCTGCAGCTCGACATCGTCAACGAGCAGGCGGCGCAGCTGGCGCGGGCGGCGGGCCTGGACGTGGTGATGGACCATTGCACAAAAATCGAGCACCGCAAGCTGGCGGTGGCGGCATGAAGGCGCGCACGCAATTTCGCGCCGGTAAGGGCTTCGACCTGAACGAGGAGTTCGCCGGCAAGCGCCTGCTGGGCGCGGCCACCAAGGCGGCGAACAAGAAGCTGACGCCAGCCCAGTGCAAGGCCCTGGACATCGAAGAAACCGTGGCGCTGACGGCGCAGATCGCCGAGTGCCAGAGCATGCTGTATGCGCAGCGCAAGAAGAAGGTGCTGCTGGTCCTGCAGGGCATGGATACCTCGGGCAAGGACGGCACGGTGAAGGCCATCTTCAGCAATATCAACCCGATGGGCATCCGCGCCGTGGCGTTCAAGGGCCCCACCGATATCGAACTGGCGCACGACTACCTGTGGCGCGTGCACCAGCACGTGCCCGTGAAGGGCGAGATCGCCATCTTCAACCGCAGCCATTACGAGGATGTGCTGATCACGCGCGTGCAGGACATGATCGACAAGGCGGAATGCCGGCGCCGCTATGCGCAGATCCGCGATTTCGAGCGCATGCTGAGCGAAACGGGCACCATCATCCTGAAAGTCTTCCTGCATATCTCGAAGGACGAGCAACGGGGACGGCTGCAGGAGCGGCTCGACGATCCCGACCGCCAGTGGAAGTTCGATCCCAACGATATCGCCCAGCGCAAGAAGTGGGATGGCTACCAGCGCGCCTATGAAACGGCGATCCGCGAGACCGATGCCGATCACGCGCCGTGGTACGTGGTGCCATCGAATTCCAAGACGCAGCGCAACCTGGTGGTGGCCTCGCTGCTGCTGGAAACGCTGCAGGGCATGAAGCTCGAATATCCGGCGCCGGACCCGAAACTGTCGTCGTTCAAGGTCGAGTAAATACGCGGGGGATTCGGCTGTCCGCCTGCGGAATCGGCCGCGCTGTGGCATAGTATCCCTCGTCGATAATTCAAACCAGACCGGAGATCCATATGCTGCAGTTGAAAGATCCTACCTTGTTGCGTCACCAGGCTTACGTGAATGGCGCCTGGATGGACGCCGATGGTGGCCAGACGATTAATGTGAGCAATCCCGCCACGGGCGAGCATATCGGCACGGTGCCCCTGATGGGCGCGGCCGAGACGCGCCGCGCCATCGAGGCGGCCAATGCCGCCTGGCCCGCCTGGCGCAAGAAGACGGCCAAGGAGCGCGCGGCCGTGCTGCGCCGCTGGCATGACCTGATCCTGGAAAACGCCGACGATCTGGCGCTGATCATGACCACCGAGCAGGGCAAGCCCCTGCCGGAAGCGAAGGGCGAAGTGCAGTTCGGCGCCTCGTTCATCGAGTGGTTTGCCGAAGAAGGCAAGCGCGTGGCGGGCGATACCCTGCAATCGCCGTGGCCCGACCGCCGCCTGGTCATCACCAAGGAGCCGATCGGCGTGTGCGCCGCCATCACGCCGTGGAATTTCCCCGCCGCCATGATCACCCGCAAGGTCGGCCCGGCCCTGGCCGCCGGCTGTCCGATGGTCCTGAAGCCGGCCGAAGCGACGCCGTTTTCCGCGCTGGCGCTGGCCGTGCTGGCCGAACGCGCCGGCGTGCCGGCTGGCGTGTTCAGCATCGTCACGGGCGCGCCGAAAGATATCGGCGGCGAAATGACCTCGAACCCCATCGTGCGCAAGCTGACGTTTACGGGTTCCACGCAAGTGGGCCGTTTGCTGGCGGAACAGTGCGCGCCGACGATCAAGAAACTGTCGCTGGAACTGGGCGGCAATGCGCCGTTCATCGTCTTCGATGACGCCGACCTGGATGCGGCCGTGGAAGGCGCCATCGCCTCGAAATACCGCAATGCGGGCCAGACCTGCGTGTGCGCCAACCGCCTGTACGTGCAGGACAGCGTGTACGACGCGTTTGCCGCCAAGCTGGTGGCCGCCGTGGCCAAGCTGAAGGTGGGCAATGGCATCGAGGCGGGCGTCACGCAAGGCCCGCTGATCGACGCCAAGGCCGTCGCCAAGGTGGAAGAGCACGTGGCCGACGCGCTGGGCAAGGGTGGCCGCCTGCTGGCCGGCGGCAAGCGCCATGCGCTGGGCAACGGCTTCTTCGAGCCGACCATCATCGCCGACGTGACGAACGACATGCGCGTGGCCACCGAGGAAACCTTCGGCCCGCTGGCGCCCCTGTTCCGCTTCAAGACGGACGATGAAGTGATCGCCCTGGCCAACAACACGGAATTCGGCCTGGCCGCCTACTTCTATTCGCGCGACATCGGCCGCATCTGGCGCGTGGCCGAAGGCCTGGAAACGGGCATGGTCGGCGTCAACACGGGCCTGATCTCGAACGAGATCGCGCCCTTCGGCGGCGTCAAGCAATCGGGCCTGGGCCGCGAAGGGTCGACCTACGGTATCGAAGACTACCTCGTGATCAAGTACATCTGCATGGGCGGCATCTAGAATGCTTGATTAAATCTGCTGCGCGGCGCGCTTTCCGGCCTGCGATGCTCGCTGTACTTTAGTACAGCTGCGCTTCTTAGCCAGATGGGGGCGCCGAGCCTCGTTGCCGCTCGCTACGATTTTCTCAAGCATCCGTGACGTCCGTTATCGGCGGCTGTTGCGAGCCGATCCCAACCTGTCCAGCATGCCCTTGACCGCTTCCATCTGCGTGCCGCTCTTGCGGTAGAAATCCGGATCGATCGGGTTGATGCTGGTGTAGCCCCAGAAATCCCAGCAGCCTTTCGGGTTGTACGGATAGACGGGGCTCGGTTCGGCCTGCGGATACAGCACGATGATCTTGTTGGCGTCCGCCACCTGGTTGTAGCCGGTGCTGGTATAGAAACGGTCGCCGATCGCCTGCGTCGTTTGCAGGCAGCCGTGGAACACCACGTGCACGCGGCAGCTCTCGCTGTCGCAGGCTTTCGGGATGTAGGCATAGCCCGTATTGTTCATGCTCGAATACGCGTTCTGGATGAAGCTGCGCTGGTTGAAGGCGATCAGCTTGCCCGTCAGGGTGGTCGACGACGGTTGCAGGTCCGGATACAGGTGCTGCAGGATGTCGCGCGCCTGCACGTAGTCGCAGTCGTTGATGAAGGGCGACTCCGTCACGGCGCAGGGCTTGTCCTGATTGCTGTCGGTCAGGATGGCGTGGCCCGCGCCTAGCGTGTCGACGAAGCGGATCTGCGCCGCCGGCGTGCCCGCCAGTTGATAGAATTTTCCCACCTGTTCCACCACCGGCCGCGTCACGGTCTGGTCTTTCGTTCCGCTGAACAGATATACGCGCTGGCGTTTCAGGTTGGCCGTGTCGTCGATGAGACGGGCCTGCGCAAAATCGTTCGCCGCGCGCAGCAATTCGCTGGCCACGGGCGGCGCCACTTGCGAGCTGCCTGGATTCATGCAAGTGGTCAGGGCATTCGTCAGGTAGGGAATATACGGGAAGCGGCCCGGTTGGCCCGAGCAGAAATACGGGCCGCCCGCGATGATGCCGGCGCCGGCGACGGTGGCCGAGTAGGCGACGGCAAACTGCGCCGCCATGAAGCCGCCCGAGGACAGGCCGGACACCGTGGTCTGGCTCAGATCGGCCTGGTAGGCGGGCAGGGCGGGGGCGTCCTTGGTCGCGGCGGGCTTGACGGCTTTGGCAGCCGTGGCGGCGTGGGCGCTTGCTGGCGCCAGGATGAGCAGGCTGGCGGCCAGCAGGGCGGTGGGTAATGCGCTCAGGTGCGGGAAGGGCATGGCTACTCCAAAAGGCAAGAAAAGGGACAGGAAGGCCGAGCATAGGTAAAAAAACTGTGCGCTGGGCAAGTACTGCACCGTCGTTGATGTCGCTCAAGCTATCGCTGTTGTTGACCGTCTTGTACGTGCGCGCGGCGTTTGACATAGAATGGTTTTTTTCCGTTCAACCATGGTGCCCCTCATGTCCAAGACCCTTGCCCAGCTGTTTGCGCTCACCACCCTTGCCGCCGGCGCCAGCCTGGCCATGCCGGCCCATGCCGCCGAAACCGCGCCAGCCGCCGCCGCGCCAGCCGCCTGCCCCGCCATCCTCAAGCAGACCTTCAACCGCCTGCAGGATGAAGCGCCGCAAAACCTGTGCCAGTACGCGGGCAAGGTCGTGCTGGTCGTCAATACGGCCAGCTATTGCGGTTTTACCAACCAGTATGAAGGACTCGAGGCGCTGTACGCCAAGTACGGCAGCAAGGGCCTGGTGGTGCTGGGCTTTCCGTCGAACGATTTCGGCAAGCAGGAGCCGGGCAACAGCAAGGAAATCGCCGATTTCTGCTACAACACCTACGGCGTGAAGTTCCCCATGTTTTCGAAGTCCGTCGTCTCCGGCCCCAATCCGAACCCGCTGTACGTGGACCTGATCAAGCAGACGGGCAAGACCCCGGCCTGGAATTTCCATAAATACCTGATCGACCGCCACGGTAAAGTGCTGGAAAGCTTCCCCAGCAAGGTGACGCCGGACGACAAGAAGCTCGTTGGCGCGGTGGAAAAAGCGCTGGCGATGTAAGTTGCCGACATACAAGCAGGCCAGCGCGCCTGCTTTTTTTTTCAATGCCGCGCTTGTCGTCTTGCCATCATTGTCCTAAGCTGGTTGTTCGCGTTTGTCACAACAAAGGAGAACATCATGGCGTATGTCGATGGATTTGTGGTGCCCGTACCGAAGGCCAAGCTCGATACCTATCTGGCCATGTCGCGCGCCTGCGGCGCCGTCTGGCGCGAGTATGGCGCGCTGGAATTTCGCGAATGCGTGGGCGACGATGTCAAGCCGGGCAAGCTGACTTCGTTTCCGCAGGCGGTGGACTTGCAGGATGGCGAAGTGGTGGTGTTTTCATGGATCGTGTATGCGTCGCGTGCCAAGCGCGATGAAATCAACGACAAGGTCATGAAAGACCCGCGCCTGGCCGAGATGATGGATCCGGCCAAGCTGCCGTTCGATGGCAAGCGGATGATCTACGGCGGCTACGAGATGCAGGTTGACATCAAGTAATCAGTTTTGCCGGCAGCGCCCCGCGCAGCGCATTGCACACGACGACGGCCTCGGCGCGCGCCAGCATGGCGCGTGTGATGATGGTTTCCTGCGCACTCCAGGCGGGATCGGCCAGTATGGCCGCGCGTTGCACGCCGGGCAGCAGGCCGCAGGACAGGGGCGGCGTATGCCAGCGGCCATCGAGCCGGACGAAGACATTGCTGCGCCCGCCCTCCGTCAGCTCGCCCCGCTCGTTAAAGAACAGCATGTCGAAGGCGCCTTGCGCCTCGGCCGCGCGCCACGCTGCGTCATAGCCCGCGCGCACGCTGCTCTTGTGGCGCAGGAACAGGTCATCCGCCGTGGTGGCGTCGGACGCCAGCAGGATGGTGACCGTGTCCGGCAAGGCGCTGAGCGCACCGCTTTGCGTCGTGAAGCGGCCATCCTGGCGCAGCGCCAGGCGCAGGCGGAAGGGGATATCGTCGGGACGCGCCGCGCACGCTGCCTGCAGCGCGGCGCGGGCAGCATGTTGGTCCCAGGCAAAACCGAAGTAGGCGCTGGAGGCGGCCAGGCGCGCCAGGTGGCGCTCCTGCTGGCGGCAGCCGCCGGCGCGGCTCGCGTGCAGGGTCTCGAACAGTTCGAAGTCATTGGTCAGCCCCGTCAGGAAGCGGGCCTTGAGCTGGCATTCCGCAAATTCCTCGTGCGGGTCGCTGTCCAAGACGATGCCGGCGCCCACGCCCATCTCGCCGCGCCGCAGGCCGTCAGGGCCCGCCGGCTGCAGGGCCAGGGTGCGGATCGGCACCGACATGCAGAAGTCACCCATTGGGTGGGCCGTGCCGATGGCCGGCGGATCGAACCAGCCGATGGCGCCCGTGTAGATGCCGCGCGGCGCCGGCTCCAGTTCGGCGATGATTTCCATGGTGCGGCGTTTCGGCGCCCCCGTGATCGAGCCGCATGGATACAAGGCCTGGAAGATGTCGGCCAGGCTGGCGTCGCCGCGCAAACGCGCCTGCACGGTGGACGTCATCTGCAGCACGCTGCTGTAGCGTGTCACCTGGAACAGGGCCGGCACCTTGACGGAGCCCGTGGCAGCGATGCGGCCGATGTCGTTGCGCAGCAGGTCGACGATCATCAGGTTTTCCGCGCGGTTTTTCGGATCATTGGCCAGGGCGGCGGCGCGGCGCGCGTTTTCGTCCGTTTGTTCAGGCGGGGCCGCCGGCGCCGTGCCTTTCATCGGACGCGCCGTCAGCTCGCCCTGCGCATGGCGCACGAACAGTTCCGGCGACAGCGACAGCAGGGCGCCGCCATCGGGCAGCATCACCAGCGCGCCATACGGCACGGGCTGGCGTTCCCGCAGCCGCGCATACAGGGCCAGGGGCGAGCCGAAGGCATCGAAGCGCAGCCGATACGTATAGTTGACCTGATAGGTGTCGCCGGCCACGATGTAGTCGTGGATGCGCCCCAGCGCGCGCGTGAATTCGGCCTGATCCACGTTCGCGCGGATGCCGGCGATGCAGGCCGGCGTTTCCATCGTCGGCGTACGTGCGGCCAGCCACTGCAGCACCTCGTCCTGCGACAGCTGGGTGCAGTGTTCGAAGACGAGCACCTGCGCCAGCGGCGGCGCGCCGGGATCCGCCGCGCGCGGCGGCATGGCCAGCAAGTGCGCGCCCAGCTCGTAGCTGCACACGCTGACGGCGTACTGGCCGCGTTCCAAGGCCGCTTGCAGCCCTTCGAGCAGGGCCGGCCACTGCTCCCCCTCGCTGCACCGCAGGACCGCCGTCAGGCCCGTGTACAGGCGCGATGCGGCGCCGGGCGTGCTGGCGTCGTCGAGCAGGGCGAAACAGTCGGTATGCATGGGGACAGCCGCGGCGGTGACTTACCCCAGCAGCATGGCGATTTGCAGCGCCGCTTCCTGGGAGGGATTGATCTTGAAGCCGCTCTTGGCGTAGCGGTGCCAGCGTCCGATGACGAAGCTGACGATCAGGGTGGCGCGCGCCGCCACTTCGCTTTCCTTGCCATGGCCTTCGGCGGCGGCCACGCGCAAGGCCTGCTTGAGCGCCAGCTCCACGCGGTCGTAGAACTGGTTCATGCGCACTTGCAGGCGCTCGTCCTCATTGACCAGGGCGTCGCCGATCAGCACGCGCGTCATGCCCGGATTGCTGATGGCGAAATTGAGCAGCATGCCGATGATGTCGCGCGTCTGCGTCATGCCGTCGCTGTGCTTTTCCGCGATCTGGTTGATCAGGCCGAAGACGCTCGACTCGATGAATTCGATCAGCCCTTCGAACATTTGCGCCTTGCTGGCGAAATGGCGGTACAGGGCCGCTTCCGAGACGGCCAGTCTGGCCGCCAGTGCGGCGGTGGTGATCTTTTCGCCTTTCGGCTGCTCCAGCATTGCGGCGAGGGCCTGAAGAATTTGTAGCCTGCGTTGGCCCGGCGGTGTGCTTGCCATATTTTCTCTTGTCGTTAAAAAAAATGCTGCCTTGATGGGGAGGTCCGTCACCGCCGCTAGCGGTGCGGCTTCCGGCGTCAGCCGCAAGCCCAGGAGTCCCCTTCAACGCAGACGGTGAAGGCGGCGTGCCAAATGCCGGACAGATTTTACTTTGACATCGACGTAAGCGGGGCGATTTAACGCCTTGGGCAGCTTCGCCACGCCGATCGGATCGGCCATTTTCAGGTATTGCGTGACCCAGACCGTGCGCAGGCCCAGTCTTTTTGCGCCCTTCAGGTTGGCGAGGGTGTCTTCCACCAGGATGCAGCGGCCAGGGCGGATCTGGTGCTTGCGCATCAGTTTGCGCAGCATCAGCGTCGATGGCTTGGGCCGCAGCTGGCGGTGCACCTGCATCGCCTCGATGGCGACGTGGTGTGAAAAGTGCCGGCGCAGTCCCAGGTGGCGCATCACGTCGCTCGAATAGCGCAGCGGCGCGTTGGTGAGTAAAATTTTACGGCCAGGCAGGCGTTTGAGTAAAGCCCCCAGTCCCCGCTCGGCGCGTATCATGGCGCGCAAATCGTCGAAGGCGTGCGTCTCGTGCAAAAAATGCGCGGCCTGTACCTGATGGTGCTTGACCATGCCCAGCAAGGTGGCGCCATAGCGGCGCCAGTAGGCCGCGCGCGCCGCATTGACGATGGCGTCGTCGGCCGGCGTCACGCCGTCGCCCAGCACCCGGGCAATATACGTGTTCATATTGGCCGTGATGGTGGGGAAGATGGCGTGCGAGGCATTGTGCAGCGTGTTGTCGAGGTCAAACAGCCAGACCGGCGACGAGCGGTTAAGATGGGACACAGGCACGAGAGTCTTTGCTAGCGAGAGAAGATGAAAAATTCAACAATCAGGAAAACCATGCGACGCCAGATTATAGTGATGTTTTGCGGATTATTCTTGCTGCCGTTGCGGGCGGCCTTCGCCGAAGCGCCGCCCGTGGCGCAAAACCGGGGCGCGCTGTTCAAGGTGCAGGACGCGGCCCACACCCTGTATCTGTTCGGCACCATCCACGTCGGCGCGCCCGATTTTTATCCGCTCGAGCCGACGGTAACGCAGGCGCTGCACCAGGCCGGGGCGCTGGCGCTGGAGATCGATCCCGGCGCCGATCCGCGCGCCGCCATGGGCGCCGTGCTGAAATACGGCATGGAGGCGCCGGGCAGCAAAGCGCCTGCCGACTGCCGCCAGACCCTGGCCCCGCGTCTGGCGCCGCTGTTGCAAAAATACGGCATTCCGGCCGAATCGGTGGCGCCGATGAAGCCATGGATGCTGGCCAGCATCCTGGCCATCGGCGAATTTTCCACCTTGGGCTACCGCTCCGACCTGGCTGTCGACAATTATCTGTCGCGGCAAGCCAAGGCGCGCAAGATCCCCGTGCTGGAACTCGAATCGATGGAAGGCCAGATGGCGCTGTTTGGCGCCATGTCGCCGTTTGAGCAGTGCCGATTCCTGGAAGACGGCGTGGCCTCGATCGAGGACCAGGAACAAAGCCAGGAAGCGCGCGAGATCGCCGACGCCTGGCGCAACGCCGACGCGGCTGCCTTCGACAAGCTGGCGGCCAAGGCTGCGCAAGACCCCTCGTTCGCCGCGCAGTTCGTGCAAAAGGTGTTGCTGGACGGCCGCAACCCGGCCCTGGCCGACGGCATCGCCAAGCTGCTGGCGCGCGAAAAGCACAGCCTGGCCGCCATCGGCGTGCTGCACCTGGTCGGAGCGAAAAGCGTGCCGGATTTATTGCGTCAGAAGGGCTTGAAGGTCGAGCGGGTGTATTGAAACGCGGAGGCGATGCGGGCGACAGATAGCAGAGCAGATGGAAAAATGTTCAGGGCAAGGCGGACTGACGAAGACAGTACGCATGTACGGCGAGGAAGGACAACGCCGCCATGGGCATTTTTACAGCTGCGGGAAAAGGATACTGGTGCCCTTGACGTGGATCGAACACGTGGCCTCTCCCTTACCAAGGGAGTGCTCTACCACTGAGCTACAAGGGCAAATTAAAAGCGGCGCCAGGTGATCTGCGCCGCCAAACTACTCGCTGTGATGCATTGCGATTTTTTTAGTGCGAACGGATCATAGTACCAAAAGCCTGCTCGGTCAACACTTCCAGCAATAATGAGTGTTCGATGCGGCCGTCGATGATGTGCACCGTGTTCACGCCGGACTTGGCGGCGTCGAGCGCGGACGAGATCTTCGGCAGCATGCCGCCCGAGATCGTGCCATCGGCGAACATCTCGTCGATTTCGCGCGCCGACAGGTCGGTCACCAGGTTGCCCTGCTTGTCCTGGACGCCGGCGATGTTGGTCATCATGATCAGCTTTTCCGCCTTCAGGATTTCCGCGATCTTGCCCGCCACGACATCGGCGTTGATGTTGTAGGCCTGGCCATCCTGGCCAAAACCGATCGGCGAAATGATGGGAATGAAGGCGTCGTCCTGCAGCGCCTTGACGACGGCCGGGTTGATCGCGTCGATCTCGCCGACAAAGCCGATGTCGAGGAATTCGCCCGGATGTTCGCGGTCCGGCATCTGCATCTTGCGCGCGCGGATCAAGCCGCCATCCTTGCCCGTCAGGCCCACGGCCTGGCCGCCGTAATGGTTGATCAGCATGACGATATCCTGCTGCACTTCGCCGCCCAGCACCCACTCCACCACTTCCATGGTTTCTTCATCGGTGATGCGCATGCCTTGCACGAAGGTGCCTTGCTTGCCGATTTTTTTCAGCGCGTTGTCGATCTGCGGTCCGCCGCCGTGCACCACGACCGGGTTCATGCCGACCAGCTTGAGCAGGATGACGTCGCGCGCGAAGCCGTGCTTCAGGCGTTCGTCCGTCATGGCGTTGCCACCGTATTTGATGACGATGGTCTTGCCGTGGAAGTTGCGGATGTAGGGGAGGGCCTCGGCCAGAATCTGCGCCTTGATTTGCGGCGACACCGCCGTCAAGTCGTCATTCATGTCCAGGTTCAAGTTAGCTAGTTGATTCATGGCGAGTCCGGAAAATAGATTTGTGCGATTTTACAGGGAAGAAGAAAATCCTGGAGGCATTATAGGGCGATCTTGTTGTATTTTCCCTGATGATCCTATAGTCTGGCCCGATATGTGCCCCAGCCAGCCCTTTTACCGCCCGTTACATCTGCGTCGCATCCCGGCGCAGCATGACACACACTTGCCAATTCAAACACAGCCATGAGCCAGTGCACCCTGTGCGGCGCCACTTTCCAGTGCGGCCAGCTCGACCCGGACGCCAAGGAACCCTGCTGGTGCCTCGCCCTGCCGCCCGCCGTTCCCGTGCCCGGCAGCGCCGCCGCGGGCTGCTGGTGCCCCGCCTGCCTGCAAGCGCACATCGCCTCCCTGGCACCTCCTGCCAAGCCCTAACGTCGGCTAATTAAGTGCTTCGGCATGCAATTGCTTTGCAATAAACCTTGCTTTCCGTAGGGGAATACGTTCAGACTTCGATTTTCAAGAATTTCTTATAGGAAAGTTATGCGCTTCAGGGATATCAGTATCGGCGTGCGCATCAATGCCGGTTATGCCATGTTGATCGTGCTGATGCTGGTCGTCATCGTCCTGTCTGGCAGCCGCATCTATGCCATCCGCGCCGAGACCGACGATATCCTGCAGCGCGACTGGGTCGCCGCCAAGGCCACCAGCAAGATCCACGGGCTGGCGCGCGAGGCGGCCACGCGCATCGGCAACCTGCCGAACCAGCACGAGCTGGCGCTGCGCCAGGCGAACCAGGCGCGCCTGGAAGCGATCAAGCAAGGCATCGACGAGCAGGTGCGCATCCTCGACGGTCTCGATGCGCGGCCCGAGGAACGGCGCCTGCTGGAACAGATGCACCTGGCGCGCGCCGATTACTATGGCTCGCTCAAGACGATGTTCGAGCTGGTCGAGCGCGGCGAGGATGCCCGCGCCGAGCAGGCCATGCAGACGCAGACCTTGCCGGTGCTGGAAAAAGTGCTGCTGTACGTGGGCCAGCTCGACGACCTGCAGCAGCAGCTGATCCGCGACAGCGCGGCCAGGATACGCAACGACATCGATACCTCGCTGCTGCTGATGGGCGGCATCGGCCTGGCGGCCCTGCTGACGGGCCTGGCCTTTGCCTGGTCGGCGCGCTCGATCACGCGTCCGCTGGGCGAGGCCGTGGCGATCGCCACGCGCGTGGCCAATGGCGATCTCAGTTCCGTCATCGAAGTGACGTCGCGCGACGAGACGGGCGAATTGCTGCAGGCGCTCAAGGACATGAGCACCAGCCTGGCCGTCGAGCAGGACCTACGCCATGCCGTCGAAGTGGCCGAGGATGCGACCAAGATGAAGTCGGACTTCCTGGCCAATATGTCGCATGAGATCCGCACGCCGATGAACGGCATCATCGGCATGACTCACCTGGCGCTGCAGACGGAGCTCACGTCGACCCAGCGCAACTACCTGGAGAAGGTGGAGTCGGCTTCGAAGAACCTCTTGGCCATCATCGACGACATTCTCGATTTCTCGAAGATCGAGGCGGGCAAGATGGCCTTTGAAAAAGTCGATTTCTTCCTCGAGGACGTGCTGGCGCAGATCGCCGACCTGTCCGTGATGCGGGCGCAGGACAAGGGGCTCGAACTGCTGTTCGACATCGCCCCCGACGTGCCGAACGCCTTGCAGGGCGACCCGCTGCGCCTGGGCCAGGTACTGATCAATCTCACCAACAATGCGATCAAGTTTACGGACAAGGGCGAGATCGTCGTCACCATCCGCCTGCAGCAGCTGGAAGAGCATGCGGCTGTCTTGCGCGTGGACGTGCGCGACACGGGCATCGGCCTGACGCCGCCCCAGCGCAGCAAGTTGTTCCAGGCCTTTACCCAGGCCGACACCTCCACCACGCGCCACCATGGCGGCACGGGCCTGGGGCTGACCATCAGCAAGCGCCTGGTGGAGATGATGGAAGGCGAGATCGACCTGGTCAGCGAAGCGGGCGTGGGCAGCACCTTTTTCTTCACGGCCCGCTTCGGCCTGGCCGCCGTGCCGCGCGACAGCCTGCTTGCTCCGCAGCGCTTCGAGGGCTTGCGCGTGCTGGTGGTCGACGACAACCCCAGCGCGCGTGAAATCTTCGTCAGCATGCTGACGGCGCTCGGCTTCGAGGCGCGGGCCGTGTTTGGCGGCGTGCCGGCCATCGGCGCCGTGGCGCAGGCGCGCGCCGAGGGGAGGCCGTACGGACTGGTGCTGATGGACTGGAAAATGCCGGGCATGAACGGCCTCGATACCCTGGCCGGCATCCGCGCCGATGCCGCCGGCATCGATGCCACGCCGGCCTGCATCATGGTCACGGCCTTCCATCGCGAAGCGCTGCTGGAGGCGGCGCGCCAGCGCGATTTGCCGCTCGACGGCGTGTTGAACAAGCCCGTCAGCGCTTCGACCCTGCTCGACCAGATATCGTTCGTGTTTGGCGGCGTGACGGGGCAGAGCCGCAAGACGCAGCGCCAGAGCAGCTACCGCGACGACGAACGCGCCCTGCGCGGCGCCTGGCTGCTGCTGGTCGAGGATAATGAAGTGAATCAGGAAGTGGCGCAGCATATTCTCAACGACGCCGGCATCCGCGTCGACATCGCCGGCAATGGCGCCATCGCGCTGGCGAAGATCGAGGAAAACGCCTATGACGGCGTGCTGATGGATTGCCAGATGCCGGTGATGGATGGCTACCAGGCGACGCGCAAGCTGCGCCAGGACCCCCGTTACTCGAATTTGCCCGTGATCGCCATGACGGCCAATGCCATGGTCGGCGACAAGGAAAAATGTCTGGACGCCGGCATGAACGATTTCATCGCCAAGCCGATCGACGTGGCGCAGCTGTTCGGCACCCTGGCGCGCTGGATCGCGCCGGCCGCGCCGCAGGCAATGACGTCGGTAGCGGCGCAGCCGGAAGCGGAGCTGCCCGTGATCGCCGGCCTGAAAATGACGGAGGCCATGCGCCGCGTGGGCGGCAATGCCGCTTTGATGCGAAAATTGCTGGACCGTTTTGTGGAAACCCAGTTCGACGCCATGCAGCGCATCGTTGCCGCCATCGAGAACAACCAGCTCGAGACGGCGATCCGCGAAGCGCATACCCTGAAGGGCCTGGCTGGCAATATCGGCGCCGGCGGCCTGGCCGACAGCGCCGCGCGGGTCGAGCACCTGCTCAGCCTGGGCTCGCACGATGGCTTGCCGCAGGCGCTGTCCGCCTGCACCCTGGCGCTCGACGAGCTGGTGCCGAAGATCGTGCTGGCGATGCAGTCGCGCGGCAACGCGGCCGAGGCGGGCGGCGCGCCGGTGGCGCACGTGGCGCCGGTGGACCGGGCCTGCCTGGAAGCGGGCTTGCGCGAGCTGTCGCAGCTGCTGCAGCAGGACGATGCGCAGGCCGTCAAGCACCTTGACGGCATCGGTCCCGTGCTGGTCGCGGCGGGGCAGGCGGAACATGCGCGCCAGTTGAAGCGCATGCTGGGACAATACGATTTCGAAGGTGCGCTGGCGCAGCTGGGCGAGGTGGCCGATGCGCTGGAGCTGACACTGTGACAAGGATAACTATGCAGAGCGAAGGACGGGCATGAGAGCGCCGGCAAGCAAGCCAACCATCCTGGTGGTCGATGACACGCCAGACAATATCGACCTGCTGCGCGCGGTGCTGGAAGACGACTACCGCACCAAGATCGCCGTCAATGGCGAGCGCGCCCTGAAGATCGCCGCCGGCGGCGACCAGCCCGACCTGATCCTGCTCGACATCATGATGCCGGGCATGAGCGGCTACGATGTGTGCCGCGCGCTGAAGGCCGATCCCGCCACGGCCGGCATCCCCGTGATTTTTGTCACCGCCATGAGCGAGGTGGCCGACGAGCAGCTGGGCCTGGCCCTGGGCGCCGTGGATTACATCACCAAGCCGATTTCCGCGCCCATCGTGCTGGCCCGTATCAAGACGCAGCTGGCGATGAAGCAGATGCAGGATTTCCTGCGCGACCAGAACCAGTACCTGGAAACGGAAGTGGAGCGCCGCGTGCAGGAAGTGGCGGCGCTGCAGGACGTCACCATCCACGCCATGGCCTCGCTGGCCGAGACGCGCGACAGCGAGACGGGCAACCATATCCGCCGCACCTCGCACTACCTGAAGGCGCTGGCCGAGAAGGTGCGCAACTTGCCGCGTTTCCGCGACTTTTTGACGGACAAGAATATCGAACTGCTGTTCAAGACGGCGCCGCTGCACGATATCGGCAAGGTGGGCATCCCCGACCATATCCTGCTCAAGCCGGGGCGTTTCGAGCCGCATGAAATGGCCATCATGAAGACGCACACCACCTTGGGGCGCGACGCCATCCTGGCGGCCGAGCACGAGCTGGGCATTGAGGTCGATTTCCTCAAGTACGCGAAAGAGATCGCCTACAGCCACCATGAAAAATGGGATGGCAGCGGCTACCCGCAAGGACTGGCGGGCGACGCTATCCCGATTTCGGCGCGCCTGATGGCGCTGGCCGACGTGTACGACGCCCTGATCAGCCGGCGCATCTACAAGCAGGGCATGGACCACGCGCAGGCCGTGCAGATCATCGTCGAGGGACGCGGTTCGCACTTCGACGCCGAGATCGTCGACGCCTTCCTGCAGATCCAGGACCAGTTCATCGCCATCTCCAACCGCTATGCCGACGGCGTATGCGAGATCGCCGACAAGCAGCGGCAGATCGCGCCCTACATCGAGAACATCAGCTGACGGTCTTGAAGAAGCGCAGCATTTCCCGGCTGGCGTCCGGCCCTTTTCCGTCCGTATAGCTGCCGTTGTTGCTGCCGCCGGACCAGGCATGGCCGGCGCCGTGGATGACCCAGTGTTCGCCCAGCGGCGAGCCGTCGGCCTGGCTGTGCGTGGTGCGCGTGTAGCGGTGGCCGTTCGGCACGCTGCCGTCGACGGAGGCGGCCCTGGCCGCCTTGCCGCCCGCCTGGCTGCGCACGCCCTGGGCGATCAGTTCATCGCCATTGCGCGGGTTGACGGTGGTGTCGCGGTCGCCGTGAAAAACGATGATGGGCACGCCGCCTGCCGGCGCCTTGCGCTGGGCATTGGGCATGGCGCCGCCCTTCATGGCGGCCAGCGCCGACGGCAAGTCCTGCGCCGAGGCGAAGGGCAGGCCCGAATGCACGCCGACGGCGGCAAACAGGTCGGGGTACAGGGTGCCGACGATGACGGCCATGGCGCCGCCCGCCGACAGGCCGGCGACGAACACTTCACGCTCGTTGACCGGGTAGTCGTCGATGACTTGCTGCGCGATGCCGGCGATCAGCGACGGTTCGCCCTGGCCGCGCTGCTGGTCGATGGCGTTGAACCAGTTCCAGCAGCGCGAACTGTTGGCGCCCTGCGTCTGCGCCGGGTAGACGACAAAACACTCCTTTTCTTCGGCCAGCGCATTCATCTGCGTGCCGGCGGCGAAATCGTCGGGATTTTGCGTACAGCCGTGCAGCATGACGATCAGCGGCATGGCCTGGCCGTGGTAGCTGCTGGGGATATACAGCTTGTACGAACGCGTGCCTGCATGGTTGCGGTACACGCCATCGATGAACTGCGCGCCGGCGGGGATCTCCGCCGGCGTGGCGGCCGGCGCGTTGAAGCCGGGCGGATGAAAATTCGGCAGCTCGAAGCTGGGCATGTCGAAGCTGTGCTGGCCCAGGCCGGCCGGCACGCCCAGGCGCGCCATGAAATCCTGTGCGAAGTCCTGCGCCGCCTGCGCGGGCGTGGGCGGCACCGATGCCGCTTCCGGTGCGGCGTCAGCTTGCGGCTGCCCGGCCCGGGCCTGTGCCGGTGGCGGCGCAGGTGGCGGCGCAGGTGGCGGATTAATGTCGCGCATCGGCTGCGGTGGCGGCGCTTGCGTGGCGGCCGCTTGCGGCGCCAGGCCGGCTGCAGACAGCGCCTGCTGGATCGCTTCGGTGGCGGCGGCAGGGCCGCTGCCCATCAGATTACGGGTCGCGGCGCGCATCTGCGCCAGCATGTTGAGAGGTAGTTTCATGACCATCCTTAACGGTGCCGCGCATCGGCCGGGTCATCGCCGCGAACCAATACGCTAGTGAATTCGCCCTGCGAGCGCCGTCTTGACGACGGTGCTGGCGTGCAGGGCACCTAATACGAAAATCGACTCGATGGTGGCCAGTGCCAGTTCCACCGAGACGTCGCTGGCGATGCTGGCCAGTCCCAGCACCTGTATCTGCAGGCGCTGGCCGGCTGCCTGGATCGCTTCCAGGTCGGCGCGCGAGTAATGCTGCATGCCCAATACCAGGCTTTTACGGGCGACGGTCTGTTTCACCACGTCGGCGTGGGTGCCCAGCTGGTTGCGTATGGCCGTACGGATCAGATCCGTGCGGTTGGAATAAAATCCCTCCTGGACCAGCAGATCGATCTGCCCCAGGTCGATCAAGCCCAGGTTGATGGTGATTTTCTCGGATTCCCCAATTTTGGGCTTGCTGTCTTGCTTGGCCATATCTCTCCAAAAACTCCACGTGGCATCCATTTGCCATCTGTATGGATGGTAGTATAGTTCTGAAATGTCTCAAGTCAAGCAGGATCTGGCCTGATCGTGGTGTAGGACGGGCACCCGTAGAGTGAGAATGTGTGAAAAATATATTTCCGGAAGAGCAGTTGTTGACCATTGTTTCGCTGGAAAATATATTCACGGAAACATTGCAAGGCGATGCCATCGCCTCGCCGGCGCGGTTTCGCGGCATAATGAAAGCCTTCACGTTTACCGATGCCGCTCCATGATGGTCGCTCCCCCACCTCCGCCAGCCGTTCCGTTCCCGTCGCCGGTGCCGTCGCCCTGCGTCAGCCTGTGCAAGATGAACCGCAACAGCGGCTTGTGCGAAGGCTGCCTGCGCACGCTCGACGAGATCATCGCCTGGAGCAAGGCCGACGACGACTTCAAGCGCGCCGTGTGGGCCGAATTGCCAGGCCGCGAATCCTTGCTCGATTTCGAGCCCGACTACTGAGGAAGCCCATGCCGCGATCGCCAGCGCTGTTCCCCGATGCCATGCAGGTGTTCGAACGCGGCTGGCTGTCGTCGAACAACATCCTGTTCCAGGGGACGGATGACACGGCCCTGATCGACAGCGGCTATGTCACGCATGCGCCGCAAACCCTGGCCCTGCTGCGCCACAGCCTGGCCGGCCGGCCGCTGGACCGCCTGTTCAACACCCACCTGCACTCCGACCATTGCGGCGGCAACGCGCTGCTGCAAGCCGCATACGGCTGCCACACGGCCATTCCCGTGGCGGAAGCGGACAAGGTGCGCGCGTGGGATGCCGATGCCCTCAGCTTCCAGGCCACGGGCCAGCAATGCCCGCGCTTCGGCTTTGACGCCACCGTCTCTCCCGGCGACACCTTGACTTTGGCCGGCATGGCCTGGCAGGCGCTGGGCGCACCGGGCCACGACCCGCACTCGCTGATTTTTTACTGCGCCGGCGAGGGCATCCTGATTTCCGCCGACGCCCTGTGGGAAAACGGCTTTGGCGTGATCTTCCCGGAACTCGATGGCGGCTCCGGCTTTCCTGAAGCGCGCGCCACGCTGGACCTGATCGCGGGCCTGGACGTGCGGGTCGTCATTCCCGGCCACGGGCGGCCATTTACGGACGCCGCCGGCGCCCTGCAGCGCGCCTATTCGCGCCTCGATTACCTGGCGTCCGACCCCGTGCGCAATGCGCAGAATGCGGTCAAAGTGCTGCTGAAATTCTTGCTGCTGGAGCGCCAGCGCATCGCCCTGGCCGGGATACCGGCCATGCTGCGCGGCATGCCGATCTTCGAGGAGGCCAACCGGCGCTTCCTGCGCCAGGAGGCGGCCGCGCTGGCCGAGTGGGCCATATCGCAGCTATGCAGGGCTGCTGCGGCGCGTGTCGAGGGTGAGTACTTGCTCAACGAGGGTTGAGCGGGACTTGCGATAAATTCAGCACGATCGTACTTTTTCTGCACTATAATCAACGTTCAGTGTGTCTTTCACGTCCGATCAACTTTCCAGCGAGTCCGCCATGGCATTGCCTGTTGCGTTGCAAAACCTCTCCTTACCCGTTATCGCCTCGCCGATGTTCATCGCCAGCGGCCCGGCCCTCGTCGCGGCGCAGTGCAAGGCCGGCATCGTCGGTTCCTTCCCGGCCCTGAACGCGCGTCCCGCCGAATTGCTCGACACGTGGCTGACCGACCTGCAGGCCGAGCTGGCCGCCTTCCAGGCCGCCAATCCCGATAAAAAAGTGGGGCCGATCGCCGTCAACCAGATCGTGCACCAGTCGAACGACCGCCTGGCGCACGACGTGGAAGTGTGCGTGAAACACCAGGTCCCCATCATCATTTCCTCGCTGCGCGCGCCTCCCAAGGAAATGCTCGACGCCATCCACAGCTATGGCGGCATCGTGCTGCACGACGTGATCTCGATCCGCCACGCGAAAAAGGCGCTGGAAGCCGGTGTCGATGGCCTGATCCTGGTCGCCAGCGGCGCCGGCGGCCACGCGGGCACCCTGTCGCCGTTCGCGCTGGTGGGCGAAGTGCGCAAATTCTTCGACGGCCCGCTGGCGCTGTCGGGCTCCATCGCCACGGGCGACGCCGTGCTGGCCGCGCAAGCGATGGGCGCCGACTTTGCCTACATCGGCTCGCGCTGGCTGGCGACCAAGGAATCGAACGTCAGCGACGGCTACCGCGACGCCATCGTGGATTCCAGCGCGGCGGACATCGTCTACACGAACCTGTTTACGGGCGTGCACGGCAATTACCTGAAAAAATCGATCGAAGCGGCCGGACTCGATCCGGAAGCCTTGCCCGAAGCGGACAAGAGCGCGATGAACTTCGGTTCCGGCAGCGCCAAGGCCTGGCGCGACATCTGGGGCGCGGGCCAGGGCGTGGGCTTGATGGACGACGTGCCCAGCGTGGCAGAGATGGTGGCGCGCCTGAAGGCCGAATACGATGCGGCGCGCGCGCGGTTGAAGCTGTAATCGTTGTTGCGATGATGGTGGTGTCGGATTACGCTGCGCTAATCCGACCTACGACCATGGATTCGGTAGGTCGGATTAGCGCGCAGCGCGTAATCCGACAACACCACAATCACTCCTGCTTCAAATCCTCCGGCTTGATGGCCCACAAACCCGGCAGGTTGCGCCAGTAGCCGTACGCATCCATGCCGAAGCCGACGACGAAGCGGTTCGGGATCACCAGGCCGACGATGTCGGCTTGTACGGGCTTTTTCTTGCCGATGGCCTTGTCGGCGAAGACGGCCAGGATGACTTCCGAGGCGCCCATGTCCAGCAGGCGCTGCTTGACGTGCGCCAGGGTTTCGCCTTCGTCGAGAATATCGTCGAGCACGATGACGGTGCGGCCCGCCACGTTCGAGCGGGGGATGACTTTCCACACCACTTCGCCACCCTTGTCGTCGTCGCCGTAGCGGCTGACGTGGATGTAGTCGAATTCGAGCGGGAAGCTCAGTTGCGGCAGCAGGCTGCCCGTAAACACGACGGCGCCGCCCATCACGCCCAGCACCAGCGGGAACTCTTTCGAATCCTCGGCGTTGAAGCGCGTGTTGAGCACATCGGCCATGCGCGTGATCGACGCCTGCACGGCCTCCTGGTCGAACAGCAGTTCCGCGTTCTTGATCAGGTCACGGGCACGGTTGTGATGAAATTCTTGCATGGACTCTTGCATGGCGATGAATAGGGCTGATGGTCAATGCCGGTATTATCCCGCAAATCGGCCTTATTTGTAATCGCGCATGTCGTCGATGATTTTCCCGTCCTGGGCCAGGCTGCCCACCGCCACCAGCACCACGTCGCCGCGCAGCTTGGTCAGTTCGCGGATCGAGCCGATGATGGCTTCCACGCCGCTGGCGTCCGCCGGATCGTCGACTTCGCAATGCAGGGCCATCTCATCGTTGGCCATGCGACCCGACACCACCAGCCGCGCCTTCCTGATTTGCGGGTGGCGGCGCGCGATCTCATGCACCTGCGACGGATGCACGAACATGGCGCGCACCTTGGTGGTTTGATCCGCGCGTCCCATCCAGCCCTTGATGCGCGTATTCGTGCGCCCGCACGGCGACTCCGGCGCGTCCATCAGCACGGCCGACAGATCGCCGGTGGCAAAGCGGATCAGCGGGTAGTCGGCATTGAAGACGGTGACGACGACTTCGCCCACTTCGCCCGGCGCGACGGGAATGCCGCTGCCCGGATGGACGATCTCGAGCAGCACGTTTTCATCGACGACCATGCCGGGATTGAGCTTGCCATGGCTGGCCGTTTCATAGGCGATGCTGCCGATATCGGCCGAGGCATAGGTCTGGAACACGTGCGGCACGCCGTTCTCGGCAAACCAGCTGCGCAAGGATTCGGGCAAGGCTTCCGCGCCCATCAGGGCCTTGGTGACGCTGCTGATGTCGGCGCCCATTTCGCGCGCCTTCTCGATGATCAGTTTTAAAAATGAGGGCGTGCCGATATACGTGTCCGGCTTCAGGTCGGCCATCGCCTGCACCTGCATTTCCGTCTGGCCGATGCCGGCCGGGATGACGGTGCAGCCGATGCGCGCGGCGCCCCCTTCGACCATGAAGGCGGCCGGCGTGAAGTGATACGAAAAGCAGTTCTGCAGCAAGCCGCCGGCGCGTACGCCGGCGGCATACATGGGCCGCGCGAAGCGCCACCAGTCGGGGCCGCGGCCTTCCGGATCGAAGATGGGGCCGGGCGAGACGAACACGCGCGACAGGGCGTTTTTCGGCGTCGTGTTCAAGCCGCCAAAGGGCAGCTGCGCGTGCTGCAATTGCTTGAGGTCGGACTTGCGCGTGACGGGCAGCTGCGCCAGCGCGGCTCGGCTGGTGATGCCGGCCGCGTTGACGCCGTCGAGGATGCGGGCCCAGCCCGGCGCCTGTTGCGCGCGCGCGATCAGCTGCGGCAGGCCGGCCATCAATTCGCGTTCGCGCGCTTCGGGGGCGCGTGCTTCCAGACTGTCGAGCGTATCGGTCATGTTGCGGATTCTCCAATGTCACGTTGCAGTTTTTTCGTCAGCCTGGCAAAAATCAGGCTGTATGAGCGGTGCAGCAGGGCGGCCATTTCCCCGTCGCCGAGGGCGTCGGGGCTGGCGATATGCACCCATTTGGCCCGCGCCAGGTAGGGCGCCGGGCGGATGCCGGGACGGTCCGTCAATTCCAGGAAGCGCTCCGCATCGACCTTGAAGCTCATGCCGCGCGTGCTGTGCGCTTCCGCGCCGCACAGGGCGAACATCTTGCCGCCGACGCAAAACGCCAGCACGTTGCTCCACTTGATGTCTTCGGTCGCGCCGGGAAAGCCGCGGCACACTTGCTTCGCCCGTTCCAGGTCCATGACTTGCTTCCTGTATCAGGCCAGCCAGCGCTTGCGGCGGCGGTAGAACTTCATGTCGCGGAAGCTCTTGCGCCCGGCGCTGGACACGCCCAGGTAAAACTCCTTGACGTCCTCGTTGCTGGCCAGTTCCTGCGCTTGCCCTTCCATCACGACGCGGCCGTTTTCCAGGATGTAGCCGAAGTCGGCGTAGCGCAGCGCCACGTTGGTGTTCTGTTCGGCCAGCAGGAAAGACACGTTTTCCTTGTGATTCAAATCCTTGACGATGCCGAAGATCTCTTCGACGATCTGCGGCGCGATGCCCATCGAGGGCTCGTCCAGTAAGATCATCGACGGCTTGGCCATCAGCGCGCGGCCGATGGCGCACATCTGCTGCTCGCCGCCCGAGGTATAGCCGGCCTGGCTGCTGCGCCGCGTTTTCAGGCGCGGAAAGTAGTGATACACCTTGTCCAGCGCGTCTTTCAGTTCGCCGCGCGACAGGCTGCGCGTGTAGGCGCCCGTCAGCAGGTTCTCCTCGATGGTGAGGTGGCCGAAACAGTGCCGCCCTTCCATCACTTGCGACAGGCCGCGCTTGACCAGTTCATTCGGCGTCAATTGGTCCACGCGCTCGCCCTTGAACTGGACTTCGCCCTTGGTGACGTCGCCCCGTTCGCCGCGCAGCAGGGTCGAGATGGTTTTCAGGGTGGTCGACTTGCCGGCGCCGTTGGCGCCCAATAGCGCCACGATCTTGCCTTGCGGCACTTGCAGCGACACGCCCTTCAGGACCAGGATCACGTGGTCGTAGATGACTTCGATATTGTTGACCGACAGGTAGGGCGGCGGTGCGGCGTCTGGTGTTTGCGTGGCAGTGTGGCTCATGGCTGCTTCGTTTTCATATGTGTTGGCGATGCTGTCGGATTACGCTACGCTAATCCGACCTACGTGAATGCGGCGTAGGTCGGATTAGGCCGCAGGCCGTAATCCGACACCACCATCGGCAGCGATTTACTTCATGCACGCCGGCGTGATTTTCTTCTCTTCGGCGTACTTGTTCGAGGATTCCTCGACCAGCTTGCGCACCAGGGCCTTGTCGCCGACGATCCATTTCGGCGTGATGGCGGTCCACTTCTTGCCATCCCACTGCTGCACCTTCACGGCGCCCGAGCCTTCATGGTCGTCGCAGCTGGTCTTCACGGTGGGGAACATGCCCAGCGCCCCCACAGCTTTTTGACGCGCATCGTCGACGTTCAGGTTTTCCAGGCCCCAGCGCATCTGCTCGCCCGTGATCGGCTTGCCCTTGCCGAATTTTTCCTGCGCCACGCGGATCGCTTCGACCCACAGGATGCCGGCCGTCACGCCGCGCATGTGGTAGACGGAGCCGATGCGCGACTGGTCGGACAGGTTGCCCTTGCCGGTGGCGTAGAGTTTCTTGCGGATGTCGTCGAGCACGGGGTAGTTGCCCGGCGTATTGAACGTCATCGCCGTGTAGCCCTTGGCCGCGTCGCCCGATGGAATCGTGTCTTCCTCGGAACCGGCCCACCAGACGCCCAGCATTTTGTCGCGCGGGAAGCCGTTGCGCTGCGCCGTCTTGATGGCCACGGAATTCATGACGCCCCAGCCCCACAGGATCACGTGGTCCGGCTTGGCCTGGCGGATTTGCAGCCATTGCGATTGCTGTTCGCTGCCGGGCGGCGCGACGGGAATTTTCACCAGTTCAAAGCCGTACTGTTTCGACAGCGCTTCGAGCACCGGCAGCGGTTCCTTGCCGAAGGCCGAGTCGTGGTACAGGTGGACGATCTTCTTGCCTTTCAGCTTGTCCATGCCGCCATCCTTGTCGCCCAAATACTTGATCATGGCGGCGGCCTGGCTCCAGTAGCTGGAGATCAGCGGATATACATACGGGAAGACCTTGCCGTTGGCGGCATCCGAGCGGCCGTAGCCGATCATCGTCATGGGGATCTTGTCCTGCGCCACGCGGTCGAGGATGCCGTAGGCGACGCCCGTGGACAGGGTTTCGACCAGGGTGGCGCCGCCCTGCTTGGTTTTCAGGCGTTCATAGCATTCGACGCCGCGCGACGGGTTGTATTCGGTTTCGCATTCTTCCCAGCTGATCTTGACGCCATTGACGCCGCCGGCCTGGTTGACCAGGTTGAAGTAGTCGATGATGCCGCCGTAGAAACCGGAGCCGCCGGCCGCGTACGGTCCTACGCGGTAGGACGGCAGGGCGATGTACTGTTCCTTGTCCTGCGCCTGGGCGCTGCCGGCCATGGTGAGTGCGGCACTGGCGATGGCGGCGGCCAGCATGAGCGATTTGATGTGTTTCATTGTGTGTCTCCTCTTGTTTTATTTGGTATTCAAGTGAACCGACATCGACTGCAAAACTTAATGGGGGAAGGGCCAGAGTCGCAACTTTTCCTTCGCAATCTGCCACAGCCTGGCCAGGCCGTGCGGCTCGACGATCAGGAAGAAGATGATCAGCGCGCCGAACACCATCAGTTCCAGGTTCGAGGCCACGCTGGTGGGCAATGCCAGGCCATGCGCGATGGTGTTCAGGAAGACGGGCAGCAGCACGATGAAGGCCGCGCCCAGGAAGGAACCGAGGATCGAACCGACGCCGCCGATGATGATCATGAACAGGATGCGGAAGGACAGGTCCAGGTTGTAGGCTTCCGGTTCCACCGTGCCCAGGTAGGCGTACGCATACAGGGCGCCGGCCACGCCGCAGTAGAACGAGCTGACGGCAAACGCCAGCAGCTTGGTGCGCATCAGGCGAAAACCGATCACTTCGGCCGCCATGTCCATGTCGCGCACGGCCATCCACGAGCGGCCCACGTTCGAGCGGATCATGTTCTTGGCCAGCAGGGCCATGCCGGCCACGATGGCCAGCACCAGCAGGTATTTGCTTTGCGGCGTGTCGAACTGGTAGCCGAGGATGGTCATCTTCTGCACCGTGATCACGCCCGAGGAGCTGTAGTTGGTCAGATACGGGATCTTGGTCAGGCACCAGACAACGAAGAACTGCGTCGCCAGGGTGGAGGCGGCCAGGTAAAAGCCGCGGATGCGCAGGGAGGGCAGGCCGAAGGCGATGCCCACCATTGCCGCGCACAGGCCGCCCAGGATGAACGACACGAGCAGCGGCAATCCGGGCAGGCGCGCCATGAAGTTATACGAGGCAAACGCGCCCACGGCCATGAAGGCGGCGGTGCCCAGCGACAGCTGGCCCGCGTAACCGGTCAGGATGTTCAGGCCCAATGCCGCCAGGGCGAAGATCAGGAAGGGGATCAGGATCGCCGACAGCATGTACGGCGAGGCGAAATACGGCAGGAGGAAGACGGCGACGAGCAGTGTGGCCGTCAGCGCCAGGCGGTCTTGCCGGATCGGGAAAATCTGGTTGTCAGCCTGGTAGCTGGTCTTGAATTGTCCTGCTTCACGGTAAATCATGGCGTGTCCTTTGCGGGCTGTTTTGGCTGTTGCCGGGTTACGCGCCATGCGCTAACCCGACCTACGATGCTGTTTCGGTGGTGTTATATGCGACGGATGATCTTTTCGCCGAACAGGCCTTCCGGGCGCACCAGCAGGAACAGCAGGGCCAGCACATACGGGAACCAGCCTTCAATGCCGCCGCCCACCATGGGGCCCAGGTAGACTTCGGCCAGCTTTTCCGACGCGCCGATGATCAGGCCGCCGACGATGGCGCCCGGCACCGACGTAAAGCCGCCGAGGATCAGCACGGGCAGCGCTTTCAGGGCGATGAAGGTGAGGGCGAACTGCACCCCGTTGCGCGCGCCCCACAGCAAGCCGGCCACCATCGCCACCAGGCCCGCCACGCCCCACACCACGGCCCAGATGCGCTGCAGCGGAATACCCACGGCCAGCGCCGCTTGGTGATCGTCGGCGACGGCGCGCAGGGCGCGGCCCACCTTGGTCTTCGAGAACAGCAAGGCCAGGCAAATCACCAGCAGCGCGCAGATGCCGGCCGCCACCATGTCGAACTGCGAGATGATGATATTGAAATGGTCCATCAGGAAGGGCATCGGCACGTCTTCGATGGGCAGGTCCAGCTTGTGCACCTGCGAGCCCCACATCAGCTGCGCCAGGCCCTCGATGAAAAAGGTCAGGCCGATGGTGGCCATGAAGAGCGTGATTTCGGGCTGGTTGACGAGGGGCCGCAAGACCACCCTTTCAATCGCCATGCCCAGCACGATCATCGTCACCATCGTCAGCGGGATGGCCAGCCACAAGGACAGGCCGAACTTGTCCATGATGCCGACGCAGGTGAGGGCGGCGAAGAACACCATCGCGCCCTGCGCGAAGTTGAATACGCCCGAGGCCTTGTAGATCAGGACGAAACCGATCGCCACCAGCGCATACATGACGCCCGACAGCAGGCCGCCGATCAGCACTTCAAAGAAAAAATTGATATTCATTGCTATTCCTTGTCTAGTGCGCCACGCCGAGATAGGCATTGATCACGTCCTGGTTGCTGCGCACCTCGTCGGGCGTGCCGTCGCCGATCTTCTTGCCGTAGTCGAGCACCACCACGCGGTCGGAGATATCCATCACCACGCCCATGTCATGCTCGATCAGCACGATGGTCGTGCCCAGCTGGTCGTTGACGTCGAGGATGAAGCGGCACATGTCCTGCTTTTCCTCCACGTTCATGCCGGCCATCGGTTCGTCCAGCAGCAGAATCTCCGGTTCGGCCACCAGCGCGCGGCCCAGTTCCACGCGCTTTTGCAAGCCGTAGGGCAGGCGTCCCACGGGCGTCTTGCGGATGGCCTGGATTTCCAGGAAGTCGATGATCTCCTCGGCCTTCTTGCGGTGCTCGATTTCCTCGCGCCGCGCGGGACCCCAGTACAGGGCCTGCAGCAGGAAATTCGACTTCATTTTGAGGTTGCGCCCCGTCATGATGTTGTCGAGTACCGTCATGCCTTTAAAAAGGGCGATGTTCTGGAAGGTGCGGGCGATGCCAGACTTGGCGGCCGCGTAGCAATCCATGCCGCGCCGGTGTTCGCCCCGGTAGATGATCTCGCCCTGCTGCGGGCGGTACACGCCATTGATCACGTTGAGCATCGAGCTTTTGCCCGCGCCGTTCGGACCGATGATGGCGCGGATTTCATGCTGCTTCACGTCGAACGAGATATCGGTCAGCGCTTTCACGCCGCCGAACGACAGCGAGATGTTCTTCAGGTCGAGGATCACGGGACCCGTCTTGCGGGCCGTGCCGAAATGGGCGTCGGGTTCGTTCATTTGCATCGTGCTGTGCTCCATCATGCGGCCAGGCCCTGGGGCCGGTACGTTTTGCTGTCCCAGATCTGCAGGTTGGCGCTGGTCGAACCAAGGCGGCCATCCTCGAATTTCACCTGGGTCTCGATGTATTGCGTTGCCTTGCCCTCGTACAGGGCGGAGATCAGCACCGCGTATTTTTCGGCGATGAATTTGCGGCGCACCTTGCGCGTGCGCGTCAGCTCGTCGTCGTCCGGGTCGAGTTCCTTGTGCAGCACCAGGAAGCGGTGCACCTGCGTGCGGTCCATCAGCGGGTCGGCCGCCAGTTCCGCGTTGACCTGCTCGATGCAGTCGCGGATCAGGCCATAGGTTTCGGCGCGCGCCGCCAGGTCCGTGTAGCCGGAATAGGCGATGCCGCGCCGCTCCGACCAGTTGCCCACCGCTTCGATGTCGATGTTGATGAAGGCGCAAACCTGGTCGCGCGCATTGCCGAAGGCCACTACTTCCTTGATGAAGGGGAAGAACTTGAGCTTGTTTTCGATGTAGTTGGGGGCGAACATGGCGCCGCAATTCATCTTGCCCACGTCGGCGGCGCGGTCGATGATTTTCAGATGGCCTTCGCTGTCGAACACGCCCGCGTCGCCCGTATGGAAGTAGCCGTCGTTGTCGATCACTTCGGCGGTGGCGTCAGGGCGCTTGAAGTAGCCGCTCATGGTGGCGGGCGACTTGACCAGCACTTCGCCATTGGCCGCCAGCTTGACTTCCACGCCTGGCGCCGGCAGTCCGACGCTGTCGAACTTGATATTGCCGTCCGGTTGCAAGCAAACGTAGGCGCAGGTTTCGGTGGAGCCGTACAGCTGCTTGAGGTTGACGCCGATCGAGCGGTAGAAGCGGAACAGGTCGGGGCCGATGGCGGCGCCGGCCGTGTAGGCGACGCGCACGCGCGACAGCCCCAGCACGTTTTTCAGGGGGCCGTAGACGAGCAGCTCGCCCAGCTTGTAGCCGAGGCGGTCCGCCAGCGAAACGGGCTTGCCATCCAGGATCTGCGCGCCGCAGCGCTTGGCCACGTCCATGAAATGACTGAACATGCGGCGCTTGATGCTGCTGGCGTCTTCCATGCGTATCATCACGCTGGTGAGCATGTTCTCGAACACGCGCGGCGGCGCAAAGTAGCAGGTGGGGCCGATTTCGCGCATGTCGATCATCACCGTGTCGCCCGATTCGGGGCAGTTGACGGTAAAGCCGGCCACCATGGCCTGCGCCAGCGAGAACAGGCAGTCGCCCACCCACGCCATGGGCAGGTAGGACAGGATGTCTTCCTCGTCGGTGAGCTGGTCGAAGGCCACGCCGCCTTCGCCGGCCGCCAGCAGCGCCGTATGGCTCTGGCACACGCCCTTCGGTTTGCCCGTGGTGCCCGAGGTGTACAGGATCACGGCCGAGTCGCTGCCCTGGCCCGCTGCCACGGCGGCGTCGAAGAAGCCGGGATGCTCGCGGTCGTAGGCCCGGCCCAGCGTCTGCAGGGCGGCAAAGGACGTCAGCTCCGGCTGGCGGTAATGGCGCATGCCCCGCTCATCGTCATAGGCGATGTGGGCGACGTGCGGATACAGGGCCTTGAGTTCGAGCAGCTTGTCGACCTGCTCCTGGTCTTCGACGATGGCGTAGCGGATTTCCGCATCCTGCAGCACGTACGCCATGTCGGCGGCCGGCGCGTCCTGGTACAGGGGCACGGGCACGCCACCGAGGCTTTGCGCGGCCAGCATGGCCCAGTACAGGCGGGGACGGTTGTCGCCGATGATGGCCAGGTTCATGCCGCGCTGGAAGCCGATGGCGGCCAGGCCGCAGGCCAGCGCGCGCACCTCCTCGTTGACCTCGGCCCAGGTCCAGGTCTGCCAGATGCCCAGGTGTTTTTCGCGAAAGGCGGGCTTGTCGGATCGTACTGTCCCGTGTTGCAATAAGCGCCGCGGAAAAGTTGGCATTGCTGCTGTGGTATGCGTTTGCACCAGTGTCTCCCTGTTGCTTGTCTCAGGCCCCACCTCGTCGGATGGCGCTCTGTATTTTTTATGTGTAAGGCGTTTGTGCAATGATAGTAGCTTGCGTTAGTTTGCCGAGTTGTCTTTTCGGGGACATTTACCCACTTTTCGATGGTGCATCGCACAATGACCAACCCTGATATCAGCCTCAAGGATGCCGTGCGCGCGGCCAACTGGGCGCAGCTGCTCGATCCCCAGCAAATGGCCCGGGTCGAGGCGGATGTGTTCGAGACTTTCGTGCCGAAAGGCGGCTTTGTCTGCCGCAAGGGCGAACCGGTGGACAACTGGATCGGCGTCATCAGCGGCATGGTCAAGATGAATAATTTTTCCGCCTCCGGCAAGGCCATGACCTTCATCGGCGTGCCCCCCGGCAGCTGGTTCGGCGAAGGTTCATTGCTGAAGAACGAGATCCGCAAATACGACACCATGGCCCTGCGCGACACGCGCGTGGCGCGCCTGCCCGGCGCCACTTTCCACTGGCTGCTGGAAACGAGCCTGCCATTCACGCGCTTTTTGCTGATGCAGCTCAACGAGCGCCTGGGCCAGTTCATCGGCATGGTGGAAAACGAGCGCCTGCTGGACCTGAATACGCGCGTGGCGCGCTGCCTGGCGTCGATGTTCAACTCGCATCTGTACCCGGGCGTGGAAACCCTGGTGCAGCTGTCGCAGGAAGAGATCGGCCTGCTGTCGGGCTCCTCGCGCCAGCGTGCCAACCAGGCCTTGCAGGTGCTGGAAAAAAAGGGTTTGTTGCGCCTCGATTACGGCGGCATCCGCGTGCTGGACCTGGAAGGCTTGCGCCGCTACGAGGCCGATGATGCCATCTGAGTCCACTCGCGCCGCGGCGCTGCGCGCGCGCCTCGATGGCGGCTTTGTCGAGCATACGCGTTTCACGGGGCCGCCGGTCGATTTCAGCGACTGGACTCCCGAAGAACTGGGCGCTGTCTGGGGGGCGCTGCACCGCGCGGCGCGCTTTGGCCATGACGATCCTGCGCGGCGCGAACTGGCGATGGCGCTATTGGCACAAGCGAGCAGCATGAAGCTGGCACCGGCGCTGGCAGGCGATGTGTTCCTCGACGCGCTGGATGCGGCCCGCGTGCACGACTGGGACTACGCAATCGGCTGCCTGGATTGTCTGCGCGGCGCGCCACCGGAAGGCAGCGCGCAGCTGGCGCTGCGCATCCTGGATGAACCGAAGCACTGGGGCGAACAGCATTTTGCCGCCTGGCTGCTGGCGCAGCTGGCCGGCGGCGACGCCCCGGCCCAGTTCGGGCAGATGATGGAGGAGCGCCATGCGCGCTACCCGATGCCCTTGACCTTGCAGGAACTCACCGTACTGCCGCAACTGGCGCGAGCATCCCTGCTGGCGCTGGCCGGCTCGCGCTACAGCGGCCACTGGAACCGCGACAGCATCGGCGAGGCCGATCCCGCCGACGTGCTGGCCGACGATGCGGCGTATGTGGATTTTTCCCGCACGATACTGGAACAGGCGGCGCGCCATATCGCCGCCATCCATGACGGCAGCGTGCCGTATGCGGCCGATGCCGCCTTTGCCACGGCAGATTCTCCGGTGCTGGCGCGCGCCGCGCGGGTGGCGTCCTATCGCGATGATGCCTGGTTCAGGCCCGTGATTACCGTCTTGCTGCCGTTGGCATGCGTGGCGCCCGGCGCGGCCAAGAGCGCGCCGTCGCAGTCGCTGGCGATGGCGCTGGGCCATGCGGTGGAAACCATCCCCACGCCCGAAAGCCTGCAGGCCCTGCGCGCGGCGCTGGCCCAGGTACGCCATGCGGGCATCCGCAAGAAACTGGAACGCAATCTGAAACCGGCCGAACGGGCGCTGGCCGAACGGCCCGATATCGCCTGGAGGGTCGGCATGCCGGGCCCCATGGGCAAGCGGCGCCAGGCCATGCTGGCGCGCCGCCTGGAAGCGGGCTACGCCAGCGAGGTGTGGTTTGGCCTGGACCAATGGCGTGCCCTGCGCGACGATGCCGATATCGACGCGGTGGCGCGCGCGCTGGTCTGGCGCACGGGCGATGGGCTGGCCTTCATGCTCGACGGGAAAGGCGCCATCGATGCGCAGGGGCAGCCAGTGGATTTGCCTGGGCAAGGCGAGATCGGCCTGTGGCACCCCTTGCATGGCAGCGTGGAGGAGCGCGCCGCCTGGCAAGCGCTGATCGCGCAGCGGCGCCTGCGCCAGCCGCTGCGCCAGGTCTATCGCGAAATATATGCGCCGCCCGGCGACGGCAGTGCCGCATTTGCCGGCTACCAGCTGTCGCTGCCCACCTTGCTGGGACTGGCGCGCCGCGAAGGCTGGCGCCTGGACTGCGATGAAGGCCTGTCGCGCCAGTTCGGCGCCTGGCGCGTATTGCTTCGCCTCGAGGGGCACGTGTATCCGGGGGCGGGCGGCGCCTGCACGTCAAACGGGCTGGCGCCCGCGCAGATGATGCCGATGACGCCGGTGGCCTATTCGGAAGCGTGCCGCGCGGTGGACCTGCTGGTCAGCGCCAGCGCGCTGGCGCTGGTCGAGGACGAGCAAAGCGTGGAGCGCGAACAGCGCCTGTTTTACCTGTCCAACCTGGCACCGGGGCCGATGGCGGGCATGCGGCGCGCCGTGCTGGAACAGGTATTCGCGGACCAGATCGAGGACGGCCGCATGGCGTTCGAAGCGCGCCACCTGATGGTGGGCGGGCATGCGATCCACCTGAGCACCGGCAGGGCCACGAAGGAGGGCGCCGAGGCGGTGATCGAGGTGGTAGCGATGGGGAGCAAGCTGGGCGCCGTGCCGTGGCTGCCCTACGACGAGGCGCTGCTGGAAAAAATCGCCGCCGCCGCCGGGGCGCTGCTGGCGCAGCACCGAGTGCAGTCCGGCCGCTAATCGCGGTATCATAGACGCTTCCCGGTACCGCTCCATTTTCGCTCCCATGCAGACACCAGACCAATCCACTCCCGCTTCCCGTTTATCGCAGCTGCGCGACGCCATGCGCGCGCAGCACATCGATGCCCTGATCGTGCCATCCGCCGACCCGCATTTGTCCGAATACCTGCCGGCCCGCTGGCAGGGCCGCGAGTGGCTGTCGGGCTTCACGGGGTCGGTCGGTACCCTGGTCGTGACGCAGGATTTCGCCGGCGTGTGGACCGATGGCCGCTACTGGGAGCAGGCGGAAGACGAACTGGCCGGCAGCGGCATCGTCCTGAAGAAAATCCCGTCCGGCGCCAGCGTGCTGTATATCGACTGGCTGGGCGAGACCATGCAGCCGGGGCAGACGGTGGCCGTCGATGGCGCCGTGCTGGGCCTGGCCAATGCGCGCCTGCTGCAGCAGGCGCTGGGCGAGCAAGTGACCCTGCGCACGGGTACCGACGTGCTGCAAGCCGTCTGGCCGGATCGCCCGGCCATGCCTGCCGCGCCGGTGTACGAGCATGCGGCAGCGTATCCGGCCCTGTCGCGCAGTGAGAAATTGGCGGCCCTGCGCGCCGGCATGGCGGCGCACGGCGCCAGCCACCACGTCATTTCCACCCTCGACGATATCGCGTATTTGTTCAACCTGCGCGGCGCCGACGTGAACTACAACCCCGTCTTCCTCGCGCATGCGCTGGTGGGCCCTGAGCGCGCCACCCTGTTCGTCGCCGACGGCAAGCTGCCCGCCGCCCTGCGCGCCATCCTGGAGAGCGAAGGCGTGGACGTGGCCGCGTATGACCGCGCGGCCGCCGCGCTGGCCGCCCTGCCGGCCGGCGCCACCCTGCTGCTGGACCCGCGCCGCGTCACGTTCGGCACGCGCCAGGCCGTGGCCGAGGGCGTGCGGGTGGTCGAATCGATCAACCCCACCACCCTGGCCAAGTCGCGCAAGACGGACAGCGAAGCAGCGCACGTGCGCGCCGCCATGGAGCAGGACGGCGCCGCCCTGTGCGAATTTTTCAGCTGGTTGGACGCCACCCTGGCCGACCCGCAGCGCGCGCCGTTGACGGAAATCGGCGTCGACGCGCACCTGACGGCCGCGCGTGCCCGCCGCGCCGGTTTTGTCAGCCCCAGTTTCGGCACCATCGCCGGCTTCAATGCGCATGGCGCCATCATGCATTACCACGCGCATGCGGATTCGGCTGCCACCATCGAAGGCGACGGCCTGCTGCTGATCGACTCGGGCGGCCAGTACTGGGGCGGTACCACGGATATCACGCGCGTGGTCCCCGTCGGCACGATCACGGCAGAACACCGGCGCGATTTCACCCTCGTCTTGCGCAGCATGATCGCCCTGTCGCGCGCGCAGTTCCCGCGCGGCGTGAAGTCGCCCATGCTCGATTCGATTGCCCGCGCGCCCCTGTGGGCCGAAGGCATCGACTTTGGCCACGGCACGGGTCATGGTGTAGGCTTTTTCCTCAACGTCCACGAAGGGCCGCAATCGATTTCGCAGTCCGCCATGCCGGAGCCGCAGACGGCGATGGAACCGGGCATGATCACCTCCATCGAGCCGGGCATCTACCGTCCCGGCCAGTGGGGCATCCGCATCGAGAACCTGGTGCTGAACGTGCCGGCCGATACGACGCAGTTCGGGGAATTCCTGCGCTTCGAAACATTGACCCTGTGCCCGATCGACACGCGCTGCGTGGAACGCTCGCTGTTGCGCGACGACGAGGCGGCCTGGCTCAACGACTACCACGCCACCGTGCGCGCGCGCCTGGCGCCGCACTTGGCGGCGCCGGCCGATGCGCCTGCGCTGGCGTGGCTGGAACAGCGCACGGGAGCCATCTGATGCGCTCGACCCGCGCCACGTCCGCCATCGAGCGGCTCAAGGAACGCACCGGCAACCGCCTCTACACGATGGCGCGCACGGGCGATGAACTGTTCTTCCTCACGGAAGGCCCCGGCTTGCCGCCCCTGTGCCCGCCGTTGGAACTGGACGCCTTTGTCGCCTTCGTGAATGGCCTGGGGCCGCAAAAGGCGCGCCGCGTCAGCAAGCTCGACGTGGCGTTTGAAAAGCAGCTGACCAAAAAGCTCTAGATGCCGACCATCGACTTCCTGCGCGCCTACTGGTCGCCGGCCGAGCTGGCGACGAACGGCGTGATCCTGCTGAATCTGCTGGGCGCGCTGCTGCTGGGCTTGCTGGTGGGTTATGAACGTTCGTATCACGGGCGCGCGGCCGGCATGCGCACCTACAGCCTCGTCTGCATGGCCTCGGCCGCGCTGACGGTGCTGGGCGGCTATCCCGAGTTCTGGTACGGCGGCCATGGCGCCATCGTCGGCAGCGATCCCACGCGCGTCATCCAGGGCATCGTCACGGGCGTGGGCTTTCTGGGCGCCGGCGTCATCATGCGCGAGGGCTTCAATATCAGCGGCCTGACGACGGCCGCCTCGATCTGGGCCTCGTCCGTGATCGGCATCATGGTCGGCATCGGCTTTTATCTGTCGGCCATGGGCCTGGCCTTCCTGTGCGCGATGGCGATGATTTTCCTGTCAAAATTGGAGAACTGGCTGCCGTCGCGCCACGCGGTGGCCATCACCATGCGTTTCAAGCAAGGCTTCATTCCACGCGAGGATGCGCTGCGGCGCATGGCCGCCAAGCGCGGCTACGACATCGCGGGCGGCTCGCTGACCATCGGCAGCAACGACGGCATGCAGGAATGGCGCTTTGTCGCCATCGCGCATGGCAAGAACACGGGCGCCAGCCTGTCGGCCATGTCGGCCGAACTGGCCGCCTTCGAAGGCATCGCCGGCTTCCAGCTGTCGCATGCACGCAACTGAAAAGGATGGACATGGACGCCCGGGCTCAAAAAGTACTCGATTTCTGGTTCCTGCCGCCGGATCACCCCGGCCACGGCCAGGCGCGCATGGAATGGTTCCGCAAGGACGACGGTTTCGATGCGCAGATACGCGCGCGTTTCGGCGCGCTGATCGATGCCGCCATAGCCGGCGGCTTGCGCGATTGGGATGCCATGCCGCACGGCGCGCTGGCGCGCCTCATCGTGCTCGATCAGTTTACGCGCAATGTGTACCGCGGCACGCCGCGCGCCTTTGCCGGCGACGCCCAGGCGCTGGCGCTGGCCGTCGCCATGACGCAGCAGGGACTCGACCAGCAGCTGCCGCCGATGCTGCGCGCCTTCGTGTATTTACCGTTCGAACATGCGGAAGACCTGGCCATGCAGGCGCGCGCCGTCGAGCTGTTCCAGCGCCTGTCGCAGGCGCAGCCCGGTTTTGAGAGCATGCTCGACTACGCCGGGCGCCACCAGGAAGTGATCGCCCGCTTCGGCCGCTTCCCGCATCGCAATGCCATCCTCGGCCGCCCCTCCACGCCCGAAGAAGTGGAATTCCTGCGCCAGCCGGGATCGAGCTTTTAGACAATCATCATGAACGTGACATTGAATATCATCGGCGCCGGCCACGTGGGCAAGGTGCTGGGCCGGCTGTTCGCCGGCGTGGACGGGATCGCGCTGCAGGATGTGTTGACGCGCTCGATGGCGTCGGCGCAGGCGGCCGTGGACTTCATCGGCGCCGGCACTCCCGTCGACAGCTATGCGGCCTTGCGGCGCGCCGACGTCACCCTGCTGGCCGTGTCGGACGACCAGATCGGCCCGGCCTGCGCGGCGCTGGTGGCCGAGGGACGCCAGGCGGGCGCCATCGTGTTTCACTGCAGCGGCGCGCTGGCCTCGAACGTGCTGCTGGCGGCCACGCAGGCCGGCGCCTTTGTCGCCAGCGCCCACCCGATCCGCAGCTTTGCCGACCCGCGGCAGGTGGCCGCCACCTTCGACGGCACGTTTTGCGGCGTCGAAGGCGACCCGCTGGCGCTGGTTTTCCTCACGCCGGCCTTGATCGCCATCGGCGCGCGCCCCGTGCCCATCGATCCGGCCGCCAAGACCCTGTATCACGCCGCTGCCGTCTTCGCCAGCAATTACCTGGTGACGGTGCTCGACGCGGCCTTGCGCGCCTACCAGGCGGCCGGCATTCCGGAACCGGTGGCGCGCGAACTGGCGCAGCCGCTGGTGACGGAAGCGGTGGCGAACGTGTTCCGCCTGGGCGCCGCGCCCGCGCTGTCCGGTCCCATCGCGCGCGGCGATTCGGCCACCGTGCAACGCCAGCAGCTGGCCGTGCAAAGCTGGGATGCCGCCACGGGTGAGTTGTACCGGGCGCTGGTGGCGCCCACGCAGGATCTGGCCCGGCGCAAGTCCGTGCTTTAGGCGGCGTGCAGGCGGTTGCGGCCCTGCTCCTTGGCCTGGTACAAGGCGCTGTCGGCGCGCGAAAAGAAGGCCGATTCGCTTTCCTCTGGCCGGTACTCGGTCACGCCCAGGCTGATCGTCACGGGGACGCGCGGTTCGGGCAGGCCGAAATCGTGGCGTTCGATGGCCGCGCGCAGGCTTTCCGCCACTTCCGCCGCCTTGGCCAGGCTGCAGTCATTCAGCAGCACCAGGTATTCCTCGCCGCCCCAGCGCGTGATGACATCGCTTTCGCGCACGGTGGCGCGCGCCACGTCCGCCACGCCACGGATGACCTTGTCGCCCCACAGGTGGCCGTGGGTATCGTTGACGCGCTTGAAGAAATCGATGTCGAAGAGGATGGCCGACATCGGCTGCTCGTTGCGTTTGGACAATAACATCGCGCGCTGGAACAGCAATTCCAGCGACTGGCGGTTCAATAGCCCGGTCAGCGCATCCGTCGAGGCGATGCGCTCGATGCGGCGCTGGTAGCGGTTCACCGTCAGCAAGGTCAGCACGAGCACCAGCAGGGTGACGCCGAAGCTGATGGCCAGATTGAAGATGAACACGCGCTGCAGCGACTGGACTTCGTCGCTGACGTTCTGCTCGACCACCAGATACCAGCCCAGTTCGGGAATGAAGCGCGAGTTGACGAGGATTTGCGCGCGGCCCAGCTGGTACGACAGATGCGTCGGTTCGCTGCGGTGGTTGATGATTTGCCCGGCAATGGCGTTCACGCCAGGCAAGCTGCGGATGTTGCCATGCCCGTTGCGCATGGTCTTGCCAGCCAGCACCAGGGTGCCGGCGGCATCGACAAAATAGATGTTGCGGTGGAAGCGCGCCTGGTAGCGGTCGATGATGTGGCTCATGGTGGCCAGGGTCAGGCCGATGCCGGTGGCGCCGATGAACTGGCCGTTGTAATCGTAGACGCGGTGGTTGATGAAGATGGTCATGCTGTCGCGGTTGGCCATGTCCACGTCGACATTCGTTTCATAGTCGGTCTTGTCCATGGCGCGCACGCGGTAATACCAGATGTCGCGCGTCGCTTGCGGGCTGACGGATTTCAAGGTGCCTTCCGCATAATAATATTTGCTGCTCTTGTCCGACACGAGAAAGCTGGTGATGGCGCCGTATTTCTTCTTGACCTCGGCCAGGTAGCGCACGATCTGTTCCGGCTTGTTTTCGCCGGCGAGTATCCAGTCGCGCACGAAGGTGTCGTGCGCCATCAGCGAAGAGATGAAGACGGGGCGCAGCATGTCCTTCTGGATTTCCGAGTAAATGTTGTCGCCCGTCAGCGGCAAGGTCTGGTCGGCGATGCCGTGCTCGATGGCCTGGCGCGAAGCCAGGTAGCTGGCCAGGCTGGTCGCCATGAAGCCCGCCCCCAGGATCAGGGTCAGGAGGATGAGCAGGCGGTACTTGATCGACAGAAGACGCATGGAGACGAGGTAGTGGCAGCGGGAAGGCCATCGTGAGGCAAGCTAAAAGTATGCAACAGGGCGGATATTGGCGCAATGATAACTGGTTTTCTTGATAATTTAAGCCGGCGAACGCGACAAGATAACCACGACTTACCAAATAAAAGTGCCGATTTGTCGACAAAGATGCAAATTAGCAATAAGATTTGACGAGGGGAATCATTGCGCACCGCCCCTGTCTTGTCGCCCGTTTCAGGCGCGGGACATTCCGCGCAGGGAGTGTTGCATGTTATTTTTAAAGAGTACGTCCGTCAGCAAGGCCCCCGGCATCTACGAGGTCGACATCGCGGCCAAGCCGCCCGGCAAGACCTTCGGCATTTTTCTCGCCACCGATCCCGACCATCCGCCGCTGGCCTTGCTGGGGCAATTGAAGGCGCTCGGTTTCGAGAACACCTATAGTTCGCCCTACCTGCACAAGGATTCAGGCAAGGTGCTGGACCTGCATTTCCAGAAGGATGGCACGGATATCTTCAAGGGCTGGAAAACCGAAGAGTGCGCGCACAACCTGGCGGCCATCACGGCCCTGTTCGAGGAGCATGGCATTGCTATCGCCCCGCGGGTCATGTCGATGGCGGAAGCCTACGCCTAAACGCCTGTCAAAACCTGCTGCGCGTCGGTATAGGCGGCCTGCGATGCTCACTGCCTCGGCGGCCCCGTGCATTAGCACAGCTCCGCTTCTCAGCCACCTCTCCCTTCCGCTCGCTACGGTTTTGTCTGGCGTTTTATTTAGATAGTTCAACCCGCCTCCACGCCGATGTGATACAGCGCCCACGGGCAGCTGGCGAACCGTTCGGCCAGGGGCAGTGCCGCCACGGCCGCGATGCGGTCGGCGTCATGGATCGCCCATAGCGGGCCCAGGCCGCCCAGCGCCATCGGCTGCCCATCGAGGTGGGTGGCGACGATAAAACGCTGTGCGCGCGCCTGCGCCATGGTCAGCGCCGCCGCATAGCCATCCACGGCGCGCAGCAGCAGCCGCACGGCATCTTCCTCGGGCGCGCCCGCCGCCTTCAAGACATCGGCCAGCAGCGGCCCGCGCAGGGCGTGCGCCTTGCCGTCGTATTCCAGGGTGGGGTGGATAGTGCGCGCAGGCAAGTTCGCCAGCGCCGCAAAGTCGAATGCCCGCGCCCGCTCAAAACTGATTTTTTGCTTGTGCATCATCTGGTCGCGCACGGCGTCGAACGGTCCCCGGTTCGGCTTGTCGATGCTGCCCGTGACGGTCAGCAGGGCAGGACCGCGCAGGCCGGCGGGCGCCGCCCGGGCGATGGCGGGCAGGGCCGCACCAGCCATGGCGGCGGCGAGAAACTGGCGTTTATGCATGCACTTCTCCTCTTGACTGAAAATCGCTAATGTCCTTAAGTCTATCTTAAGTTCGCTCAACGGTGCACATTTTACGGTTATTGTCAGTTTGCAATGTCCGCTTACATCTTGTCACAGTTCTTACGGAATGGAGAAAGACGTAGCTTTTTTCGGCTGTTATTGTGTACTCATCGCACTTCGCTGAACTGCGAATCCAGGCACCATTCACTAATTGAGAGAGAGAACATGATGAAGAAGAAAATCCTGTTTGCAATGATCGCTTCCGTTACCGCATTCACCGGCATGAGCGCCGCGCACGCCGAAGGCGCCTATGTGGGCGCCGGCGTCACGGGTAACCGCTACAACTTCGATATTCCTGGCGCCACCAGCGCCGACAATCACAGCGGCTACAAGGCCGGCGCCAAGATCTTCGCCGGTTACGATTTCGATAAAACCTGGGCGGTCGAGGGCGGCTACGCCGATTTCGGCAGCAAGGATTACAGCTATGTCACGGGCGCCGGCAACGGTTCCGTGAAAAGCGATTCGCATGGCTATTACCTGGCAGGCAAGGCCACCATGCCCGTGAGCGACAAAGTCGGCGTGTTCGGCAAGCTGGGCGTGGCCAAGGTCAAGAACAGCTTGAGCGGCACGGGCCTGTCGACCGGCATCAGCGGCAACGACAAGACGGGCGTGTACGCTTCCGTCGGCGCCCAGTACGCGATCAACGAGAAAGTCTCGCTGACGGCGGAAGTGGAACACTTCGGCAAGAGCGCCGACCAGGGCCGCAAGGCCACCGGGCTCGCTTTAGGCGCACGCTACAACTTCTAATTTACCGGAAGTTTGCTGAAAAAAAAGGCAGTTACCGCGAGGTAACTGCCTTTTTGCATTGCCGGACCGAAATTACGTGGTCAAAGGCTTGTAGCGGATACGCTTCGGTTTCGCGCCTTCTTCACCCAGGCGTTTCTTCTTGTCGGCTTCATATTCCTGATAGTTGCCGTCAAAGAAGGTGACCTGCGAATTGCCTTCGAACGCCAGGATGTGCGTGGCGATACGGTCGAGGAACCAGCGATCATGCGAGATGACCATGACGCTGCCGGCAAATTCCAGCAGGGCGTCTTCCAGCGCGCGCAGGGTTTCCACGTCCAGATCGTTCGACGGTTCATCGAGCAGCAGGACGTTGCCGCCCATCAGCAAGGTTTTCGCCAGGTGCAGACGGCCACGCTCACCGCCGGACAGGTTGCCCACTTGCTTCTGCTGGTCCGAGCCCTTGAAGTTGAAGCGGCCCAGGTAGGCGCGCGACGGCATTTCGAAGCGGCCGACCGTCAGCATGTCGGCGCCGCCGGAGACGTCTTCGAACACGGATTTGTTGTCGGCGAGACTATCGCGGTTCTGGTCGACGATGGACACGCGCGCCGTCTGGCCGATGGCCACTTCGCCGCTGTCCGGCGTTTCCTTGCCGGTGATCATCTTGAACAGGGTCGATTTACCGGCGCCGTTGGGGCCGATGATGCCGACGATGGCGCCTGGCGGCACCGTAAAGCTCAGGTTATCGATCAGCAGGCGGTCGCCGAACGCTTTCGACACGTTCTTGAACTCGATGACTTCATTGCCCAGGCGCTCTGCCACGGGAATGAAGATTTCCTGCGTCTCGTTGCGCTTCTGGTATTCGTGCTCGGACAGCTCGTTGAAGCGGGCCAGGCGGGCTTTCGACTTGGCCTGGCGCGCTTTCGGGTTCTGGCGCGACCATTCCAATTCCTTCTGCAGCGCCTTCTGGCGCGCCGATTCCGTCGCTTCTTCCTGTTTCAGGCGGGCTTGCTTCTGGTCCAGCCAGGTCGAGTAGTTACCCTTCCATGGAATGCCGTGACCGCGGTCCAGCTCCAGGATCCACTCGGCCGCGTTGTCGAGGAAGTAGCGGTCATGGGTGATGGCCACCACGGTGCCGGGGAAGCGCAGCAGGAATTGTTCCAGCCAGTCCACCGATTCCGCATCCAGATGGTTGGTCGGTTCGTCGAGCAGCAGCATGTCGGGCTTGGACAGCAGCAGCTTGCACAGCGCCACGCGGCGCTTTTCACCGCCGGACAGCACGCCGATGGTGGCGTCCCATGGCGGCAGGCGCAGCGCGTCGGCGGCCATTTCCAGCTGCAGATTCAGATTGCCGCCGTCGGAGGTCGAGATGATCGCTTCCAGGCGCGCCTGTTCCGTGGCCAGGGCGTCGAAATCGGCGTCTTCCTCGGCATATGCGGCGTACACGGCTTCCAGCTTGGCTTGCGCTTCAAACACTTCGCCCAGGCCCGATTCGACTTCCTGGCGCACGGTTTTTGCCGGGTCCAGCTGCGGTTCCTGCGGCAGGTAGCCGATGTTCAGGCCCGGCATCGGCACGGCTTCGCCCTGGATGTCGGTGTCGATGCCTGCCATGATTTTCAGCAGGGTCGATTTGCCGGAGCCGTTCAGGCCCAGCACGCCGATCTTCGCGCCTGGGAAGAAGGAGAGGGAAATATCTTTCAGAATCTGGCGCTTGGGCGGGACGATTTTGCCCACGCGATTCATGGTGTAGACGTAATTTGCCATTAGAAATCTCGGGTGATATACAAAGACGGACAGGATACGGTAAACGCCCGCTTCCGGCCAGCGCTGTGCGCTGCGGAAACGGGCGCCAGGGGCAGGGCTAGGCGGTTGCGCGCGCGCGGCGGGCCGTCCACAGCCCTTCGGCCGCATACAGGCCCAGCGCCGTCCAGATGACGAGGAAGCCCAGCATGCGCTCTGGCGTGAACGATTCGTGGAAGACCCATACGCCGATCAGGAGCTGGCCCGTGGGGGCGATGTATTGCAACAGCCCCAGCACGGCCAGCGGCAGGCGGCGCGCGCCGGCCGCGAACAGCAGCAGGGGAATGGCCGTGATGGGGCCGGACGCCAGCAGCAGCGCGCGCGTGGCGGTGGAATCCGTATTGACGAAGCCGCTCTGGCCATGCCAGGCCAGCCACAGCATATAGGCCAGCGCCAGGGGAAACAGGATCAAGGTTTCGAACGACAAGCCTTCCAGCGCGCCCAGCGCGGCCGTCTTGCGCAGCAAGCCATAGCCGCCGAAGGTGGCCGCCAGCAGCAGGGCGATCCACGGTACCTGCCCCGCCTGCCAAGTGAGCCAGGCCACGCCGCAGGCGGCCAGGCCGATGGCCAGCCACTGCAGGCGGCGCAGGCGCTCGTGCAGCAGCAAAAAGCCCAGCATGACATTGATCAGGGGCGTAATGAAGTAGCCGAGGCTGGCGTCGACCACGTGGCCGTTGTTGACGGCCCAGATATAGATGAACCAGTTGGCGGACAGCAAAAACGCGCTGGCGACGAAGCTGACCACCACCTGCGGCTGGCCTTTCAGGGCCGCCAGCCAGCTCCATTGGCGGCGCACGGTCAGCACGATGCCCAGGAACAACAGCGACCAGACCATGCGGTGCGCCAGGATTTCCTGCGGCGCGATCTCGCCGATGGCATGGAAATACAGGGGGAACAGGCCCCAGCACAGGAAGGCGAGGGAGGCGTAGAGCATGCCTGGATTCATGATGGGCTTCGCTGGAGAGTAGACAGTCTGTCATTATGTCCGAAAACATCGGGGGCTGCCCGGCGCCGCTGGCGAGGCGTAGAATGGCAACAAATCAATGGCCGCAAGCCCGCGCAGCAAGGCGGAGCGGCACAAAACCACGACATTGGGGCAGCCCGGAACCATGCAAAAATACTCTTGCTATTTGCTAATACCTATCATATTGTGCGATGCAACAAAACAAAAACGGGTGCAATCTTGACGTCGGAACATAAAAAAAGCGGCCTGGCCGGCTTGACGCTGGCCGCCGTCGGCATCGTTTACGGCGATATCGGCACCAGTCCGCTGTACACCCTGAAGACGGTCTTCGACCCGGCCCACGGCCTGGCGCTCTCGCACGAGAACCTGCTGGGCATCGTCTCGCTGATTTTCTGGGGCCTGACCCTGATCGTCTCGCTCAAGTACGTGACCCTGGTGCTGCGCGCCGACAACCGCGGCGAGGGCGGCATCATGGCCCTGATGGCGCTGGTGCTGTCATCCGTCAGCCGCCTGTCGCGCTGGCATTTCCCGCTGATGGTGATCGGCGTCTTCGGCGCCACCCTGTTCTATGGCGACAGCGTGATCACGCCGGCCATTTCCGTGCTGTCGGCGATCGAAGGCCTGGAAGTGGCCACGCCCGCCTTCAGTCCCTACGTGGTGCCGCTGACCATCGCCGTGCTGGTGGGCCTGTATTCGGTGCAGTCGCACGGCACGGCCGGCATCGGCCGCTATTTCGCCCCCGTCATGGTGCTGTGGTTTGCCGCGCTGGCCGGCATGGGCGTGGTCAACATCATCAAGTCGCCCGCCGTCCTGGCCGCGCTCAATCCCCTGCACGCGGCGACCTTCCTGATGAATAACGGCTTCGTCGCCTTCGTCGCCCTGGGCGCCGTGGTGCTGGCGCTGACGGGTGCCGAGGCGCTGTACGCCGACATGGGCCACTTCGGCAAGAAGCCGATCCGCCTGGCCTGGTTCCTGATCGCCTTTCCCGCGCTGGCGCTGAACTACCTGGGCCAGGGCGGCCTGCTGCTGGCCCATCCGGAAGCCGTCTCGAATCCGTTTTACCAGCAGCTGGGCGCGTGGAGCGTGTACCCGCTGGTGATTTTGTCGACCATGGCCACCGTGATCGCTTCGCAGGCAACCATTTCCGGCACCTTCTCGATGACCAAGCAAGCCATCGCGCTGGGTTTCTTGCCGCGCATGCGCGTGCGCCACACGTCGGAAAGCGAAATCGGGCAGATCTACATCCCCGCCGTGAACTGGCTGCAGCTGGCCGTGGTGCTGCTGGCCGTCGTCGGCTTCGGCTCTTCGGAAAACCTGGCCGCCGCCTACGGCATTGCGGTCACGGCCACCATGCTGTCGACCACCATCCTGACCTTCTTCGTCATCCGCTACCGCTGGAAGATGAACCTGGCGCTGTGCTGGGCCGCCACGGGCTTTTTCCTGATCATCGACGTCAACCTGGTGTCGGCGACCGCATTGAAACTGTTCCACGGCGGCTGGTTCCCGCTGCTGCTGGGCTCGATTTTGTTCATCGTCATGCTGACCTGGAAACGGGGCCGCCAGCTGGTGTTCCAGAACCTGGAAAAGCATGCGATTCCGCTCGCCGATTTCCTCTCGTCGCTGTTCATCGCGCCGCCGCTGCGCGTGCCGGGCACGGCCATCTTCCTGCGCGGCGAAACGGATGGCGTGCCGCATGCGCTGCTGCATAACTTGCTGCACAACAAGGTGTTGCATGAGCGCGTCATTTTCCTCACCGTCTTCATGCATGAAGAGCCGTGGGTGGCGCCGTCCGAGCGCGTGCGCGTGGTGGACCTGGGCCACCAGTGCTACCAGGTCAACGTGCATTACGGCTTCAAGGATGAACCGGACATTCCGGCGGCGCTGGCGCAATGCGCCGAGCAGGGACTCGATTTCGAGATGATGGAAACGTCGTTCTTCATCGCGCGCCAGACCATCATCTCGACGCCGGGCGCCGGCATGATGCCGTGGCGCGAGCACCTGTTCGTCACCATGTCGCGCAATGCGCGCACGGCGGCCGACTACTATCAGATCCCGAGCAACCGGGTGATCGAACTGGGCACGCAGGTGGAAATCTAGATAATGTGGCTATTGTGTCAACGTTGTATCGGCACACAACTCGCGCCATGCTTACGTCTGCTTACAAATGGGCTGCGTGAGTCCTGTTAAACTGCAGCCCGTACCGGTCCGCACCGTACGGGCCTCAGCCACACTCCAATATTTAAAGGGAAACCATGAAATCGGTATTTCAATTGATCGCCACCCTCGCTTGCGCCGTGGCCCTGACCGCCTGCGGTGCCGCTGCCAACACGGAGAAGCCGGTCGTGCTGGACCCGAATACGCAAGTGAAGGAACTGACCATTACCGATACGGTGGTGGGCACCGGCACGGCGGCGGCGGCGGGCGATACCCTGCTGGTGACGTACACGGGCTGGCTGTATGACGCAAGCAAGCCGGGCAACAAGGGCGTGCAGTTCGATGCGAGCCTGGCCGGCAGCGGTTTCAAGTTCACCCTGGGCATCGGCCAGGTCATCCTGGGCTGGGACCGCGGCCTGGTCGGCATGAAGGAGGGCGGCACGCGCACCCTGGCCATTCCGTATGACCTCGGCTATGGCAAGGCGGGCAGCGCGCCGAAGATTCCTGGCTACGCGGGCTTGCTGTTCGAGATCAAGCTGGTGGCCGTGACGAAAAAGTAAGCGCGCGCAAGGCACACGAAAAGGGCGATTCCACGGAATCGCCCTTTTTGCTTTGCTGGCCGGTTTAAGCGGGCGCCAGCTCCTGGAAGTAATACGTGGCGCCGCCCAGACTGGCCGGCGCATCATATTGCAGCACCTGCGTGCGGCGCAGTGCCACGGGCGCGCTGAAGGCGGGGCCGTCGTAGACGAAGGTGTGGAATTCGCCGTTTTCGCCGCAGGCGTCGACGCCGGGCGGCAGGTTGGCCAGGAAGGCGGCGTCGAACTCGCGCCCGCAAAATTCACGCGGCAGATGCTGGCCATTGATGCACACGACGATGGCCTTGAAGCCGGCGGCGAGAAATTCGTCGACCAGCGCGCGCCGCCCTTCGCCCCACAGGGGCAGGTGCGCCGTCAGGCCGGCCGCGGCGCAGACTTTTTCTTCCCAGTCGCGGTGCGGCTGCAGATCGATGTCGCCAAAGATGGCGTGGGCTATGCCGTCCTCCTTCGCCGCGCGCAGCATGGCGATGAATTTCTCTTCATAGCTGGCCCAGCTGGCGTGATAGCGCTGCAGGCGCGCGCCAAGGCTGGCCGCCTGCGCCGCCAGCAACTCGGGCGGCACGCCGTGCGAGCGCGACTTGCGTCCATCTTCATCCATGGCCGTGATCAACAGCGGCACGGCCAGGCCGGCATTGCGCGCGCGCCACAGGGCCAGGCAGGAATCCTTGCCGCCGCTCCAGGAAATCAGGGCCGTCGTCATGCCGCTGGCTCCGCGCGCAGCATGTCAACGTGCTGGATGCCGTCTTCGTCATACGGTGCGCTGACGGTGACAAAGCCGAACGACTGGTAGAAGCGTTCCAGGTAGTGCTGGGCGCCGATGCGGATGGCGTGGCCAGGGTGCTGGCGTTCCGCCCGCGCGATGCCCTCAAGCAACAACTGCCTGCCGGCGCCCGTGCTGCGCGCCTCGGGCGCCGTCAGCACGCGGCCCAGCGACATTTCCACATACTTGGCGCCCGGCGCCAGCACGCGCAGGTAGGCGGCCAGCCGGCGCTGGCCATCGTCCGTTTGCCAGCCCAGCAGATGCATCGCCTGCTGGTCATGGCCGTCCAGGTCCGGATAAATGCATTGTTGTTCGATGACGAACACGCGCTGGCGCAAGGCCAGCACCTGGTACAAATCGTGGGGGCCGAGTTCGTCGAACGTGTTCCATTGCCAGCTGATCATGGGTCATCCTTGATTGAGAGTGGCCATGATTTTACCGGCTTCACGCCGCCGGCGTGGGATAGCGCTGCGCATACCACTGCTTCAGGTGCTCGATGCAGCGCGTCACGCGGGGCGCCACCAGCTGGCGCGACGGGTAGATGGCGAACAGCGCCAGGCTGGGGCGCTCGACGTCGGGGAACAGCTCGACCAGGGCGCCGCTGGCCAGCTCTTCGCGGCAGACAAAGGTGGGCAGGATGCCGATGCCCAGGCCGCGCAGGATCAGGCTGCGCATGAACAGCGTGTTGTTCGTGCGCACCCAGTTCGGCACTTCGATGTCGCTGTGGGGACCCGCATGGCGCAGCGGCCAGCGGCTGCCGAACAGGGCGTGGCTGTAGATGAAGCAGCGCTGGCGCGTCAGATCCGTGGGTTCGGCCAAGGGGCCGTGGCGCTCCAGGTAGGCGGGCGCGCAGCAGATGTGCAGGCGGTAGTCGTGGATGTGGCGCGCCACGTAGCTCGAATCGGTGAGGGCGGTGGTGACGCGAAAGCCCAGGTCGTAATTGGCGGCCGCCAGGTCCACATATTCATCCTTCAGGTCGACATCGAGGCGCAGCGCGGGCCAGTCGGCCATGAAATCGGCCAGGCCCTCGGCCAGCTCGCCCACGCCCAGCGTCAGCGGCGCGTTGATGCGCAAGCGGCCCGTCACGTGCGCCGTGGAATGGGCCACCATGTCCTCCGCCTGCGCCAGCTCGTCGAGCAGCTTGCGGCAGTGCTCGAGGTAGGCGGCGCCCGTTTCCGTCAGGGCCAGCTGGCGCGTGGTGCGCGTCATCAGGCGCCCGCCCAGTTCCTGCTCCAGCTGGCCGATGCGCCGGCTCACGTACGAGGCCGACAAGTCCAGTTCATCGGCCGCCCGGCGAAAGCTGCCCAGCTCGGCCACGCGGCGAAACAGCTGCATCGCCTGTAATTTATCCATCCCGGCTCCATTCGGTCGTATTCCGCATCAGTGCTGTGCATTATTCATCATTTTTTCGCATTTTGATTCGGAATATGCTGGTGTCCTCTCTACAGAAAGGCCATACCATGAAAAAATTACTGCTCAGCAGCCTGTTGCTCGCCGCCTTTTCCAGCGCCCAGGCGGCCGAAGTGCTCGTCGTGCTGTCGGACGCGAATCACCTCGACTTGCGCGACGGCAAGGTTTTTCAGACGGGCTTTTATCTGAATGAACTGATGCAGCCCGTGAAAAAGCTGCTCGACGCGGGCCACACGGTGACGTTCGCCACGCCGCAGGGCCAGGCGCCGACCCTGGACGCCAGCTCCGATACGGACGCCTATTTTGGCGGCGACGCGGTCGCCCACGCGGCGCACAAGGCCTTGCTCGACCAGCTGGCGCTGACGGTGCCGGGCCGCTCGCCCGTGATCAGCCTGAAACGGGTGGAACAGATCGGCTATGGCCACTACGCGGCCGTGCTGGTGCCGGGCGGCCATGCGCCCATGCAGGACTTATTGAAGGATGCCAGCCTGGGCGCGCTGCTGCGCCAGTTCCACGCGGATGGCAAGCCGACGGCGCTGCTGTGCCATGGTCCCATCGCCCTGCTGTCGGCCCTGCCGCAGGCGGCCCAGTTTACGGCCGCGCTGGAAACGGGCCGGACGCCGCCCACGCCGGCGGACTGGATCTACAAGGGCTACCGCATGACGGTGATCAGCAATGAGGAAGAGCTGGCGGCGCAGGGCGCCTTGAAGGGCGGATGGATGAAGTTCTATCCGCAGTCGGGCTTGCAGGCGGCCGGCGCGCAATATGTGCAGAACCAGGCGCCGTGGACCAGCAACGTGGTGGTCGACCGCGAACTGATCACGGGACAGAATCCGGCCTCGGCACCGGCGCTGGCGGACAAGCTGCTGCAGGCGCTGCGCTAAAGCAAAAATCCCCGGCGGCGCCAAGGCGCGGCCGGGGATGCGTAAGGTGTTGCGTCTATTACACGATCGTCAGGGTGACGTCGATGTTGCCGCGCGTGGCGTTCGAGTATGGGCACACGATGTGGGCGGCGGCGACCAGCGCTTCGGCGGCGGCGCGTTCCATGCCTGGCAGCGAGATCTTCAGTTCCACTTCGATGCCGAAGCCCGTGTCGATGGCGCCGATGCCGACGTTGCCTTCGATCGACAGGTCCGCCGGTACGGCGATCTTGTCGCGGCCGCCGACGAATTTCATGGCGCCGATGAAGCAGGCCGAGTAGCCGGCGGCAAACAGCTGTTCCGGATTGGTGCCGACGGCGCCATTGCCGCCCAGTTCTTTTGGCGTCGTCAGCTTGACGTCCAGCACATTGTCGGACGACACGGCACGGCCTTCGCGGCCTCCGGTGGCGGTGGCTTGAGCGCGGTACAGGACTTGTTTGATCGACATGATGGTTTCCTTTAGGTAGATAAATAGGTGACTACTAAATAGTGTACTACTTGTTTCGCGGGCCGTGGCCCCAGGATGCCCGTCTGAAGAAGTAAATCCGGCGTCCATGTGCTCAATATATATCGTGCACTATTTAATTGCAAGCGATTTTATTTCGCGGTGGCGCGGATTGATGCTTTATTTTGATGCCTTTGTCGCTACTACCGGGCTTCCATCGCATAATGGCCACCGCCGCTGGTGCCGATTGCTATTCTTGGCCCACTTCTACGTTCCAGGGAAAAACCATGACCAGCCTCTTCTTTATCCTTCGCCTCACCTTGGCCACGATGCTCACGTACGTCATCGCCACCGCTCTCCTGGTCGAGAACTTCCTGCGTTATATCTTCGGGCATACGGAAGGCTTCTTCGTCATCGTCGGCGCCTTGCTGGCCTGCACCGTCGTCACGAATGCGTTTTCGCACGTGCGCCGCGTGCGCCTGATCGCCGGCGCCGTCAATGCCGGCACCTTGTCGAGCCGCCAGCGGCGCCAGATCGAGATCCCGTTCGAGGCGGGCGAGGCGTTCGACATGATCGACGCGGCCATCCGCGAACTGCCCGGCAGCGAAGTGGTCGAAAGCGCGCGCGACAGCCTGCAGGTGCAGGCCCGCGTGCGCCGTGCGGCGCCGTACACGCACACGGGCCTGCCGCGCATGCGCTTGCTGGGTTTCCTCGAACCGCGGCCGAACCAGATCCTCGCCACCGTCACGCCGAATGGCGAGGCGGGCAGCGTGACCCTGATCTGCGAGCCGGCGCGCAATGCGTGGACCGACTGGTTCCTCGTCGACCATGGCAGCAACCTGGAAAATGCGGAAGCGGTGACGCGGGCCATCACGCGCCGGGTGGCGCAGCGCCGCCGCGGCGAGCAGGCCGAGACGCGCCAGACGGCGACGGAAAAGGAACTGACGGTGGCCAAACTGAGCCTGCTGCATGCGCAGGTCGAGCCGCACTTCCTGTACAACACCCTGGCCAGCGCGCAGCTGCTCACGCGCAGCGACCCCGTGCGCGCCGATGAAATGCTGGGCAACCTGATTTTATATCTGCGCCACTCGCTGCCGCGCACGGAGCAAGCCATGTCGACCCTGGGCACGGAGCTGGAGCGGGCGCGCGCCTACCTCGACATCCTGAAAATCCGCATGGGCGGGCGCCTGAACCTGCAAATCGAGGTGCCGCAATACCTGCGCCAGGTGGAGCTGCCGCCGATGATGCTGCAAACCCTGGTGGAAAACGCCATCAAGCATGGGCTGGAGCCGAAAAGCGGCGGCGGCACCATCTGGATCATGGCGCGCAGCGGCAATGGCACGGTGATCGTCACGGTGGCCGACGACGGCCAGGGTTTCAGCGACGACGGCGCCGGCACGGGCATTGGCCTGCGCAATGTGCGCGAGCGCCTGCGCCTGACCTACGGCAATGCCGCCGCGTTTGCCATCGTCGCCAACTTCCCCGATGGCGTGACGGCCACCATCACGGTGCCGGACAGCACGGCGGAAGGAGTGTCGTATGCATCCGCCTGAAATGACCTGCGTCATCGCCGAAGATGAAACCCTGCTGCGCGATGCGCTGGTGGCCCTGCTGGCCGAAGAGTGGCCGGCACTGCGCATCGTCGCCGCCTGCGACGACGGCGGCACGGCGCTCGAGGCCATCGCCACGCGCAAGCCCGACGTCGCCTTTCTCGATATCCGCATGCCGGGCCTGACGGGGCTGGAAGTGGCGGCCGGCGCGCTGGAAGCGAGTCCCGCCACGCAGGTGGTGTTCGTCACGGCCTACGACCAGTACGCGATCGACGCCTTCGACAAGGGCGCCGTCGATTACCTGCTGAAACCGGTCGTCCGCGAGCGCCTGCAGGCGACCCTGCAGCGCGTGCGGGCGCGGGCCGGCAAGACCCGGGCGGGCGACGGCGCGCTGGCCGGCTTGCTGCAGCAATTGAGCAGCGCCTTGCCGGCGGCCGCCAAGTCGCCGCCGCTGGTGTGGCTGACGGCCAGCAGCGGCAAGGATACGCGGCTGATCATGGTGGAAGACATCGCCTATTTCCAGTCCGACACCAAGTACACGGCCGTCATGACGGCCGAGGGCGAGGCGCTGCTGCGCAAGCCGATCCGCGAACTGCTCGACGTGCTCGATCCGGCCATCTTCAAACAGGTCCACCGTTCCACCATCGTCAACATGAAGATGGTGGCCTCCGTCACGCGCGACGAGGTGGGACGCGGCACCCTGCGCCTCAAATCGCGGCCGGAAACCCTGGCCGTGAGCCAGCCTTTCATGGCGTTGTTCCGCAATATGTAGCCATGATTGCGCGCCATTTCCACAATCTCGCGCCTGTTTTTTTCATGTCTTTCCTGGCCATTGATAATTATCATATTTATATTTAATTATGATAAAATTAACATGGCGGCATGCCGTCAGATGTGATGGGTACGTCTTCCTGAAGCGCTTTTTAACGCTCTGCAAAAATATGAGGAAACCATGAAAAAGAACCTGTTGTGCGCCGCATTGCTTGTCGCCGGAATATCCGCTGCCCATGCGCAGCCGACGACGTGGGATTTTACTTATCGAGGCTTTGTCGATGCGGCTACCGGCGTATTCGATTCTCGCAAGGAGTTCGGGGGCAGTTTTGTCGGGGAGGACAGCAATCTGGACGGCGTGATTGTGTTGGATGAGCTGAGCTATTTCTTTACCCAGGACTACCTGTTTTTTCCCGTCCAGCCAGGCCAATATGGGTGCAATACTTCCTCTTACCTCCGGTGTAACGTCAAGAATTTCAGTTATACACTGACGG
>NZ_JBWBYV010000015.1:0-55459 GCF_056174685.1 Janthinobacterium sp. BHSEK
CCCGCCGCCACACCACGCACTCGCAACACGGTTCCCTGGGGCACGAGCCACCAGGCAAGCTTGAAACTTACTGACTTTACAAGGTTACACACATGGAATGGTTATTTGACCCGACAATCTGGGTCGGCCTGCTGACGCTGGTCGTACTGGAAATCGTACTGGGTATCGACAACCTGATCTTCATCGCCATCCTGGCCGAAAAGCTGCCGCCGCACCAGCGCGACAAGGCGCGCGTGCTGGGCCTGACCCTGGCCCTCGTCATGCGCCTGGGCCTGCTCTCGCTGATTTCCTGGCTCGTCACACTGACGACGCCCTTGTTTTCCATATGGACCTTCTCGTTTTCGGGGCGCGACCTGATCCTGCTCGTCGGCGGCCTGTTCCTGCTGTTCAAGGCCACCACCGAGCTGCACGAACGCCTCGAAGGCGTCACGCATGCCCAGACGGGCCCGAAAGTCTATGCCGGCTTCGGCCTCGTGGTGGCGCAGATCGTCGTGCTCGACGCCGTCTTTTCCCTCGACGCCGTCATCACGGCCGTCGGCATGGTGGAAAACCTGTACGTGATGATGGCGGCCGTCGTCATTTCCATCGTCGTCATGATGCTGGCCTCGAAGGTGCTGACGCGCTTCGTCAACGCCCACCCCACCGTCGTCGTGCTGTGCCTGAGTTTTTTGCTGATGATCGGCCTGTCGCTGGTGGCCGAAGGCCTGGGCTTCCACATTCCGAAGGGCTATCTGTACGCCGCCATCGGTTTCTCGATCGTCATCGAGTTCTTCAACCAGCTGGCGCGCCGCAACTTCCTCAAGCTGCAATCGAACGCCCCGCTGCGCGACCGCACGGCGCAAGCCGTGCTGAGCCTGCTGGGCGGACGCAAGGGCCGCGAAGCCGTGGAAGAGCACGAAGTCAAGGAATTGCCCGACGTCTCCGCCTTCGGCGTGGAAGAGCGCAACATGGTCAGCGGCGTGCTGACCCTGGCCGAACGCTCGATCCGCTCCGTGATGACGCCGCGCGGCGACGTCTCGTGGGTCAACCTGAACGACAGCAGCGAGAAGATGCTGCAACTGCTGCGCGACACGCCGCACAGCATGATTCCTGTCTGCAACGATGACCTCGACAATGTGGCCGGCATCGCGCGCAGCAAGGACCTGATCGAAGACCTCGTCTCGCATGGCAAGATCGATCCGGCCAGCATGCGCGAAGCCGTCGTCGTGCCGGAAGCGGCCGGCGTGCTGAAAGCCATGGAAACCCTGAAGCGCTCGCGCGGCCAGCTGGTGCTGGTGGTCGACGAATTCGGCACCGTGCAAGGCGTGCTCACGCCGATCGACATCCTGGAAGCCATCGCAGGCGAATTCCCCGACGAGGACGAACAGCCCGACGTGGAAGTGCTGGGCCCCGGCCACTGGCGCATCGATGGCGCGACGGACCTGCATTACCTGGAGCAAGTGTTCGAGACGGAAACCCTGGTCAGCGAAGACGGCGAATACAACTCGCTGGCCGGCTTCCTGCTGGCGCATTTCGAGAACATGCCAGCCGTGGGCGAAGTGCTGGAGCTCGACGGCTTGCGCTATGAAATCGTCGAGGCCGACGAGCGCCGCATCGCCAGCGTGGACGTGCGCCGCAGCGAGCCCGATCACAGTTTGTAACACAATGGCAAGCGTGCTACGCTTGCCATGCCGTATGCTGGGGTCTGCCTTTTTTGGAGACGCCAACATGAAACACTCGCTGCTACGCCTGACTCTGCTCGCTTGCGCCGCCTTGGGCAGCCAAGCCCATGCCGCCACCATCAAGCCCGGCCTGTGGCAAGTCGATAGCAAGATGGCGTCGCCCGACGCCGCCACCGACAACGCCATGTCCATGGTGCTGCAGCAGCTGGGCAACCTTCCTCCCGATCAACGCAAGCAACTGGAAAGCATGGCGGCCAGCCGCGGCATGGCCATGCCCACCGTGGGTGCCGACGGCGCCGTGCGCGTGACGGCGTGCGTGACGCCGGAAATGGCGGCGCGCAAGCAGATTCCCACGGGCCAGCCCGGCGACTGCACCTCGAAGAACAGCGACACCGCGGGCGGCATGCATGTATCGTTCACCTGCGCCAACCCGAAATCGAGCGGCGAAGGCCAGCTCACGTTCACCGGCGACCGGGCCTTCAATATGCAGTTGGCGGTGACGACCAGCGCGCGCGGCACACCGGAACAGGTGAATGTGACGAGCAACGGCAAGTGGCTGGGGGCAACGTGCCCGGCCCCATCCGCCTCCGCTCAGAAGCCGTGACGGAAACCCATGTTGAATGCGGCGTCGCCGCGCCCCGCGTCGCTGGCATTGCCCACCGTGTAGCGGGCGCCGTTCTTGTTGTGGATCTTCGCGTAGGACGCGTAGAAATCGCTGCGTCTTGACAGGGAATACGTGAGGCCGACGGCCACCTGATTGGCGTCGCGGTTGGCCAGGTCGCGGTCGTCCTTGCGCACGTACGAGGCCAGCAGCTTGAAGCCGCCCACGGGCACGGACACGCCCAGCAAGGTGTCGCGGCTGTCCGATGACGACATCGACAGGGCCAGCGAGCTGTAGGCATTGTTCGGGTCCCACGGCGAGCTGCCATAGCCCTTGTTCACGCCCACGGCGGCAAAGGCGGTGGCCACTTTCAGGTCGATGTTCGCCGCGATCAGGGTGTTGCGCGACGACATGTCAATGGCGGGCAAGGTGCCGGAGGCGAGGATGAAGTTGTTCTTGCGCTGGTGCGACACGCTGACATTCACGGCGCCGGCCGAATAGCCGAGGGTGGCGCCATACGCGCGGTTGTTGGCGCTGCTGTATGGCGACTCGCCGAAGCTGTAGATGGCGCTGGCCGTCACGCCGCGCAAGGCGGGCGTCGCGTATTTGACGGTATTGTCGTAGCGTTTCACGCTGTAGCCGGCCAGGTTGCTGGCGCTGCCAGCCATGCCGCCCTTGAACGGGTCGGCCACGTCGGTCAGGGTCAGGTATTGCAGGTTGTACTGGCGCCCCAGGGTCAGCGCGCCCAGGCGGCTGTCCAGGCCCACGTAGGCCTGGCGGCCGAACAGACGGCCCTCGTCCGACTGGCCCGTGTCGTTCTGGATGCCCGCTTCCAGGGTAAATACGGCGGAGACGTCGTTGCCCAGTGCTTCGCGGCCCTGCACGCCCAGGCGCGAGCCGGAGGCGACGCCACCGGACAGCTTGGCGCCGGCGCAACCGGCGGCACAGCCCCGTTCGGCCACGATACCCGCGTCGAGCACGCCGTACACGGCAACGTTGGTGGATGCGGCATTGCCCGCGCCATCGGCAGCCTGGGCCGTCGCGCCCAGCGCGAATGGCCCCATCCCTATCACAGCAAGCGCAAAATACGAGGTCTTCATGATAAATATCTCGGTCACGTGAATTGAAACTTCCCGGTATTGATCAGGACATGCGCTGTGTGTCTGATCCAAGTGTTACCTTATCCTCGCTTTTTGTCCAGCCATCCGTGCGTTGTACAACAGAAACTTCAGCTTAGCCTCAAGAAACACGTCGCGCACTGACAACACGCAAGATTGACCATGATTGTGCCAATATGCGGCAAAATGGCGTGAATTGCAGGCCCTGCCGTAAAGCAATGTTCGGTGGCGAACGTTGCGCGATCTGACGCAGGCGGTACACTACTGGTTTTACCGACAGCGGCTCGCCCGTTTTTTTGCATGCTAGCTATCCTCGAACGCATTGACCCCAACTCCAGCAATATCGACTTGCTGGTGGAATTATTCAACTCACTGCGTCCCAAGCGCCCCCACGACAGCGCTACCGCGATTGCCAACGTGCGCACCCTGCGCCAGCTTCTCAAAGGTAACCCCGCGCAGGCGCGCGCCCTGCACGAATACGTGCTGCGCGTGCTGGCCGCGCGCCGCCACGCCAGCCTGTACACCGATATCGGCGTGCTGTCGAACAGCGGTTTCTTTACAGAATTAAAACGCCGCATCGCCTACCGCATGCTGCCGCCCGCCCTCGGCGACGAATACCTGAACGACGCGCTCGACCAGGTGCTGTACCTGAAGACCGATTATTTGTGGATCAGCAACGTGCCCGCCACGGACTGGCTGGAACTGTTCGACGTATTGACCAGCGATGAGGTCGAACTGGCCGTCGGCGATGGCAATATCATGCTGCCGGGCATGCTCGACGCCATCCGTACCCTGTCCTACCGCGTCTGCGCCATGGGCCTGGAACCGGAACTGACGCGTTTCCACAATGAAATTGAAGTGTTCCAGTCGCCGTTCATGGTGCAGAACACGGAAGTGAACGCCTATCTGGACGCCTATACGAGCCTGCTGCAGGGCGATATCGAACACATCGAGGATGCGCGCCATTTGCTGGTGATGCTGGACCAGTGCGACGCCGTCATCGCCAAGATCCGCAAGAAGGCGCTGTACCAGGGCACCAGCATTCCCCTCACGTATTTATTGGTGGCGCTGGCGCAGAGCATCGACCGCTTGCGCAAGCTGCTGTTCCTCGTCGACACGAGCGGCGAGCTGCCCGCATCGAACAACGTGGACATCGACGCCATCACGGTGGACGCCACGCAGGACTTACTGCACCCGCAACCCGTCAGCCGCCGCCGCGCGGGCGCCGTCGGGCTGGCGCTGGAACTGATACGCGCGCATAACCACAAATACAAGGTCAGCGACCTGTTTTCCGACAATATCAACTTGCTGGCGCGCAATGTGACGGAAAACGCCAGCCGCACGGGCGAGCACTACATCGCGGAAAACCGCCGCGAAATGGGTGCCATGTTCCTCTCGTCCGCCGGCGCGGGCGTGATCATCGGCTTCATGGCCCTGTTCAAGATCTTGATGTCCTACCTGCGCTCGGCGCCGCTGGTCGAAGCCTTCATGTTCAGCATGAATTACTCGATCGGCTTCATGTTCATCCACTTGCTGCACTTCACGGTGGCCACCAAGCAGCCGGCCATGACGGCGTCGCGCATCGCCGCCGGCCTGCACAGCAAGGATGGCCGGAACATCGACCTCGACAGCATGGCGGAACTGATCAACAAGGTCTTCCGCACGCAAAACATGGCCGTGCTGGGCAACCTGGCGACGGCCATCCCCACGGCGTGGCTGATCGCGCTCGGCTACAAGGCGATCACGGGGCACAACCTGGTGACGCCGGAAAAAGCCATGCACCTGCTGCACGATATCGACCCCATCGGCAGCCCCGCCATCTTCTACGCCATGATCGCGGGCGTGTGCCTGTTCGTCGCGGGCCTGATTTCCGGCTACTACGACAACCAGGCCCTGTACACGCGCTGGGCGCAGCGCATCGCGCAATTGCGCGGCCTGGGCCGCGTGATCGGCCAGGAACGCTTACAACGGCTGGGCCTGTACCTGGAAAACAACCTGGGCGGCCTGATGGGTAACTTCTATTTCGGTATCCTGCTGGGCTCCATCGGCACCCTGGGCTTCCTGATCGGCTTGCCCATCGATATCCGCCACATCACCTTCTCGGCCGCCAACTTTGCGACAGCGCTGGTGGGACTCGACCACAATATGAGCTGGCAACTGGCCGTCAAGTCGCTGTCGGGCATCTTCGCCATCGGCACGGCCAACCTGCTGGTCAGCTTCGGCCTGGCCCTGTGGGTAGCTCTGCGTTCGCGCCAGGTGCGCTTCAAGCACGGCATGCAGTTGCTGAAGATCCTGGGCAAGCGTTTCCTGCGCTCGCCCATCGTCTTCTTCTTCGGTTCGAAAAACCCGCCGCCACTGGCACTGGCCGATGACTCGGCAAACCTGTCACCCACGACCAAGGCTCAAAAATGACCGCTCGCCGCATGCAACCCTGCCTCACCGCCCTACTGCTGTGCTGGACCCTGGCTGCATGCGCCGCGTTGCCAAACGTTAAAAATCTCAATACCACCCTGGAACCCGTGGCCAAGCCCAAGGTGATCACGGGCAAGGGCGCCGTGCTGAACGTCAACAGCCGGGCCGCCCTGCTCAACAAGCGCTGGGCCAGGTCCGGCATGGACTTGAAGACCCAGGCCGCGCTGGAAGAGGCGGCCACGGGCGTGCCTTTGATCAAGGGCAACAAGGTGACCCTGCTGTTTGACGGCCCGCAAACCATGGCCGCCATGTTCCAGGCCATCAGCGAAGCGAAGAACAGCATCAACCTGGAAACGTATATCTTCGACCAGGACCCGCTGGGCCTGAAATTCGCCGACATGCTGATCGAGAAGCAGCAGGCGGGCGTGACGGTCAACGTCATCTATGACAGCGTGGGCACGATCGGCGTGCCGCAGGCGTTTTTTGACCGCATGCGCGCGGCCGGCGTGCACCTGGTGGCCTTCAATCCCGTCAATCCCGCCAAGCTCAAGGGCGACGACTGGAAGATCAACAACCGCGACCACCGCAAGGTGCTGATCGTCGATGGCAAGACGGCGTTTACGGGCGGCATCAATATCAGCGATACCTATGCGAAAAGCTCGCTGTTCCGCTCGAAATCGAAGCCCACCGACAAGAAGGACGTGGGCTGGCGCGACACGCACGTGAAAGTGGAAGGCCCGGCCGTGGCCGCCTTCCAGTGGCTGTTCATCCGCACCTGGGCCCAGCAAGACCAGGCCGACTTGCCGGACGCCAATTATTTTCCCGTGCTGTCCGAAGTGGGCGACAAGCTGGTGCGCGTGGTGGCCAGCGAACCGGACGGCGGCTTTGAAATCTACAAGGCCTACATCCTGGCCATCCAGGAAGCCAAGAAATCCATCCACATCACGTCCGCCTATTTCGTGCCCGACCAGCAGACGGTCGACGCGCTGGTCGCGGCAGCGAAACGGGGCGTGGACGTCACCGTGGTGCTGCCCGGCGTGTCCGACAGCGGCCTCGTGTTTCATGCGGGACACGCGCTGTACGACCAGCTGCTAGCCGGCGGCATCCGCATCTTTCACTTGAAACTGGCCGTGCTGCACGCCAAGACGGCCGTCATCGACGGCGCCTGGTCGACGGTCGGCTCGACCAACATCGACATGCGCAGCTTTTTGCACAACAGCGAGCTGAACGTGATCGTGCTGGGCGACAGCTTCGGCCGCGAAATGGAAAACGCCTTCCAGGAAGACTTGCGCGACTCGGAAGAGATCACCAAGGCAAAATGGGAAACGCGCCCCATCTCCGACCGCATGAAGGAGTGGGCGGCGCGCTTCATGAACTACTGGCTGTAAGCACCGATCAGGCGGCTGGATATTTGCACAAATATGCACTATATTGCACCAATAGTATGACGATCGTCGTACTGCTCATATCTGGAGTGGACCACCATGGGAACCGTGCGCAAGACCATTACCTTGACGGACCAGCAGGACGACTGGATCAAGGCGCAAATTGACGCGGGGCGCTATACGAACGACAGCGAATACATCCGCGACCTGATCCGGCGTGAACAGGAACGCAGCGCCGAACTCGATGCGATCCGCGCGGCGCTGGTGGAAGGCGAGGCCAGCGGCGAACCCCAGCCTTTCGACGCCAGGGCTTTCAAGCAGAGAATGCTGGCAGCGCATGGCTGAATACCGGCTGACGCCCGCCGCCGAACGTGACCTTGAGGCGATCTGGGCGTATACGTCGCAGCGGTGGAGCGTGCAGCAGGCCAGTCTTTATCTTGACACCATGACGGCAGCCTTCGATGACCTGGCACGCGCGCCCGAGACGGCACCGGCATGCGAGCAGATTCGGCCCGGCTACCGGCGCCGCAAAGTCGGACGGCACATGATTTATTTCCACATCACTCACTATGGCATTGCCATCGTCCGCATTTTGCATGACCGCATGGATGCGGCACGCCATCTGTAATTAACACATCATTGATCACAGCGGCCGCAAGCTGGCCCACACCCCGCCCTGGCGTTCGAACGCTTCCGTGCTGACCTTTTCAAAGTCGGCGCTGTCTTCATTCCAGCTGTAGCGCTCGACCCGGATGCAGCTGTTTTCCACGCGCAGCACATTGAACGAGTTCGACTCGCCCCTGCCCCGCGTGGACGTGGCCGTGCCCGCCTGCACCATCAGGGCCGCGTAACCGGCGATCTTGTAGCGCTCGGCCGTGTTGCCCGCCACGCTGGCATGCAGATGTCCCGCCAGCAATAAATCCACGCCGCATTCGGAAAACATTTGCAGCGCCTGCGGCGCGCGGTCCACCAGGTCATCCTCGTCGAAGTGCTCGGGCAAGTCGAATGGATGGTGCGTGACGATGATGCGCGTCAAACCGGGCGACAAGCGGCCCAGGCGTTCACGCAGGAAATCGATCTGCTCGTGGCTGATGCGGCCATCCTTGAACGTCAATGAGCGGGCCGTGTTGATGCCCAGCACGGCGATTTCCTCATCCACGTATTCGGGCGACAAATCGTCCGTCACATGGCGCCGGTATTTCACCAGCGGCGTCAGGAAGCGGGAAACGACGTTGTACAGGGGCACGTCATGGTTGCCCGGCACCACGATCTGCGGCCCCGGCAAGCTGTCGAGAAAGTGCCGCGCCGCCTGGAACTGGGCGCTGCGGGCCCGCTGGGTGAGGTCGCCGGAGACCACCACCACGTCCGGTTCCAGGCGCTCGACCAGCGCGCGCAAGGGCGCCAGCAAGTCCCCGTCGACCCGGCCGAAATGCAGATCCGATAAATGCACGATGGTACGCATCGCGTTCTCCTAGCTGGCGGCGGGTACGGGCGCCGGCACGATCACTTCGAGCGCGGCCGTGCGGATGCGGTAGCGCAGCGGGGTATTCATGACGGTCACTTCGCCATCGGTGGCCACGCGCAGGCGGCGGTGGCGCGTGGCGATCTCCAGGTCGGTGGCCGTCAGCACATCGAAATCCTTGGCCTGCGACAGCTTGCCGAACAGTGCATGCAAGGCCAGCTTCAGCAAGCCCAGGCGGCCCGGACGCTGCGCCACGTACAGGCTCAGCTGGCCGCCATCGAGCCGTTCGCGCTCGCCGATATTCAAGCCTTCCATCAGATATTCATTATTGCCGATGAAGACGAAAGGCGTGCGGCGCGCATGCACGGCGTCGTTGAGTTTCAGCTGCACGCTGAGAAACGGATAGCGGCGCAAGGCGGCCACCAGCGCCCAGCTGAAGGCCAGCCACTTGCCCCGTCCCAGCCGCCGCTGCTGCTTTTCGCGGTCGCGCACGATATCGGGATACAGGCCCAGGCTGGAATTGTTCAGGAAGATGCGGCCATTGACTTCGCCCACGTCGACCTGGTGTCGCACGCCCTGCGCCACATTGGCAATCGCCGCATCGAGGTCAAGCGGGATATTCAAATCCTTGGCGAAGTGGTTCAAGGTGCCCAATGGCAAGACGCCAAACGACGTGCCGCTGCCGACGACGACGGAGGCGACGGCATTGATGGTGCCATCGCCTCCGCCGGCCACGACGATGGGCGCGCCATCGCGCAAGGCTTGTTCGGCCGTGGCGATCATCTCGGCCCCGCTTTGCGCCAGGGTGATGGCGGCGTCGAGGCCCACGGCCAGGAATTGTGCTTCGAGCTGCTGCGCCCAGTCGGGCGCATAGCCGCAACCGGCGCCCGCATTGATGATGACTGCAATCTTGCTCAGGATCACTCCCCTTATCTGGTTTGCCGGATATGCCGGCGGCGGCGCAGGGTCGATACGCCGGCGATACAGATGGCCAGCCAGCCATAGCTTTCCGCCATGGCCGCCAGCACATCGCTCAGGTAATGCGCGCCCAGGTAGATGCGGCTGAAGCCGACGAGCGACGCCATCAGGAATGCGCCCAGCGCGATGGCGATGCGCTTGCCCCAGGCGCCCGGTGCCGTCTGGCAAATCAGGTAGGCGGCCAGCAAGCCGTACAGGGCTGTCGAGGTGGCCGTATGGCCGCTGGGAAAGCTGTACGTGCTCAAGGCCGTCTGCAGGATGGGCTCGTCAAAGCTGGGCCGCGCGCGGACAAAAATGTACTTTAACAGCAGGTTCAAAAACATGACGCCCGGCATGGTGATCACCAGGGTAAACAGCCAGTAATTGGCGCCCTTGCGGTGCAGATACCAGCCCAGCAAGATAGCCAGGGTGATGGCGCCGATCACGCCATGCATATGCGTGACGACCAGCAGGCAACTGGTGATCCACGGCACGGCATGCTGGTTGAACCACTGCGCCACCTGCAGGTCGATCACGGTGATCCGGGCCATGCCCATCACGGCTTCGGCGATCTCGTGGAAGACCACGATGGCCACCAGCATCAGGGCCACGCCCACCGTCATATGCAGGCCCAGCTCGCCTTCGGGCGACAGGCGCGCCTCGACGAAGCGCCGCAGTTTCATGGTCCAGCCCGTGGTCATGCCCATGTCATTATTCTCTTGCAAACTGATCTCTCTTTCATGTTCCTGGCGATGATCAAAAAAACCACACCAGAAAAAAATACTGTTTATTCATACAGTAGCTGTGTTTTCATACAGTAGTTATGCTATTCTGATGACTCGTTCAACACATCTCCCTCAAAGGAATTGTCATGGCAACATTGAATAGCGGTTTTGGCTCACGGTTCGGCCTGGAATACGCCCCAAGCTCTTTCCTCGTCCGCATGGGCAAGCGCGAAATCCTCGTTTGCCGCGACTTCCGCAAGCGCTACTACACCGTCAATCCCTTGATCGAGTGCGGTACGGGCATCGAGCCGGGCTATGTTGAAGTGCTGCTGATGCGCCGTTGGCTCCTCATTCTATCCAAGGCGCATTAAGAATGCCTTTAAAGCATGGTGCTTGCACCCTGTTGTAAAGTCAGCTCCGCCCGGCCACGCCGGGAGCGCGCCAGTACCGGCCAGCGGCAACGCTGGCCGACCCCTCATTACTGCGTGCGTTCCGGGGCGGCCGGGCTGGCAGGTGTATTCGGGCCTGTCTTGACAGGCGCCACCTTGTCGAACACATTCGCTTCGTACCACAGCGTAACGAACAGCACCGTCACGACGGGGCCGATGAACAGGCCCACGAGGCCCAGGGTTTCCACGCCGCCCAAAATGCCGAACAGCACGGCCAGGAAAGGCAAGCGGGTGGCGTTGCCGATCATGCCGGGGCGCACGAAGTGGTCGGCCACGAACAGCACCACGGTGCCCCAGGCGGCCACGCCGATGGCGGCGCCCACATTGCCCTGGAAGACCAGCAAGGCGGCCGCGCACAGGTAAGCGAGCGGCGCGCCGAACGGGATGATGGCCAGGATGCCCGTGGCGAACGCCCACAGGGCCGGCGACGGCAAGCCGGCGATGGCATAGGCGAAGCCGATCAGCACGCCTTCAGCCAGACCCACCAGCACCAGGCCGTTGACGGTGGCGCGGATGGCGGTCGGGATCTTTTGCGCATAGCGGCCCCAGCGTTCAGGGCGCAGGAAATGGCTGCCGACGGCCGTGATCTGGCGCGTCAGCGCTTCGCCATCCTTGTAGAAGAAAAACAGGCATAAGAAGGCCAGGCCGAAGTCGACCAGGCGGTGGAAGACGTCCGCGCCCAGTACCTTGAGCATGTCGCGCGCGGAATGAAAGCCGCCCACGGCGCTGCCCGCAAAGAAGTGGCCGAGGCCGTGTGGCTGGCTCAGGGTGGCTAGCCACCAGTCGCCGATGGCGCTGCCCGCCAGGGGAATATGCGGCACCCAGTCCGGCACGGGCAAGCCGTCCGTATTCGCATGGACGACGAAATTGGCCAGCACGGGCACTTCGCGCGCCGCCTGCGCCACGCCGAACAGCACGGGGATGATGAAGATGCAGGCAAACGCCAGGGTCAGCACGGCTGCCGCGATGATGGTGCGCCGGCCCAGCGCCGCGCGCACGCGCAGGTACAAGGGCCAAGTGGCCACGCACAGGATGCCGGCCCACACGAGCGGCAAAAAGAAACGCTTCATGACGAAGGCCGTCACGGCGATCAGGGCCAGGGAAAAGCCTGCGCTGACGATGTCGCGCTGGGTATCGGTCATACCACTCCATTCGTGCCCGGCGCCACAGGCCGCCAGTATTCGCTATGCGCCAGTTGCGCAGGCATAGCGTAACACGCCACCCGCCAAGCTTATACCAGTCCCAGTTCCACCGGTTTGACGCCGGCAAACACATGATCGAGTTGCGCCGGCGTCAAACCGAAGGTGCGGCGCAGCAAGCCGCCCAGCACGGCCCGGTATTCATTCAGCACGGGCATGTCGCGGTTCTGGAACAGCGTCGCCTGCGAAATCGCCACCTGTTCGCCCGCCACCTGCTTGCCCTTGATCCCGCCACCGAGCACCCAGAACACGCTGCCGTGGCCATGGTCCGTGCCGCGGTTGCCGTTTTCGCGGAAGGTGCGGCCAAATTCGCTGACCACCACCACCACGGTATTGCGCCATTCGCTGCCCATTTCCTGCGAAAACGCGGCCAGGCCCCGCCCCAGCTCGTCGAAGCGCCCCGCCAGATAGCCGTTGGCGCCGCCCTGCCCCACGTGCGTATCCCAGCCGCCCACATCGACGAAACCGAGGTTGTATTTGTCCTTCATCAAGCGGGCGATGCGCTGCGCTTCCAGTTCAAAACCCTTGGTACTGATGGCGTTGCGGTTGGCCGCCTGCATTTCTCCCGTCAATTCCCGGCTCACGTCCGCGCGCACGGCAAAGCCCGCGCTGACCGGTTGCTGCAAGGGCGTGCCCTTGTACATGGCGGCGATGAGCTGGCTTTGACGCGCATCAATACCGGACTTGCCCACGGAGCGCAGCCCCATGTTCGGCACTTGCACGCCGCCCTGGAAGATCAGGGGCAGCTGGTCCGTGAAGGAAATGGCGTGATTGCCGCTGTTGAGGCTTTGCGCCAGCCGGTTCAAAAAGCCCGAGCGGAAATCGCGGCGCCCGCCCAGTTCCTGCCCCAGTTCAATGCTGTCCTGCGTCTCGAAATGGCTGCGCGTCAAATCCGTCGTGCCCGCAAACGGGATGAAGGCCGCCTCGCCGCCCGTGAACATCGGGTAGATGGTCTCGCGCAAGGCGGGATGCAGGGCCCAGTCGGCGTTCAAGGCCAGCGCGCCGTTGTCCGCACCTGGTTTTGCAATGGCGATATTCGGCCGCGATGCATAATAAAAATCGCTGCCGAGCGGCACCAGCAGGTTGTTCGCGTCATAGCCGCCGCGCAGGAAGACAAACAGCAGCTTCGCATTCGTGGCGGGCGCGGCCAGCAGGCTGCCCGCGTGCGACAACAGGGGCGCGGCGGCCAGGGCTTTCAACAGGTCACGACGGTTCATGGCGATCCTTTCAATCTAGCGGTGCATCATTTCCGGCGAAGAGAGCAGAAATGTATTCCACTCCTGCGGCGAGGCGGCCTGCTCCAGGGCCTGGCGCGTGGCGGGACTCAACGTTGGCTGCAGCGACTGGTAATACAGGGCGCTGGCCAGCTGGGGAAACGCGACCTTTTCCTGCGGCTGCGGCCCATCCGTCTTGAACAGGCCGGCGCTGCCCGAACCGATGGTGCGGGCGATATCGAAACGCGTCGTCATCTGGCCGGGGCTGGCCCAGGAGGCGTCCGTCAGCGGATAGCCATCGGGCGTCTGGCGCCCGTACAGGGGCTGGCCCATGCGCGCAAGCCAGCTCAGCATGGGGCCCGCGTTCAGGATCGGCTTGTCGTCGTAGCTGAGGCGCACGGCCGACACCACATAATGCATGGGATCCTTGAATTTCTTGCCCAGCGACTGCCTGAACTCGGGACTGCTGAACATGGTCTGCAGCACGTCGGCGATCATGCCGTCGCTGTGCTGGAAGGTGGCCGCCATGCGCGCCACCAGGGCTTCGGGTGGATTGTCGCCGACGAAATACTGGGCCAGCTTGCCGCTGATAAAGTGCGCGGTGGCGGGAATGCGGCTCAGGCGGTCCAGCGCTTCATCGAGTTCGGCCAGTCCCCGGCCCTTCACCGTTTGCCCCAGAAATTGTTTATCGCCGTAATCGTGGCGGTTCGGATTGAATTCGAACAGGCCGCGGCGCACGTATTGCGATTGCAGCGCCGGTTTCACCTTCGGCGTATCCGTGCCCAGGTTGACGCCCACGCCCGTCAGGATGCGCGCCAGTTCCTGCACGTCGGTCTGGCTGTAGCCGCCGTTGACGCCCAGGGTGTGCAGCTCCATCAGCTCGCGCGCATAGTTTTCATTGATGCGCTTGACGGCATTGGCTTCATTGTCCAGGTAGCGCAGCATCGCCGGATGGTGGACGGTGGCGCCCAGCAAGTCGCGGAATTTCCCCAGTGCGTGCGGCGCGATGGCGTTCGCCTCGTAATCGCCCACCATGGCGCGCAAGTTGTGTTTGCCTTGGTGTACGCTGAAATGGTTGAGCCAGAACCAGCTCAGCTGCTGCTGCAGCTGGTTCGGCGAATACACGTCCAGCAACAGCGAACGCGTGGCCGCCTCGCGCGCCAGGCGATTCAGTTCCTGCTGGTACTCCTTTTGCGCCTGCTGCTTCGCCATGTCGTCCATGACGCCGGCCGATGCCTTGCGCTTTTGCTCCACGGACATGACGAGCTGATCGAGCGGCACCTGGCTGATGGTCATGGCGTCGATCTGCGCCTGCACTGCGGGCGGCAGCGTGGCTTTGCCTGGGTGCAATTGCGCCCGCAGCCAGGCGTTCCAGCCTTTCTCTTGCACCTGGCGCACGCTGCCCCCGTTCACGCCCCAGCTGACCCGTTCCAGCATGGCAATGTCCTGCGCGGAACTGACCGGCGCGCGATGATCGGCCTGGACGGCAGGTTCCGTCGCGGCACAGCCGGCCAGCAACAGCAGGGACATCAAGGTCGTCGGCAATAATCGGTTCGGGGTCATGGCAATCCTTCAAGCGGTTTCATGCAGAATGCCTGAGAGTACGCCCAGGTTGACGTGCGCATGATTGCCATTTGCAACGAGTTGTAATCAAGCAGGATTGCTCATTAGGAAACTTTTCGCGGGTACGGGCACATGACTGATGAATAATCTCGGATAAAATGTTATCGGGAGAATTGCGTATTGCAATGGCAGCTACGTATTTTCTCTTGAACCAGACATTATCCATACAATACGTCCATATTAAAAAGAAATGAAAATATTATTTATCGCTGCATTCGGAATGTTATCGCTCATACAAACGCCGTCAGCCTCCGCGGAGAATCTGAATGGAAAAACGCTGTATGTCCAGCGATGTGCCGTGTGCCATGGCGCAGAGATCAAGGGCACAGGGCCATTGGCGAATAAAAGCACGCCTCCCACGCCGGACCTGACAACGGCCGCTTTCAAGAAACGCCTGAAGGATTATCCGGGCGTGATCGTATCCTCGGTCATACTGCGTCCGAATGGCGATTTGATTCCAAAGACCTTGAAAGAGAATGGCGTCAAGATCGCGCCATACGCCTGGCGGGTAAAGGATTTTCGCGATTTGAATCAATACATGAGCGATGTGATTTTCAAAAACCGCTGATCTTACAATCAGCGGAGTACACCTCGCGCAGGAATCATCCGCAATCAATTATCCTGTTTGAATAACTCCGCACACTTGTCGCGCAGGAAATCGCGCAGCTGCAGCACCAGCGGCGTCACCTGCGCCCGGTGCATGCAGACCAGGTGCAGGGGCGTGGCCTCGCCCGCCACGTCGGGCAGCAGCACGTGCAGGCGGCCGGCCGCCACGTCGCCGGACACGTCCAGCCGCGATTTACAGGCGATGCCCAGGCCCGCCACGGCCCAGCGCCGCACGAGTTCGGCATCGTCGGCGCTGCGGTTGCCGCTGACGGCAATCGTCACTTGCTCGCGCTGGGGCAAGCGGTAAAAAGTCCAGCGGTCGTGCAAGCCGTCTTCCAGCGCGAAGCGCAGGCAATTGTGCTGCGGCAAGTCTTCCAGCGCCAGCAGGGGGCCATGTTCGCGCAGGTAGCCGGGCGACGCCACCAGCACTCTGTCGTTGGCGGGCGCGATGGGCATGGCGACCATGCTCGAATCGTCTTGCTGGCCATAGCGGATGGCCACGTCGACTTGCTGGCGCACCATGTCGGCCACCCGGTCGCTGACGCTGAGCTGATACTGCAGCTTCGGATGGCGCACTTGGAACTCGTCCAGCCAGCCCAGCATCAGGTTGCGGCCCAGGTCGGAAGGCATGGCAATTTTCAAGGTTCCGCCGAAACTGTCCTTGCCGGCCAGCAGTGCGTCATGGCCCGCGCGCAGCAGGCGCAAGGCTTCGCGCGCGTGCTCCAGGTATTGCGTGCCTTCCGGCGTCAGGCTCAGCGAACGGGTCGTGCGGGCCAGCAGGCGCAAGCCCAATTCCCCTTCCAGGCGCTTGACGGCGGCGCTGGCCAGCGCGGGCGAGATGCCGATCTCGCGCGCGGCCGCCGAGAGGCTGCCCCGGTCGGCCGTGCGCACAAATACCTGCAAGTCATCGAGTCGCAGCAATTTTCAGCATTCCTTTGAAAGTGTTTCGGTACGCGCCGTCTTTTTCGCTGGCGAGAAAATGGCCATGATACGTCATCAAGCCTGTATGGCGTAGGTCGGATTAGGTCCAAAGGACCGTAATCCGACAACATTGTTGGCGTGGCCGATGGTGGTGTCGGATTACGCGCGGTACAGCCGCGCTAATCCGACCTACCCGACTCCATCACTGTTTTACCAAAGGAAGAATATGAAAGCCATCGCCTACCACCACAGCCGGCCCATCACGGATGCCGACGCCCTGCTCGACATCGAGCTGCCCGTGCCCGTCGCCACGGGGCACGACCTGCTCGTCGCCGTCAAGGCCATCTCCGTCAACCCCGTCGACGCCAAGGTGCGCAAGAACCGCGCGCCGAAAGACGGCCAGCCGGAAGTGCTGGGCTGGGATGCGGCCGGCGTCGTCACGGCCGTCGGCCCCGACGTCACCCTGTTCCAGGCGGGAGATAAAGTCTGGTACGCGGGCGCCATCAACCGCCCCGGCAGCAACAGCGAATTTCAATTAGTCGACGAGCGCATCGTCGGTCACATGCCGGCCAGCCTCGATTTCGCCCCGGCCGCCGCCCTGCCGCTCACGGCGATCACGGCCTGGGAATTGCTGTTCGACCGCCTGCAGCTCAGCCGCGACAAGAATCTGACCGGCAAGTCGCTGCTGGTGATCGGCGCGGCCGGCGGCGTCGGTTCCGTGCTGGTGCAGCTGGCGCGTCAATTGACGGGCGTCACCATCATCGGCACGGCGTCGCGCGCGGAAACGGCCGACTGGGTCAAGCAACTGGGCGCCCACCACGTGATCGACCACAGCCTGCCGCTGGCCGCCGAAATCACGCGCCTGGGCTTGCCGCCCGTCGATTACGTGATCAGCCTGAACCAGACCGACAAGCATTTCGAGCAGATCGTGGAACTGATCGCGCCGCAAGGGAAATTTGCCCTGATCGACGATCCCGAGCACATCGACGTGCGCAAGTTCAAGGGCAAGAGCGTGTCCCTGCACTGGGAACTGATGTTTACCCGTTCGCTGTTCCAGACGGCCGATATGCTCCAGCAGCATGCACTGCTGGAGGAACTGGCGCAGCTGGTGGACGCGGGCGTGATCAAGACCACCGTGGCCGAGCGCTTCGGCACGATCAATGCGGCGAATCTGAAGCGCGCGCATGCCTTGCTGGAGAGCAATACGGCCAAAGGCAAGATCGTCCTTGAAGGGTTCTAAACTCAGGTAATCAAAATGGCCCGGAAATCATTGACGTTCGTCAATGTCGGGCCCGTGATCACACTATCTCCCAGCGCCTGGAAGAAGCCGTGGCCATCGTTGTTGTCGAGGCTGTCGCGGGGACGGATAGCCAAGTCCCAAGCGCGCCGCAGGGTGTCGGGCGCCAGGAGCGCGCCGGCGATCTCTTCCTGGCCGTCGACGCCATCCGTGTCGCCGGCCAGCGCGTGGATGCCCGCTTGCCCGTCCAGCGCGATGCCCAGCGCCAGCAAAAATTCCACGTTGCGCCCGCCGCGACCGTTGCCGCGCACGGTGACCGTCGTTTCGCCGCCCGACAGCAGCACGCACGGGGCGGGAAACGGCTGGCCCCGTACCGCCGTCTGCAGCGCGATGCCGGCCATCACCTTGCCCACGTCGCGCGCCTCGCCTTCCAGGCTGTCGCCCAATATATACGGCGTGACGCCGGCCGCGCGCGCCACGGCGGCCGCCGCTTCCAGGGCCATCTGCGGCGTGGCGACCAGGGTCGTGCGCGTGCGCGCCAGCCGCGGATCATCGGGTTTCACGGATTCGCCGCGCCCGCTTTCCAGCGCGGCGCGCAGGCTGTCCGGCAATGCGATCCCATAGCGGCGCACGATGGCCAGCGCGTCGGCGCACGTCGTCGCGTCGCCCACCGTGGGGCCGGACGCGATATCGCCCAGCTTGTCGCCGGGCACGTCGGAAATCGCCAAGGTCACCACTTGCGCAGGATGGCAGGCGGCCGCCAGCCGGCCGCCCTTGATGGCGGACAAATGGCGGCGCACGCAATTCATTTCGCCGATAGTGGCGCCCGACGCCAGCAGCGCGCGGTTCAGGGTTTGCTTGTCTTCCAGGGTGATGCCGTCCAGCGGCAAGGCCAGCAGCGACGAACCGCCGCCCGAGATCAGGCACAGCACCGTATCGTCCGCCTGCAGATTGCTAACCAACTCCAGCATGCGGCGCGCCGCCGTCATGCCGGCAGAGTCCGGCACAGGATGCGACGCTTCCACGATCTCGATGCGCTCGCACGGCACGGCATAGCCGTAGCGCGTAACGACGAGCCCCGACAGCGGCCCCGGCCAGTGCCGCTCGACGGCTTGCGCCATGGCGGCCGAGGCCTTGCCGGCGCCGATGACGATCAGCCGCCCCTTGGGCGCGGGCGGCAGATGGGGCGGTATGCAATGCGATGGCTGCGCCGCCTCGATGGCGGCGTGGAACATGGCTTGCAGCAAGGCGCGCGGCGCTGGGGTCGTCGTCATGGTGTGTCCTCCGGTATCCGAACCCGATCATAGCAGTGCCGGCAAGCTGGCAGCTAGAATGGCGTCTTGACGACATCACAGGAACACCATGAGCGACGCCATCGAATGGACCAGTCTTGCCCGCACCTTCGGGCTGTTTACCGTTACGGCCGTGGCCGAACTGCTGGGCTGCTACCTGCCCATGCTATGGCTGAGCAACAAGGGCAGCGCCTGGCTGCTGTTGCCGGCCGCCATCAGCCTGCTGGTCTTCGTGTGGCTGCTGACCTTGCATCCGGCCGCCAGCGGCCGGGTCTACGCCACGTATGGCGCCATCTATATCGCCACGGCGCTGGGCTGGCTGTGGCTGGTGGACGGCATCACGCCCGCCTGGACGGATGTGACGGGCGTGGGCCTGGCCCTGGCCGGCGCCGCCGTGATTGCCATGGGACACAAGGCAGCATAATTACGCCGCGTGCTGGCGGAAATTCGTTTCCGCCGACCACGCCGCGCTGGCGCGGGCCAGCAGCACGGCTTCGCCATCGGCCAGCCAGTCGTCCGCGTCGGCGATCTTCCACATGGCTTGCAGCAGCTTGCGGCGCAAGTCCGGGTCCGTGATTTCATCGAGCAGGCTGTCGATCACGCCATGGGCCAGCTGCACGGCGCCATGCACGGTCGACGTCAGCATGTCGTCGCACAGGTCTTGCAGCAGCTGTTGAAAAGCGGCCGGCGCCAGGTCGATATGCTCGAGAATCTTGCTGCGGTGCATGGCTTGCAGCTCGGCGCTGGCCAGGTTGCCGTCGACCACCATCATCAGGGCCAGGATACGTCCCGCTGCCTGGGGACTGTTCGCTTCATAGGTACGCATGATTTCATTCTTTCATTGTGATTGATCAAAAGACGCGCCACCGCCTTGCGGGGCGCGCCGTACTGCAGTTTTACTTTTTGTCGCTGCGGGTGATGAACACGCTCGCCACGCAGCTCGATACGATCAGCACCGCCACCACCAGCAGCGACGCTTCGACGGGCACGTGGTACCACGGCATGACCAGCATCTTGGCGCCGATGAACACCAGCACCATCGCCAGGCCATACTTGAGCATGTGGAAGCGGTCAGCCACGTCCACCAGCAGGAAGTACAAGGCACGCAAGCCCATGATGGCGAACAGGTTCGACGTGAAGACGATGAACGGGTCCGTCGTGATGGCGAAGATCGCCGGGATCGAGTCGACCGCAAACACCAGGTCCGTCACCTCGATCAAGATCAGCACCAGAAACAGCGGCGTGACATAGCGCAAACCGCCCTTTGCCACGAAGAAACGCTCGCCGTGGTCGCCGTCCGCCACCCGCAAGTGACGGCGGGCAAAACGCAGCACGGGATTGTTCGCCACGTCCGGTTCCGCATCGGCCGCCACCAGCATGCGCATGCCGGTAATTAACAGGAAGGCGCCGAACAGGTACAGCACCCAGCTGAATTCGCTCACCACCCACGCGCCGGCCATAATCATCACGGCGCGCATGACGATCGCGCCCAGCACGCCGTAGATCAGCACGCGGCGCTGGTACTGGATCGGCACCTGGAAGGCGCTGAAGATCAGCAGGAAGACGAACACGTTATCGACCGACAAGGCTTTCTCGATCAGGTAGCCGGAGAAAAACTCCAGCGCCTTCTGGTTGGCGATCTCGGGACCGGCCGTGCCGTTCAGATACCACCACAGGCCGCCGTTGAACAGCAGGGCCAGGCTGACCCACACGAGCGACCACGTCGCCGCTTCCTTGACGCCCACCTTGTGCGCCTTGTTGCCGCCGAAGACGAACAAGTCCAGCGCCAGCATCAGCAGGACGAAGGCGATGAAACCGGCCCACATGGGCGCCGTTGCAATGCTCTCCAGGCCGTTCATCGGCGGCCTCCGCAATAATCTGTCTGTATCCTGATGCCCATGGCATTCTCCTTGCATGAATTGAGCAGTCATCATAGGCTGAATATAAACATCGAACAAATCGAATATAATTTACGAATACATCGAAAAAATCGATGCATTAATTTGCCGGGAACATACATGTCCACACTCAACTTCAAGCACTTGCGCTATTTCTGGATGGTGGCCAAGACGGGCAGCATCGCCCGCGCGGCCGAGCAGCTGCACCTGACGCCGCAATCGATTTCCGGCCAGCTCAGCGACTTTGCCGACACCCTGGGCGTGGAACTGTTCCGCCGCAGCGGGCGCAAGCTGGAATTGACGGAGACGGGCAGGCGCATCCTCAGCCATGCGGAAGAGATCTTCAGCACGGGCGACGAATTGCTGGAAATCGTGCGCGACCAGTCGCGCACGGCGACGACCACGTTTCGCGTGGGCTGCGCCGATTCCGTGTCCAAGCTGATCGCCTGCCGCCTGGTCGAACCGGCGCTGGGGCTGGCCGAACCGCTGCGCATGATCTGCCGCGAAGGCCGGCTGGCCAGCCTGCTGGCGGACCTGGCCGTGCACCGGCTGGACCTGATCATCGCCGACCGCCCCATGCCGTCCCACTTGAGCGTGCGCGGCTACAACCACCTGCTGGGCGAAAGCGGCATGACCCTGTTCGGCACGCCGGCCCTGGCCGCCACCCTGGAAGGCGGCTTTCCGCTATGCCTGAACGGCGCGCCGCTGCTGCTGCCGGGCGAGGATTTCGCCATCTACGGCCGCCTGCTGCAATGGCTGGGCGACAACCACCTGCACCCGCGCATCGTGGGCGAGTTTGACGACAGCGCCATGATGCAGGCCTTCGGCCAGTCCGGCGCCGGCCTGTTCTTCGCCCCTACCGTGATCGCGCCCCAGGTATGCGAACAGCATGGCGTGGTGGCGCTGGGCCGGGTCGACAGCCTCGTCGAGCAAGTGTATGCGATCACCACGGAGCGGCGGCTGAGCCACCCCGCCACCATCGCCATCAGCCAGAGCGCGCGGCGCGAACTGTTCGTGTAGTAGTTCCACAACTGAAGTTCCACAATTAAAACCCCGCAAATACATTTGAGCAAATACATCTATATAATGACAAGCCTCCCCGACGCCCTGCGCGCCCCTTCCAGGACTTGCCGCAATGAAGCACTTGCACGACATCCCCTCTGCCTTCAAGCATGAATTTGCCAACCCGCGCCTGTGGTGGTCGCGCGCCGTCGTCGTCGGCATGGCCGCCGTCGCGGGCCTCGTCGTCGTGGGCTTTACGTGGCTCGCGGAAACAGCGCTCGATTGTTTTCTCTTTTTTAACGGCAAGGCCTGGTGGTTCGCCCTGCTGTGGACACCGGCCTGCGCCGCCCTGCTCGTCTGGCTGACGCGCCGCTATGCCATGGGCGCGGCCGGTTCCGGCATCCCGCAGGTGATGGCGACACTGGACCCGGCCGTGGCGCCGGAACAGCGCTCATTGTTTGTGTCCCTGAAACTCAGCGCCGCGAAGATCGGCCTGACGGCGGGCGGCTTGCTGGGGGGACTCTCGCTGGGGCGCGAAGGGCCGTCCGTGCAGATCGCCGCCGGCGTGATGCTGGCCGCGCGGCGCTGGCTGCCGCGCCATTCGCAGGTGAGCGCCCACTCGCTGCTGGTGGCCGGTGGCGCGGCCGGCATCGCGGCCGCCTTCAACACGCCGCTGGCGGGCGTCATGTTCGCCATCGAGGAACTGTCGCGCTCGCCCGAGCAGCGCAACAGCGGCTTGATTGTCGCCGGCATCGTGCTGGCCGGCATGATGGCCGTCTCGATCCACGGCAACGCCACCCACTTCGGCATCATCCATCCCGGCCCCATCGGCCTGGCGCTGGCACTGCCAGGTTTACTGGTAACGTTGGTCGCGGGCGTGGCCGGGGGCCTGTTCGCCCGGCTGCTATTGGCGTCCGCCCGGAGCAATCCGCTGGGAAGATTATCGGCGTGGAGAACAGGCCGGCCCGTGCTGTTCGCCGCCGTCTGCGGTTTGCTGGTGGCGGCCATCGGCATCGCCAGCCACGGCGCCACGTTCGGCAGCGGCACCGTGGCCACGCGCGCCATGCTGGAAGGTTCCAGCGACGTGGCGCCGGCCTTTGTGGCCTTCAAATATGTGGCGACGTGGCTGACCGTGTGGTCGGGCGTGCCGGCCGGTATCTTTGCACCATCCTTGGCCATCGGCGCCGGGATCGGGCATGACATTGCGCAATTGCTGCACTACCCGCATGCGCCCGCGCTGATCGCGCTGGGCATGGTGGGATTCCTGGCCGCCGCCACGCAGGCGCCGCTGACGGCGTTCATCATCGTCATGGAAATGGTCGACGGCCACGGCATGGTGCTGAGCCTGATGGCCTGCGCCGTGGTGGCCAGCACCGTCTCGCGCGTGCTCAGCGAACCGCTGTACGGCGCGCTGGCCCAGCTGCAGCTGCAACGGCTGCCGGCGCCACCGAACTAAAAATGGCTGCAGGGGCGCAGCAAGCTGCCCTCCTGCCATGCGCAGAGGGTCCGCGTGCCGTCCTCGGCCCAGTTGCGCTCCAGCCCGTGCTTTTCCCCATGCACATAATGGAGGTGCGATTTTTCGCGGCCGTCCGGCCACCAGGCCTCGTACAGGCCCTCGCGCTGGCCGTCCAGATACGTCCCGTGCTCGGCCAGCCGGCCATTCGGATGAAACGCTGTCACTTCGCCCGACAGCACGCCATCGGCAAAATGGGCGCGGTTGCTGACCTGGCCATGCTCGTCAAAGCTCAGGTATTCGCCATCGGCGGGCTGGCCCGCGTGGTACCGCAATTCACGGCTCAGCTGGCCATTCGTATGGTAGTGGCTATGCAAGCCCTCGTACTCGCCGCCGCGGTAAGCCTTGCGGCTTTTTAGCGTGCCATCCGCATACCAGGCGACGTTCACGCCATCGAAGTCGCCCTCGCCGTTGCGCTCTTCCAGCAGGGCCGGCTGGCCATCGGCGAAATACACGCTGCGCTGATAGACGTAGCGGGGCGACTCCGGGTCCGCGCCGCGCAGCCAGGCATCCATGTGCAGCTTGCCCGGCGGCTGCGCGAAATACAGCTGCCAATGCCAGGCCTGGCGGACCGCATCGTGGCGCAGCGGCGCGCGCTGCTCGTACATGGCGGCGGCACGCCCGGCAGGCTGGTAATCCGCGTCGAAATACAGGATGGCCGGCGACGGTTCGGAAGGCAAGGCCGGGTCGGCCGACTCAGTGGCCATGGAAAGGGATGAACCGGCCAGGACGGTAGCCAGCAAAACGGGAATGACGATCTTCAAAGCATGCTTTCATCAACGGTGCGATGGCGCCGATGATAAGGGCAAGCGGAGCGGCCCGGCCACACGCTTGCCGCGTGATTACATGGTGAACGGAAACGGCTGCATGCCCCCCTGCCTGTCATCGGGGGCGACGACGGCCAGCAAGGCGTTCAAGCCCTGGTTCAGGTGCGCCAGGCTGTCGGGGTCCAGCTGGGCCAGCGCGCTGGGCAGCAAGCCGCGCGCCGGCTGCGGCGCGCCGGCGATCACGGCTTGCCCTTCCGCCGTCAGGGTGAGCGTAACGACGCGCTGGTCGGGCTGGTCGCGCGCCTTGCGCACATAGGTTTTCTTCACCAGCGCCTCGACCAGGTTGCTGGCCGTCGTCTGGTGTAGCGACATCTTGCCGGCCAGCTCGCCCATGCGCAGGCCCGGCCGCTCCAGCAATTCCTGCATCACCCACAGTTGCGCGCCCGACACGCCGCATTGCTTCTCGATCTGTGCCGAATGCCGCTGCGCCGCGCGCATGACCACGCGCATGTTTTGCAAGGCCATGCCTTGCGCCCTGGCCATTGCCGAAACTTCCGCTTCCACCACCATTGCCTCCAGTTATCAGACCCGGCTGCGCGCCTGCTGGCGGGCCGGAATCCCTGCATGATACCTGCAAAGGCGGGTGGATTCCTAGCGCATGGGGACTGGCTCTCCGCCTTGCCAAACCTGCTCCAGCACCAGCTTGCCGGCCGCGTCCCACTGGCGTTCGATGCCGTGCTTCTGGCCGCGTTCGTACGGCACGATCTGCCGCAGGCTGCCATCGCCGTACCAGGTCTGCAGCAAGCCATGGCGCTGGCCGTCGCGCATGGGCGTGACACTGGCGCGCATGCCGTTGTCATGCCATTCCGTTAAGTCGCCCTGCTCGCGCCCTTGGGCATCCTGCTGCCAGGCAACGGTCGGCTGGCCATTGCTGCCCCACTTCTGCATGCTCAGCAGCTTGCCCTTGCGGTACAGCGCTTTCTGCGCCAATTGGCCATTGTCATGGCTGTCGAACGACCAGCCGTCGGGCTCGCCATTGCGCCACGTCATGCTGGCGAGCACCTTGCCGTCCGGCGCCAGGGTGACTGCCTCGCCATCCTGCTGGTCATGGATGAAATGGCTGCGCTGGAACAGCTTGCCGTCGGCGTAAAACAATTGCTGCAGCCCATGCATCCTGCCGCCCTTCAGGAAGGCGCGGCTGCTCACCTTGCCATTCGGCCCATACGATACATACTCGCCATCGGCCATCTGCTGGCCGTGGTAAGTGATGCGGTTCATCAGCTGGCCATTCTCATGGTAAGACTCGACAATACGGTCGCGCCCGTTCGGCAGCCGGGTCACTTTTTGCTTGAGCTGGCCGTTGTCATAGAACGACGTGCCGCCGGCCGGTGCCTGTGCCTGCGCCGCCAGCGGCAGCACCGTCATGAGCGCTGCCAGCAGCGCCAGGCGCATTTGCTGTGCATACCGCATGCGATCCCCCTACTTCTCGGCCACGGGCTGGCCATCGTGCCACGCCTGCTCCAGCACCAGCTTGCCGGCCGCGTCCCACTGGCGCTCGATGCCGTGCTTCTGGCCGCGTTCGTACGGCACGATCTGCCGCAGGCTGCCGTCGCTGTACCAGGTCTGCAGCAAGCCGTGGCGCTGGCCGTCGATAAACGGCGTCACGCTGGCGCGCACGCCGTTGGCATGCCAATCCGTCGTGTCGCCATGGTCGCGCCCCTGCGCGTCTTTCTGCCACGCAAACTTGGGCCGGCCATTCGGCCCCCACGTTTGCAAGCTGAGCACGGCGCCTTTCCGGTACAGCGTCTTGTTCGACACGACGCCATTGCCATGGCTTTCAAACGACCAGCCGTCGGGCTGGCCGTGCACCCAGACGGTCCTGGCCAGCACCTTGCCATCCTCGGCATACATGACAAACTCGCCCTCGCGCTTGCCATCGACGTGCCGTCCCCTTCGGAACAGCTTGCCATCGGCATAAAACGATTCCTCGAGGCCATCCATCTGGCCATTGCGGCGATACGAACGGTTGCTGACGGCCCCGTTCGCGCCATACGACACGTGCTCGCCATCGGCCATCTCATCGCCGTGATACAGCGTGCGGCTCATCAACTGGCCGTTCTCGTGATACGTTTCCGAGATGCTGTCGCGCCCGTTCGGCAACGCGGTCACTCTTTGCTGGACCTGGCCATTCTCGAAGTACACGCAGCCGCCCAGCAGCTCCTCGCCCTGGGCATTGAAATAGGTTTCCCGCAACAGCTGGCCATTCTCGTAGTAATACTTGCGAAACTTTACGAACCTGATCTGACTCAGGTCCAGGTCCGTGGCATAGGTTTCAAAGGCCAGCACGCCCGGCGTATCGGGAAATTCGAGCCGTACATGCCAGGCGCCCAGCGCCTCGTCGCGCACGGGCGGCGTGCGCAGCGCATACACGGCGCGGCGCTGGTTGCTGGGCATAAAATTTTCATCCAGATACATGGTCCGGTCTTCCTCCTGCAAGGTTGGCGTTGGCGCTGGCGACTGCGCCGCCGGCTGTGCCTGCGCCGCCAGCGGCAAGGCCGCACCCAGCGCGGCGGCCAGCAGCCAGCGCATCGTCTGTTGATTCTTCATGTTGCTGTTCATGTTGCTTTGCGGCCACTATCATAAAGGCAAGCGCCGTTCGCCATGGGCACGATTGCCGCCCCCGCAATAAAAAACCGGGACCAGACCTGCTGGTCCGGCCCCGGTCCGGGGACATGCGCTGGCGCGGCAGGCGCGCCACACATCAGCCCATGCCATCCTTGACGGGCGACAGCTGGCTCGCATGCAGCCGCGCATACGCGCCGCCCTGCTGCAGCAAGGCGGCATGGCTGCCCGACTCGACCAGGCGTCCGCCCTGCATGACGACGATGCGGTCGGCGCTTTCGATGGTGGATAAGCGGTGGGCGATGACGATGGTGGTGCGGTTGCGCATCAGCACTTCCAGCGCTGCCTGCACGGAGCGCTCCGACTCCGTGTCCAGCGCGCTGGTGGCTTCATCGAGCAGCAGTATCGGCGCATCCTTGTACAGGGCGCGCGCGATGGCCAGGCGCTGGCGTTGCCCGCCCGACAGGCGCGAACCGTTCTGCCCCGCCTGGGTCGCGTAGCCTTGCGGCAACTGCATGATGAAATCGTGCGCGTAGGCGGCGCGCGCCGACGCTTCGATCCTGTCCTGGTCCGGGGCCGGGTCGCCATACGCGATATTCGCCGCCATCGTATCGTTGAACAGGATCACATCCTGGCTGACGAGGGCGAACTGGCGCCGCAGGGCCAGCAAGGCGTAGTCGCGCACGTCGACGCCGTCGAGCAGGATCTGGCCGCCGCTGACGTCATAGAAGCGCGGCAGCAAGCCCAGCAAGGTCGTCTTGCCGCCGCCGGAACCGCCCACCAGGGCCACCGTTTCGCCGGCGCGGATGTCGAGCGTGATATCGCTCAAGGCCGTGGGCGCATCGGGGTCGTCGCTGTTGTAGCGGAAGTTGACGTTCTGCAGAGACAGATTGCCCTGCACGGTGGCCGGGGCGATGGTGCCCGGATCCGGTTCCAGCGGCGTGTCGATCAGGCCGAAGACGGACTCGGCCGCCGCCAGGCCCCGCTGCAACGGCTCATTGATTTTCGTCAAATTCTTGATCGGCGACTGCATGGCCATCAACGCACCCATGAAGGCAACGAAGGCGCCCGGCGTGATGGCGCCGCTTTGCGCGCGCAGCATGGCGAAATAGATCACGGACGACAGGGTGATGCCGACGAGCATCATGATGAAGCCGGAATTCATGGCCGACGTGGCCGCGTGCTTGACGGCCAGCTGGCGGTTGCGCTTGACGACATCGACGAAGCGCGCCTGCTCGTAATCTTGCCCGCCGAAGATTTTCACCACGCGCTGGCCGCCGATGCTTTCGTCCAGCACCGACGTCAGCTCGCCCACGGCTTGCTGCGAACTCTTGCTCAGATGGCGCATGCGGCGTCCCGCCAGGGTCACGACGATGGCCACGATGGGCATCGATGCCATGCAGAACAGGGCCAGTTTCACGTCGATGCTGAACAGCAGGATCAGGTAGCCGATGGTGGCGACGGAATCGCGCACCATCACATTGAGCACGTTCAAGCCTGCCTGCGACACCTGGCTGGCGTCGAAGGCCACGCGCGATTGCGTCAGGCTGGTGGTGGTGGTGTCGAAGAAGCGGCTGGGCAGGCGCATGATGGTGGCGAACATCTTTTCGCGCAAATCGGCCTGCACGCGGCTCGATAGCCATACGGAACCGTAATCGCCGGCAAAGCTGGAGACCATGCGCAGCACGGCCAGGCCCAGGATGGTGGCGGGAATCACCCACAAGTCCACCTGCCCTGCCTGTGCCGGCAAGAAACGGTCGACCCAGCCCTGCAGCATGCCCATCACGCCGGACACGGGCGCGACCTGCGTGCTGGCCGTCGTGCGCATGGCGTCGACGACGTTTTGCAGCTGGCGGATTAACAACACATCGGTGGCGGACGCCACGCCCACGGCCAGCAAGGTGGCGGCAACGATGGCGCCATAGCGGCGAAACTGGCCGGCCAGGCGGAAGAACAGGAGGCGACTTTGCTGCATGCAGGTGACAAAAGTGAGGGTAAAGCGTGATTCTAACCGCTGCCAGACTTACCTATGAGAAAGTCGTCACCTTGCCGGCGCAGGACCGGCAAGGGAAAGCGCGGACGATCAGCTCTTCGCCACTTTCCACGCGGCAGTGCCAGCCTTGCAGACCTTCAGCTTGAGGGTCTGTTCCTGGCCCTTGGCGCTCAAGCCCACCTGCACCTTGCGGCACGTTTGCGCATCCGTCTTTTCCGTGTCGCTGGCCGTGATCTCGGCGGCGATGCGCACGGAATTGCGCAAGCCTTCATTGCTCCATTGCACGGTTTCGCCATCTTTCTTGTCGTTGAGCACGTCGGTGACGGCCTTCACGAAGACGGGCTTGTCGCTCTTGTTCAGGTAAGCCATCGGCGTATCTGCCAGGAAACCCAGGCCGACGGCGGAAGCGGAAGCGCTGAAGACGACGCTGCCCAGTATCAGGGTGGACAGCAATGTGGCGGGACGAATACGCATGGAAAACTCCTTTTAAGTAAAAATAGGGACCGCCGGGGCGGCCCTTAGCCGGGATCCGCCGGCGAAATACCCACGGCCAGCAAGGCGTCGATGCTGGGCACGAAATAGATCGCCGACGACAGCGCCGTGGAAAAATCCAGCAGCCTGTCCGTCTTGGTGACGCCATCATAGCCTACGCCGTACATTTGCCGCAGCATGCCCATGGTCACCGTGATGTCCTTGCAGAAACCGACAAACATGACGCCCGCCCCGGTCGCATTGGCGTAATTGGCATTGCGGCGCACGATATCGACTTCCTCGCCATCGCGGATAAACTGGTTGCGGCCCACGTGGGAATCGACGGGCAGCGGCGACAATTCATGGCTGCCGGCCTTGGTGCGGCCCCACACCTGCTCCGCCGCGTGCACGGGCAAGGCGCGCAGGCGCTCCACGTCCATGCGCCATTTCTGCAGCAGCACGGTCGAGCCGCCCGCACCTGCCTCGCCATCGGGAATGATGGCCACGCCATTCGCGCGGAACGGATTCGGGTTGGCGACGCCGTCGGCAAAGCCGTCGAAGGTCACGTTATTGTGATACGGAAAACACACCTGCTCGCTGGCCAGCTCGGCGCAGGGACTCAGCAAGGTGAGCGTCGTGCGCATGCTGTCGTACAGGGTGGCCGCGTTCGACTGCGTGATCCAGACCCAGAAATCGTGCTGGGTGGCGGGCGCCGTCTTGCCGTTGGCGCCCACCAGGTCGTGCGCGAACGATGCCATGTTGTCCGGCACGCAGCCGGGGCAGGCTGCGCGCCACAACTCGGGCTTGAATCCCAGCACCACATTGGCCGTGCCGCCCGTCAACTGGTGGTGGCGGTTCAGGGTGGGGTCCAGGATGCCCGTGACCCCGGATTCCCACAGTTTGCCCAGCAGCCTGAACAGCTGCTCCGGTTCAACGCCGGCCTTCACATTGAACTGCAAATGCACTTCGTCGCGCGCGACGACAGACAGCATGCTTTGTGGAATTGCCATGACCAATATTCCTTTTTTCGTTTTCCAGGTGAATCTTAAACCAGAAGTGCCGGATGGCAGTTTCATTTAGGCAACATGCGATATCTGTAACTATAGGTCGTCATGAATTGGACGATAATGCAATGACGTAGAGCAAGAATCAAGAATGGATACCAATGAAATTGTATGAAAAGCTCGTCAGCGACATCGAGCAACTGGTGGCCCAGGGCGTGCTCTTGCCCGGCGAACGCATACCTTCCGTGCGCCAGACCAGCCAGCAGCACAAGCTGAGCATCACCACGGTGCTGCGTGCCTACGTCAAGCTGGAAGGCATGGGCGTGATCGAAAGTAGGCCCCAGTCCGGCTACTTCGTGCGGCCCCGCGCCGACGGCGATGCGCAGCCGGCCGACCTGTGCATGCAGGCATCCCAGCCGAGTACCGTGCCGGCCGAAGTGCACGTCAGCCGCCTGGTGCTGTCGACCCTGCGCTCGATCGGCTTGCACGACGCCATCCCGCTGGGCTCGCCCTACCCCGATCCCGCGCTGTTTCCGTGGGAACGCATCAACCAGTACGCGAGCGCCGTGGCGCGCCGCAACCGCGACTGGAGCATGACGGACGACCTGCCGCCGGGCAACCCGCAACTGATACGCGAAATCGCCCGCCGCTACCTGGAAAACGGCCTGGCCGTCGATCCCGACGAAATCATCGTCACCGTGGGCGCCACGGAAGCGATCAACCTGTGCCTGCAAGCGGTGGCCAGGCCGGGCGACACCATCGCCGTCGAATCGCCCACCTTCTATGCCATGCTGCTGGCCGTCGAACGGCTGGGCATGAAGGTGGTGGAAGTGTCCACCGATCCGTATGACGGCATCAGCATCGAAGCGCTGGCCGACATCATGGCCCGGCAACCGATCGCCGCCGTCATGGTGATGCCGAACTTCCAGAATCCGCTGGGCTTCCAGATGTCGGACCAGCGCAAGCGGGCCCTGGTTCAGCTGCTGGAGCAGCACGACGTGCCCGCCATCGAAAACGGCGTCTACAACGAACTGTATTACGGCGACGCCCACCCGTCCTCGCTCAAGTCCTGCGACCGCAAGGGCCTGGTGCTGCACTGTTCCTCGTTTTCCAAGAGCCTCAGCGCCGCCCAGCGCGTGGGCTGGGCCCTGGCCGGACGCTACCGCAGCAAGGTGGAGGAACTCAAATTCCTCAACACGCTCACCACCTCGTCGTTCCCGCAGCTGGCCATCGCCGAATACCTGCAGAACGATGGCTACGAACAGCATCTGCGCCGCACCCGCAAGGCCTACGCCCAGCAGGCGCGCATCATGGCCGCCGCCGTGCTGCGCTTCTTTCCTGCTGGCACCAAAGTCTCGCAACCGCAGGGCGGCTACGTGCTGTGGGTGGAGTTGCCGGGCAACGTGGACTCCATGCGGCTGTACCGGCGCGCGCTGGAATGCAAGATCACGGTGGGCCCGGGACGCATGTTTTCCGTCAGCCAGGCCTACAGGCATTGCATCCGCCTCAACTACAGCTATCCGTGGAGCGTGGAGGTGGAACAGGCGATCATCTTGCTCGGCAAACTGATCACCGAATTCTTGTAAACCATTCACCCGCCTACCAGCGACATGCGCACGGTGGGATACTGCTTGCGCTGGGCGCCGCCGGCCTGGGCCAGCGCGCCGCGCACTTCCGAGTAGCGATCGCCACGGCGCTGCCAGTGCCGGCGCAACACGGTTTCCAGCCCTTGCGAGCCTTGCGCAAGATCAAGGTGGGGCCGCAGGTCGAGGCCGTCGTGGGCGAACAGGCAGGTAAACAGCTTGCCATCGGACGAGACGCGCACCCTGCTGCAGTCGCCGCAGAACGGCTGCGACACGCTGGAAATGAAACCCACTTCGCCGCCGCCATCGAGATAACTGTAGCGGCTGGCCGTCTCGTGCAGGATCGGCTTGCCTTCGCCCAGCGATACGAGGGGGAACTCGGCCGCGATCAGCGCGCGCGCCGCGTCCGACGTGACGACGTGCGTGCGCGACCAGGCGCCGATGCCGCCCACGTCCATGAATTCGATCAGGCGCAGGATCACGCCCGTGTGGCGGAAGTGGCGCGCCAGCGGCACGATCTGGCTATCGTTGACGCCTTTCTGCACGACCATGTTGACCTTCACGGGGTGCAAGCCGACGGCTTGCGCCACCTCAATCCCGTGCAGCACTTTTTCGACGGGAAAGTCGACGCCATTCATGCGCTGGAAGATGCCGTTGTCCAGGCTGTCGAGGCTGACGGTGACGCGGTCCAGGCCCGCCTCCTTCAGCGAGCGCGCCTTGGCCGCCAGCAAGCTGCCATTCGTCGTCAGCGCGATGCTCACGGCGCGCCCGTCCGGCGTGGTGAGGCGCGCCAGGCGCTCGATCAGCTGTTCCAGGTTCTTGCGCAGCAGCGGCTCGCCGCCCGTGATGCGGATTTTATCCACGCCCAGGCGCACGAAGGCGCGCGCCATCGTTTCGATCTGCTCGAAGGACAGGCGCTCGCTCGATGGCAGAAACGGGTAATCGCTGGGGTACAGTTCGGCCGGCATGCAATAGGTGCAGCGGAAGTTGCACTGGTCAATGACGGAAATGCGCAAATCCGTCAAGGGGCGGCCCAGCATGTCCACGCAGGGCTCAAGATAGTCTGGCTGCCGAAGCGCCGGCTGCGGATACAGGATGGTGTTCATTGTGCTTCCCCTCGATAGGCATTCGTCTGGACGTAGCATAGGACGAATGAAGGGGTACAAGGAGGTACAGTCCGGCGCCAGCCGATAGAGTACAGACGCGATCTAATCCGCTGACGGCGCGGCAAAGACGCTGGCGCACAGTTCCGCGCCCGCCGCGCTCAGCAGCGCGCTGCCGCCGCCGCTCTCCGCCGTCGTCACGCTCACCAGTTGCGCGCTGGACAGCGCATTGAGCTGACGCAGCAAAGTACTCATCTGTACTCCCGCCCGCTTGGCCAGCTTGGCCAGCGACCACGGTTTCTCGGGCGCCTCCTGGTGCGCTTGCCACAGCAGCGCCAGCAGCGCTATCAGTGCCGCGTCGACTTCGTCTTCCTTGTTGTGCATGTTTTTTCTCCTTGTTCACATCATAAATCAGCGCTGATGCCGGCGCGACCGGCATCATCGTCTTGCCATCTGTACTCTGTTTTTTTGTCCGGAACTGTGCGCCTACGGGGCAGTCCGCCGCCCCTACCATGTGATTGTCCCATCGCATATCACCAGGAGAGTCATCATGAGCAAGCCAAAGTCCGACGCGCGCATCGCGCCCTACACCCATGCCGCGGCCGGCTGGGGTGCCCTCAAGTACGTGGCCATCAACCTGTTCAAGGAAAAAGTCAGCGCGGGCAATTACCGTTCGCTGTTCGAGCAAAACCAGCCCGACGGCTTCGACTGCCCCGGCTGCGCCTGGCCCGACCGCGAACACGCGTCGACGTTCGAATTCTGCGAAAACGGCGTCAAGGCCGTGGCCGCCGAATCGACGAGCAAGCGCGTGCGCCCCGAGTTTTTCCAGGAACACACGGTCACGGAATTGATGGAACAGTCGGACTATGATCTGGAACAACATGGCCGCTTGACGGACCCCATGGTGTACGACGCGGCCAGCGACAAATACCAGGCGATAGCCTGGGACGACGCGTTCGCCCTCGTGGCGCACCATTTGCACGCGCTGGACGACCCGAACCAGGCCGCCTTCTACACGTCGGGCCGCGCCAGCAACGAAGCGGCCTTTTTGTATCAGCTGTTCGTGCGCGCCTACGGCACCAACAACTTCCCCGACTGTTCCAACCTGTGCCACGAAGCGACGAGCCGTGGCTTGCCGGAAACGGTGGGCATCGGCAAGGGCACGGTGCTGCTCGATGACTTCGAGCATGCGGATACCCTGCTGCTGTTCGGCCAGAACCCCGCCACCAACCACCCGCGCATGCTGGGCGAATTGCGCGAAGCATCGCGCCGCGGCGCCACCATCGTCTCCATCAACCCGCTGCACGAACGGGGCCTGGAACGCTTCACCAGCCCCCAGCATCCGCTGGAAATGCTGACGGGCGGCAGCACGAACATCTGTTCGCTGTTCATCTGCCCCACCCTGGGCGGCGACTTCGCGCTGATCAAGGCCATGGCCAAGCGCGTCGTCGAACTCGATGACGACGCCATCGCCCACGGCCAGGAGCGCGTGCTCGACTGCGCCTTCATCGCCGAGCACACAAGCGGCTTCGACGCCTTCGCCGCCGACCTGCGCGCCGAAAGCTGGGACTTGCTGCTGGCCGAATCGGGCGTGGCGCGCGACAAGATCGAGGAATTGACGCAGATCTATATCAAAGGCAAGGCCGTCATCGCCACCTGGGGCATGGGCGTGACGCAGCACAAGAATTCGCTGGCCACCGTGCAGATCCTGTCGAACTTGATGATGATGCGCGGCAATATCGGCAAGCGCGGCGCGGGTCTGTGCCCCGTGCGCGGCCACTCGAACGTGCAGGGCGACCGCACCATGGGCATCGAGGAACAGCCGACCAAGGAATTCCTCGACCGTCTGGGCCTGGTCTTCAACTTCGAGCCGCCGCGCCACCATGGCTACGACGCCGTCGGCACCATCGAAGCCATGCTGGAGAAGAAGGTGAAAGTGTTTGTCGCCCTCGGTGGCAATTTCTCGATGGCCACGCCGGACACGCCGCGCACCTGGGACGCGCTGCGCTCGTGCGACCTGACGGTCCACATCGCCACCAAGCTCAACCGCAGCCATCTGGTGCACGGCAAGGATGCGCTGATCCTGCCCACCCTGGGCCGCACGGAAATCGACGTGCAGCAAGGCGTGGCGCAAGGCGTGACGGTGGAAGATTCGATGAGCATGGTGCACATCTCGTTCGGCATGAACCAGCCCGCCTCGCCCAACCTGCGCTCGGAAATCGCCATCGTGGCCGGCATGGCGCAGGCGACACTGGGCAGCGAGAAGATCGACTGGCTGCGCTATTCCGGCAATTATGCGCTGCTGCGCGATTCCATCGAGCAAGTATTCGACGACTTTTTCGACTACAACTTGCGCGTGGCCAAACCGGGCGGTTTCCACCTGGAAATTGCCTCGCGCGAACGCGTGTGGAAGACGGCAAGCGGCAAGGCGCAATTCCTCGTCAACGCCGTGGAACGCGATACCCCCATCCATCGCGCCCGCCAGCAATACGGCGAGCGCCTGATGGTGCTGATGACCACGCGTTCGCACGACCAGTACAACACGACGATCTACGCCATGGACGACCGCTACCGCGGCGTGTTCGGCCAGCGCCGCGTGGTTTTCATCAACAAGGACGACCTGTCCATGCTGGGCTTTGCGGCCGGCGACTGGGTCGACCTGATCGGCGTGTGGCATGACGGCATCGAACGCCGCGCCGACCGCTTCCTGCTGGTCGAGTACGACATTCCGCGCGGCTGCATCGGCGCCTACTACCCGGAAACCAATCCGCTGGTGCCGCTGGGCAGCGTGGGCCACGGTTCGCGCACGCCGACCTTCAAATCCATCCCCGTGCTGCTGTCGCCTTCAGCCGCCCTCAGTTGATCAGGAGAACGCCATGTTCGGTTTCGATACCCTGGACCTGTCGCGCGCGCAATTTGCGATGACGGCCATCTTCCACATCCTGTGGCCCATATTGACGATCAGCCTGTCGCTGTTCCTGTTCGTCGTCGAGGCGCTGTGGCTGCGCACCAGCGACCCCGTCTACTACCGCCACGCGCGCTTCTGGAGCAAGTTGCTGGTACTGAACTTTGCCGTCGGCGTCGTCAGCGGGATTCCCCTGGAATTCCAGTTCGGCACCAACTGGGCGCCGTTCTCGCACCATTCGGGCCAGTTCATCGGCAACATCCTCGGTTTCGAGGGCGCCATGGCCTTCATGCTGGAAGCGGGTTTCATCGGCGTCATGATGTTCGGCTGGGGCCGCGTACCGAAGGGCGTGCACCTGTTTGCCACCGGCATGGTGGCGCTCGGTTCCAGCATTTCCTCGTTCTGGATCATGGTCGCCAATTCCTGGATGCAGACGCCGGCCGGCGTGCGCGTGCTTGATGGCAAGATCATCGTCACCGATTACGTGGCAGCCATCTTCAATCCCGACATGGCCTGGGCCGTGGGCCACATGTGGGTAGCCGCCGTGGAAACGGGCTTGATCGTCATCGCCGGCATTTCCGCCTGGTATATGTTCAAGCGCCGCGAACCGGCCTTCTTCGCCCGCTCGTTCAAGCTGGCGCTGATGCTGTTGCTGGTCATTGCACCGTTGCAAGTGTGGCTGGGCGACTCGAGCGGCGTCGACGTCTTCAAGACCCAGCCCGCCAAGGGCGCGGCCATCGAAGGCCACTGGCACACGAATCGCGATGGCGAAGGCGCTGCCTGGTCCCTGCTGGCCTGGCCCAACCAGGCGGAACAGAAGAATGACTGGTCGCTGGAAGTGCCCGGCATGCTCAGCGTGATCGCCACGCATAGCGCCACGGGCAAGATCACGGGCCTGGCCGACATCGCCCGCGCAGACCAGCCGCCCATGCTGCCGCTGCTGTACTACGCCTTCCGTGCCATGGCCGGCATCGGCATGTGGTTCGTGCTGCTGGCGTTCTGGACCTTCGTCGCCTGGCGCAAGGTGGGCGGCCGGGTGCAGGAGTTCGTGCGCAACCGCAAGCTGCTGCTGGCCTGGGTGCTGACGATACCGCTGCCCTACATCGCCGTCGAGTGCGGCTGGATCGTGCGCGAGGTGGGACGCCAGCCATGGGTCGTGTACGGCTTGCTGCGCACGCGCGACGCCGTTTCCGACGTGGCGGCCCATGCCGTGGCCGGCAGCATGCTGATGTTCTGCGTGTTTTACATCGTGCTGTTCCTCACTTTCTTCGTGTTCGCCAGGAAATGGCTGCAACAAGGCCCGGACGTGGCGCTGCCCCTGCCCGATGCCGTACATGCCACGGGGTATTGAAATGCGCCCCCATCAATCAAGGAGTTTGTAATGGATATCAATTCGCATGCCATGCTAGGCAACGCCTGGTTCGGCCTGATCGGCCTGATGCTGGTGTTTTACGTGGTCACGGACGGCTTCGACCTGGGCGTGGGCATCCTCAGCCTGTTCACCCGCCGCGAGCAGGAACGCAACCTGATCTTCCAGTCGATCGAGCACGTGTGGGACGCCAATGAAACCTGGCTGGTGGTGGTGGGCGGCGCCCTGTTCGGCGCCTTTCCCAGCGCCTATGCCACCTTGCTGGAACAGCTGTACATTCCCATCATGCTGCTGATCGCCAGCCTGATCATGCGCGGCGCCTCGATCGAGTTCCGCCATGCGGCCGGCAACAAGCGCCTGTGGGACCTGGTCTTCGGTGTGGGCAGCCTGCTGGCCGCCGTGGCGCAAGGCGTGGTGCTGGGCGAGGTCATCACGGGCTTGCAGCCGGGCTGGCTGAGCGGCATTTTCACGGCCTGCACGGCGCTGGGCGTGGTGGCCGGCTATTGCCTGCTGGGCAGCACTTATCTGATCAAGAAGACGGGCGGCCAGCTGGAAGCGGCCGCGCGCCGCTACGCCACCACCAGCGTGCTGGCGACGGTCGCGGCCGCCATCGTACTGTCGGCCGGCACCATGGTCTTCAGCGCCATCGGCCACGACCGCTGGGCGCAGCCGGGCGTGTTCGGCGTGCTGCTGGCCCTGGCCGCCATCGCCGCCAGCGCTTTTATCTACATCCTGTGGGCCGTGCATGTGAACGGCGTGCGCGGCCCGTTCCGCGGCGCCATCGTGCTGTTTTTGGCGTCATTCGCGGGCCTGGCCATCAGTTTCTTTCCAGATCTGGTGCCGGGCAAGCTGAGCATCGCGGCGGCCGCATCCGACGAGCCGACCCTGATCTTCATGCTGATCGGCATGGGTTCCATGCTGCCGATCATGATCGGCTACAACCTGTTCCAATACTACGTCTTCGAGGGCAAAGTCGTGCCCCGCAAGCATTGATCGGCATCAGATCATGATCATTCGGCCTACCACCAACTGGTTCCGCATGCTGTTCGTCTGGGATGGTTCCGTGCTGCAAGCCATCATCCCGCAATTGCTGCTGATGCTGGTCGTCAGTTCGCTGGCCTTGCTGACGGATGGCCGCATCTTCGGCGTCAAGATTCCACTCGATACGGCGCCGTTCCCCATGGTCGGCATCAGCCTGGCGATCTTCCTCGGCTTTCGCAACAATGCCAGCTATGCGCGCTTCGTCGAGGCGCGGCATATCTGGGGGCAATTGCTGATCGCCGCGCGCGCCCTCGCTTCGCAGGCGCTCACGTATCTGCCGCAGGAAACGAGCGGCCTGGACCACCAGTTACTGCTGCGCCGCCTGATCGCCTTCGTCTACGCGCTCAAGCACCAGCTGCGCCAGACGGACCCGCAAGAAGACCTGGCGCGCTACCTGCCTGCCGGCGAAGTGCAGCAATTGCAGGGCGTCAACTTCAAGCCCGTCGCCGTGCTCCATTCGGTGCGCGCCATGCTGCACGAGGCCGTGCAGCGCCAGCCGGGCCAGATGCAGCTGCTGTGGATGCTCGACACCCAGCTCAACGACCTGGCCGCCACGGTGGCCGGCTGCGAGCGCATCAAGAACACGCCGATCCCGTATCCATACGGCGTGCTGGTGCACCGCACCGTCTACATGTACTGTTTTTTACTGCCGCTGGGCCTGGTGGACGCCATCGGCGTGGCCACGCCCCTCATTTCCGTCTTCGTAGCCTACACCCTGTTCGCGCTGGAAGCCATCGCGCAGCAGATCGCCGAACCATTCGGCCTGGCCCCCAACTGCCTGGCCCTGAACGCCATGACGCGCGAAACGGAACGCTCGCTGCTGGAATTGAACGGCGACCCGCTGCCGCCCTCGATCCGGCCCTGCCCCCGCTATCAGATCGATTAACTGGAGGAAAAATCATGGAATGCGACATCGGCATCACCACCATCGAACGCGATGGTTTCCTGGAAGTCCACATGGTGCGCCACCAAGGGGGCGTGGCCACGGCGGGCCGCGACATGGTGGCCGAGGAATATCCCGTGGCCCTCGTCTACAACGGCATCGCCCACGCGGTGATGATGGCCACGCCGCGCGACCTCGAGGAATTCGCCGTCGGCTTTACCTTGACGGAGGGTATCGTCGGCAGCGTGCGCGACATCTACGACCTCGACGTGTGCTGCGGCGAAGACAGCGCGGAAGTGCGGCTGACCATCGCGCAGCCCGATTTGATCAAGCTCAAGGCCCGCCGCCGCGCGCTGACGGGGCGCACGGGCTGCGGCGTGTGCGGCATCGAAAGCCTGGCCCTGCTGGACCTGGTGCCGGAAAAGATTACGCGGCCCCTGCCGCCGCTGGTGGCCAGCAGCGCCATCCTCGGCCGGGCCGCGCGCGAACTGCTGCCCTACCAGGAGCTGATGCACAAGACGGGCGGCGTGCATGCGGCCGCCTGGTGCACGGCCGAGGGCGCGGTGGTAAAAGTGTTCGAGGACGTGGGCCGGCATAACGGCCTCGATAAACTGATCGGCTACCTGGCGCTGCACCGCATCGCCATGCACGACGGCTTCGTCTTCCTGTCGAGCCGCGCCAGCTATGAACTGGTGCGCAAGTCGGCGCGCATGCATATCGGGCTCGTCGCCACCATCTCGGCGCCCACCTCGCTGGCCATCCGCATCGCGCGCCAGGCCGGCATACAGCTGGCCAGCTTTTGCCGCCGCGACGGCTTTGTCGATTACACGGCGGGCGAAGGGGAAAATAGCGGCCAGCATGCACCGTGAACAGCCGATGCTACATTCTTTGCCGTAAAGCAAGTGCACGCTTGACTTGCCGTCGCTGCGGGCTTTCAATGGCAATAATTTCCAATTGTTAACTTTTCCTGCTGCAACTGCGGCAACGATGAAAGGATGGCGGCAATGGCCCTGGCACAAGAGCAGCATCTGGCGGACACGTGGCAAACGGGCGGCTTGAAGCCGCGCGCCTGCGACTGCGGCGGCACGGTCTTTACCATCCTGCACCAGCGGGTGATGGCGGACATGCGGCGCCGGCAATTTCTCGGCGGCACGGCCGCCATGCTGGCGCCATTCATCGGCTTGTCCACCAGCAATGCCATCGCCCAGCAGCCGCAAACAGCCGACCGCCCCCTATTGCTGACCAATCTGCGCCTGTTCGACGGCACGGGCAAGGCACCCCGCGCAGGCATCCACGTGCTGGTGACGGGGGCGACGATTACCGCCCTGCTGCCGGCCGGCGAGAAAGTCGAGGGCGCGCACGTGATCGATTGCCAGGGCAAGCTGGTCATGCCGGGCCTGATCGACGCCCACTGGCATACCATGCTGGCCGCCATCAATCAGGTGACGGCCATGACGTCCGACGTCGGCTATTTATATCTGGTGGCGGCGCAGGAAGCGCGGCGCACCCTGCTGCGGGGGTTCACGTCCGTGCGCGATCCCGGCGGCCCCGCGTTTGCATTACAACGCGCCATCGATGAAGGCATCGTCGACGGTCCGCGCATCTTCCCGTCGGGCGCCATGATTTCGCAGACCTCGGGCCACGGCGACTTCCGCATGCGTTCCGATATCCCGCGCGCGGCCAACGCGCCGCTGGGCATGGCGGAAACGGCGGGCATGGCCATGATCGCCGACGGCGAAGCGAAAGTGCTGCGCCGCGTGCGCGAGCAGCTGATGCTGGGCGCGACGCAGATCAAGATGATGGCCGGCGGCGGCGTCGCGTCCATGTACGACCCGCTCGACAGCACGCAGTATTCGGAACGCGAACTGCGCGCCGGCGTGGAAGCGGCCGCCGACTGGGGCACGTATGTGATGACCCACGTCTACACGCCAAAAGGCATACAGCGCGCCATCCGCGCGGGCGTGCGCAGCATCGAGCACGGCCAGCTGGCGGACGACGAATCCGCGCGCATGATGCGCGACACGGGCACGTGGTGGAGCCTGCAGCCTTTCCTGCAAGACGCGGATGCGAATGTGTATCCTGACGCGGCGCGCAAGGCCAGCCAGGCCATCGTCTCGGAAGGCACGGTGAAGGCGTATGCGCTGGCGCAAAAGTACGGCATCAAGACGGGCTGGGGCACGGATATCCTGTTCAACGCGAAAAACACGCCCACGCAGGGCCGCCAGCTGGCCAAGCTCACGCGCTTTTACGATCCCCTGACCTTGCTGGCGCAGGCGACGGGGCAGAATGGCGAATTGCTGGCCCTGTCCGGCCAGCGCGCGCCCTACCCGGGCGCCCTGGGCAAGCTGGCGGCAGGCGCCCTGGCCGACTTGCTGGTGGCCGAGGGCGACCCCGCGAAAAACCTCGATTTCCTCGCGCATCCCGAGGAAAGCTTGTTCCTGATCATGAAGAACGGGCGCATCTACAAGGACAAATTGGGCGCGCCGCTGGCAGGCTGAGGCTACCGGCGTTGGCAAGCGGGCAAGGCTTGCCGCATAATGCGGGCATGTTCAAACTGACTTTTCTCGGCACGTCTTCCGGCGTGCCCACGCGCCACCGCAACGTCACCTCGCTGGCCCTGCAAACCACGCACAACCGCGACTGGTGGATGATCGATTGCGGCGAAGCCACGCAGCACCGGCTGCAGCGCCTGCCCTTGTCCGTGCACGACCTGGTAGGCATCTGCATCACCCACGTGCATGGCGACCATAGCTATGGCCTGCCGGGCCTGCTGGCCAGCGCCTCCATGACGGGGCGCAAGAAGCCCTTGCTGCTGATCGCCCCGGCCGCCATCAAGGCATGGATCGACGCCACCCTGTTGCATACGGAACTGTTCCTGACGTATCCGCTGATCCACATCGACGTGGACAGCGCACCCGTCGTGCATGCAGCAGCGGGCTTGACCGTCTCGCGCCATGCGCTGTCGCACCGCGCACCGAGCGTGGCCTACCGTTTTACGCTGGAAACGAGCAGGTGGAAACTGGACAAGGCCGCCCTGCAGGCGGCGGGCGTGCCGCCCGGCCCGGCCTGGGGACTCTTGCAGGCGGGTCAGGATGCGCTGCTCGACGATGGCATGGTCTTGCACGCCTCCGCGTTCCGCCAGACGGAAACGCAGCGCGCCACCGTGGTGATCGGCGGCGACAACGACACGCCGTCCTTGCTGACGGACGCCTGTGCCGATGCGCAATTGCTCGTGCATGAAGCCACCTACACGGAAGCCATGCTGCAAAAGGTGGGGCCCGGCCCCACGCACAGCTCGGTGCAGCGCGTGGCGCAGTTCGCCGAAGCGGTCCGCTTGCCGAATCTGATCCTCACCCACTTCAGTGCCCGCTATCACAATGCGGACGGCATGGCCGAACTGGAAGCGGAAGCACGGCTGCATTACTCGGGTGAACTGTTCCTCGCGCGCGATTTCGACAGCTATGAACTCGATGCGGCCGGCGTGCTCGGCAAGCTGCCGGGGAAGTCTAGTGGGGATTGACGCCGTATTGCTCCGCATACTCGGCAGCCAGCGCGCGCGCCGCCTGCTGCTGTGAGGGCGTGAGGATTTCCAGCAACTGGTCGCGGTTCTTGATTGATTGCGTGCTGCCCGCCTCGGCCGGCATGGCGATCCACGCATACGCCTGCACGTAATCGAGCTCGACGCCCTGCCCTTGCGCGTACAGCAAGCCGTACTCGTTCTGCGCCGACAGGGAACCGGCCTCGGCCGCCTGCTTGTACCAGAATGCCGCCTCGGCGTAGTCTTGCGGTACATCAATACCCTTGCGGTAAGCCTGCGCCAGATTGAATTGCGACTGGCCATCGCCCGCCTCGGCCGCCTGGCGTCCGTAGGCCAGCGACTGCCGCATATCTTGCGCGACGCCATCGCCGCTCGCATACATCAGGGCCAAATTGGCCAGCGACGGCGGAAAGCCCGCCTGCGCTGCCGCCGTAAACAATTCCACCGCTTTCGGCACGTCTTGCGTCACGCCATGGCCCTGGTAATACAGGCTGGCCAATAAATGCTGGCCGGCCGGATCGCCGGTGCGCGCCGCGGCGTCGAATTGTTTAAATGCCTCGGCATGATTGCCGTCGTTATAAGCGAGAATGCCCGCTTCATTCAAAGATTCGGGAGAAGATGTCATCAGCATTCCTTATGCGGGGATTTTCTGGCATTGTACACAGCACTGTTCCGCACAGAATGCACAATAGAAACCGTGTGGCGCATTGCCCAAATCATGCGTTATGATCATTCTCCACCTGATGCAATCGGGGCATTGTGCCCGAAGAATAACGCCATGAAATTGATTGTTCTGCTTTTATCCCTGATTGCCACGTCGGCTTATGGCGGCACCTTGCACCTGGACAAAGCCGCGACAGGAACAGTGCGGCAAGCGGCCGACATCCGCTATGTCAATCACGATGAAAAACAGACCTACCGTCTGAAAATCGGCAAGCAGTGGCTCAATGGCAGTTGCAGCAGCAGTGGTACGGGCAATTTGCACGCGCTGCTGCTGGACATGAATTTCGACGGTCATGCCGATCTGTGGGTCACCGGCTACACGGATAGCCAGGGGCGCATCCGCTGTTCCGATGTGTGGCTGTGGGATACACAGGCAAAACAATACAGTTTCAACAAACCCTTATCGGCGATTCCAAATCTCGATATCAACATCGCCGAGCAAAGAATCGAAGGCGGCATCGCCAATTGCGGCTGCGCCGCGCAATGTTTTCATGAAGACAGCTATGCGTGGCGGGCTGACAAATTAATCACCACCGCCCGGCGTGAACAGGATTGCGAGCGCTACCGGGAATACCTCCTCAATGATAAAAACGACTTGATCATCGTCAAGGATGAAATCATCGATAGCGCCAATCCCGGCCAGCAAGCCATCGAACATACCAAAGTCGTTGACTGGCAGCGCCACGCGCACATTATGCGCAAACCGTGGGAGTAAATCCTTCACTACCATCCAACAATTCACAACAATTCACGCACACATGACGACACACCCCGCATCGATTACTTTTCATGCCGCCAGGGCGGAAGATACCCCGGCCTTCATCGCCTTGCGCGGCAAGACGCGGCAAAATGCCGTTTCCAAGGAACGCCTGGCGGAAGTGGGCATCACGGCCGACACCTGGGCCGACATGATGCGCTCGGGCAGCCTGCCCGGCCAGGTCTGCCATCACGACGGCCAACTGGCCGGCTACTGCTTTGGCGAGCGCGACACGGGCGAAATCATCGTCCTGGCGCTGCTGCCGGAATTCGAAGGCCTGGGCATCGGCAAGACCTTGCTGGAAGGGATCATGGCGCAGCTGCGCGCGCAGGGCCACCAGCGGCTGTTCCTCGGCTGCTCCAGCGACCCCGCTTCGCGCTCGTACGGCTTCTACCGCTACCTGGGCTGGACCGCGACGGGCGAGACGGACAAGTATGGCGACGACGTGCTGGAGTTTCGCTTTACGGCCTAGGCTGGCAAGCGGCTGGCATCCCACACGCGCAGGATCTGCGTGATGGCGGCGTCAAACACGGCGTAGCCCACGCCGTCGCGGGCCTGGATGGCCACGCCCGACAAAAAACTGTCGAACACGGCCGCCAGCGCCGCAGCATCCGTACCCGCCGGCAACTCACCGCTGGCCATGCCCCGCTCGACACAATGCACGAAGCCGGCGCGCGTGCGCGCGCGCGAAGCCGTCAACGGGGCTGCCACGGCCGCATGTTCGGCCGTCGGCGCGCTCATGCAGCCGAGCGCCACCATGCAGCCGGGCGGGTGGCCCGGCTCGGACTGCATGCGGGCCGACTGGCGCAAGGCCAGTTCGATGGCTTCGCGCGGCACCAGGCCATCGTCCCACAAACACTCCGTCACGCGCGCAAACGTGTCCAGATAGCATTGCGCCGCCTCGCGGAACAGCGCTTCCTTCGAGCCGAACGCCGCATAAAAGCTGGGCGCGGAAATGCCGCCGCCCAGGCTCGCCTTGAGCTGGCTCAAGGAGGTCGATTCATACCCTTGCTGCCAGAATAAAAACATGGCCTGCTCGACGGCTGCCTGCCGGTCGAACGTGCGCGGCCGTCCCATTTGCGCCATCCACCGCTCCTTCTCGTCTATTCACCACCACTTACATACTACTCGATACAGAAGTCATTGACAACGCGGCGCGCCATCGCCTATATTTATACCGATCGATACATATGTACCGTCACGACGGCCGGGGGCACTCCTGCGCCCGGTTACCTCGCCACACTTCCAAGGATAGCCGCTTTGAATCACGCCACACTCACCACCGGAGCCAGCCCCGCGCTGGCCGACCGTCTCCCCGTTTCCGGTTTATTAGCCCTGGCCATGACGGGTTTCATCTGCATCGTCACGGAAACCTTGCCCGCCGGCCTGCTGCCGCAGATCAGCGCGGGGCTCGGCATCAGCGCCCCGCTGGCCGGGCAAATGGTCACGGCCTATGCGCTCGGTTCCCTGCTGGCGGCCATACCGCTGACCATCGCCACGCGCGGCTGGCGCCGCCGCAACGTGCTGCTGCTGACCATCATCGGCTTTCTCGTATTCAATACCGTCACGGCCCTGTCCTCCCACTACTGGCTGACCCTGGCAGCCCGCTTCTTTGCCGGCATGGCGGCCGGGCTGGCGTGGAGCTTGCTGGCTGGCTACGCGCGGCGCATGGTGGCGCCCCACCAGCAAGGCCGCGCCCTGGCGCTGGCCATGGTGGGCGCGCCCGTCGCCCTGTCGCTGGGCGTGCCGCTGGGCACCTTGCTCGGTTCGCTCGTCGGCTGGCGCGCCGCGTTCTGGATCATTTCCGCGCTGACGTTGGTCCTGATCGGGTGGGTGCTGGCGAAAGTGCCGGACTACCCTGGCCAGCGTGCGCATGAGCGCCTGCCCCTGCGCCGCGTCTTCACGACGCCGGGCGTGCGCCCCGTGCTGGCCGTCGTCATCGCCTGGATGCTGGCGCACAATATTCTCTACACCTACATCGCCCCGTTCGTGGCGCCAGCGGGATTGACGGCGCGCATCGACCTGGTGCTGCTCGTCTTCGGCGCTGCGGCCATGGCCGGCATCTGGATCACGGGGAAATTGGTCGAGCGCCACCTGCGCGCCACCGTGCTGGCCAGCCTGGCGACCTTTGCCGCCACGGCCCTGGTGCTGGGCGTCGCATCGCACGTTCCTGCCGTCATCTATGTCGGCATGGCCGTCTGGGGCCTGAGCTTTGGCGGCGCAGCAACGCTGTTGCAGACGGCACTGGCCGACACGGCCGGCAGCGGCGCCGACGTGGCCTTGTCGATGAACGTGGTGGCGTGGAATGGCGCGATTGCGGCCGCAGGCGTGGTGGGCGGCGCCCTGCTGGAAACCTGGGGCGCGGACGCTTTCCCGTGGGCCATGGTGGCTTTGCTCATGCTGGCATTCGTGGTCGCCTGGTCGGCCCGCGCGCACGGTTTCCGGCCGGGACGGCGCAGCGGCGGCGCGCCCGTGGCCGGGCATTGAGATTGTCTTATTGCGTTGCCGGCACCGTCACGATGTGGGGCACGTGTCCCGTATGCGCGAGGAAACGGACCAGGGTGGCATGCGACAGCGCCACCGTGGCCGTATTGCGCAGCGGATGGGCTTGTATATGGTCAGCATCCCACACGGCCTGGTCCAGCACCAGTTCTACCGCCTGCGCGCCGTCATGGATCAGCGCAAACAGGCTGACGGAGCCGGGCGTGATGCCCAGGTGCTGCAGCAGGCGCTCGGGCGAGGCCATGCTCAGCTTACTGGCTGGCAACAGCCGCCCCAGCGCCGCCAGGTCGATGCGCTTGTCGAAGGGCACGATGACGAGCAAATGCCGCCGCCCTTTTTCATCGCGCACGAACAGGTTTTTCACCATCAGGCCGGGCATGGCGGGCACGTGCATCAGCGCCTCATCGATGGTGTGGACGGCCGGGTGTTCGACCATGGTGTAATCGCCGGCGCTGCTTGCCAGCCAGCGGGACAGTATCTCTTGCATGGGCATTTCCTCAACGCGAGTGCGATGGGAAATTGTAGCGGATCGGGGCGCTGTCACCGCTAAGGTTTTTTCTCCGCCTCGGCTTGATCGGCGGCCGCCAGCCCCCAGTCATTCCAGCCTTCGCCGAACAGCTCGATGGGATGCTGCGTGCGTTCGGAACCATTGCCGCAGCGCATGGCATCCGGCGGACAATACTTGTCGCAACCCCAGCAGATGCGCTCGGGGTTCTTGGGGTTCAGGGGAAAGGGCTTGGCCATGGCGTGGGGATGCAGTCGGTTGAGGTCTCGTTGACGACTCTAGACCTGGCGCGGGGGAACGGTCAAACGAATTTCAGTGAGGAATTTGCTTAGGTCAAGTTTGCGAAGATTGCTGCGGCAGCAGCTTGCATCCTATGTTCACCCAAGAGACCAGCGAACGTCATTCCCTCTCATAACTACTTACCGCATCATTAGCATGACTCTTGATGACCTTCATTATTTTTCCATTGCCTTTATATTTCATTTCAAGAACTCTCAGCTGATTTTGCGCCACCTTGCAGTATTTATGTATGTTCTTGAGGAGATCATCCTGCTGCCGCTTAGGTAGCTCGCCATCAAACTCTCCCGCCAAGTGTTCACATGCTTCTGCGTTATAGATAAACCTGCTGACATCCTTAGGGAGTGGCTCGGCTGAAAAGGCGAAAGGCAGACCAAAGACAATAGACACTATCAGAAAAATTTTTCGCATGACTTTCCTTTAATAGCCGTTATTGGACCAGTGTGGCCGGTCGCTTCCAGGCCCGCTGTATTTCTTTACCCCATATGTTGCAGCGACCGCAATAAGTTGCCTGTTCATGCCCGTCCTCGGCAAAGTGGCAATCTTCACCAGATTGCCGCTCGCATCTTTCACCTCAACCGTTCCGCTCCACAGCAAATCCATATCAATTGCCAGACCAGAATTGTGTTGCGAGCGCAGTGCGGGTTTGATGGGTAAATGATTAATCTGCAAGACAATCAACATTGCCTTTGCAGCCTTGACAGATGCGTCAATTTCACCGTGATCCCATTCGATATGCACACCCGCCATTTTCGGGATGTGTTGGGGATCAAGCTGTTTTCTTGCGATTCTCCACGCATAATGCATCAGGTAGGAGCGCTGCGGCGGTCTGTAGGTGGCATTGATTGCAACCCTGATCCCCGCCTCTTTCATTGCATATAGAAAATCTTCCACTGCCAAACGAAAATTTCCCGACAAATCCCTGGTGTTGGTGCTGCCTGGAAATTTTCGCCCCCATTTCTCACCACTGAGTTCGTCGTCCATCTCGCCTCCATCATCAAATGTCCTTAATTTAATGCAAACCTGGAGGGATGGTGTTGACAGAGAACAGGAGGCTTTGGCAGCAATATCAAGTGGCTATAGACGCCTTATCCCGCAGAAACAGATACTTCCAGCACGGTCCGCGCGCAGCAGGCACCACCGTCAGCCGCCTGCGCCTTCATCTCGTCCAGCGCATACACCATCGTCACCGTAGCGCCGGGCACGAACAGCTTGATGTCCTGCTTGCGGTGCGTGTAGATGCTCTCGTTGACTGTCGAGCCATCGGTCAGACGCAAAGTGAAGCTGTTGACTTGATCGCCGCGCCGGCTATCCTGGCCAGCGAAATACGTGCGCTCGATGCAGCCCGTCAACGTTTGCGTCTGGAGGCGGCCGGCTTTGATGCTTTCCCACCACTCGTCGGAGGCGAACAGGCCGTGCCTGCCTTTCAGGCCCATGTGGGGCCTGGAGCTGTCGAGGGTAAGAGCCTGGGTCTTGGCCACGCGAGCGGGGTCTTGTGCCAGGGCTTCGGCGAGGGTGTAGACGGGTCTCATAAAGGCACAAGCGTTCCTGGAAGCGCTCACTTAATGTTTGCGCCGAATGATAAAAGCATTCGCGGCAGGTTCAAAACCGAGCGTCGGATAGTAGGACATGACATCGGGAGCGGAAAGCAATATCAGGGACACTTCGTCGCCGATGACGGCCTGGGTGCGCTGGACAAGCGCTTTGCCGATACCCATGCCCTGGTATTGCTTGTCTACCGCCAGATCCGAGAGATAACAGCAATACGCATGGTCGGTCAGCGAGCGGGCAAGCCCCACCAGCTGGCCATCCACCCATGCCGACAGCACCAGGCAAGGCACGGCAAACATGCGCGCGATTCGCGGGAGGTTGCTGGTGGGCCGCTTGATGCCGGACTGATCGAAGACGCGAACAACGTCCAGCGGATCAAGGGGGAAGTTATGACGATATTCGACAGTGGTGTTTTTCATTGGTTCACGGATGTAAAGAGATGGCGCATGGGAAACCTCTGCCATGCACCTAGTATAACCAGCGATGATCGAGGCATGTGAACGATACGGCATCGGTGACGGGGCGCCAGGAGTGCGCGCCAGAGGCGCCATGCTGCCAGCGGCCACATCGCCGGCATGCCCGTTCAGTGATTAAAGCACCTCCAATCTGTTAAAATAGTTGAAAATTTTAATGATCCATGAATAACCTGTATTTTTCAGACACAAGGAATGTGTTTAGCAAATGAAAGCCATTATATTCTGCACCAGCTTTATAAAAGATGCGCCATCATGGGAAAGCCGGTATCAACGGTGGCTCGATTACTACGAAAACATTCCAATTAATGCAGTAAAGAAGATAATGATTGACGATGGATCGCCATTTCTTCCGCCTACCGAAATCATCAAGACAGTTTCCCATAGCACTCCGCTGGCTGCAAATGGCGATGAAAACCTCATCATTCGCTTCGACAACAATCTGGGACGACAAAGCGGGGCTGACTACCCGGGCTGGTGGCGCAGCTTTCTGCACTCGGTCAAGGTCGCCAATGAAATGGGCGTGGATAAAATCATCCATATCGAATCGGATGCCTATATCATGACGCCGCGCCTGGTAAAATTCATCAATGAAATCGAATCAGGCTGGAACGTCCTGTGGTCCCCGCGCTATCGCATGCCAGAAACGGCCATTCAAGTTATCTGCAGAGATCAATTTGCGATTTTTGAGAAATTCAAGGATGACCATCCGGATTATTCTTTTCCGGATATTGCGGAAAAGTTACTTCCTTTTACAACTGTACATACACAGTTCAAGGGCGACCGTTACAGCGATTTCACGAAAAACAGATGGATATTTCGTTCGAAAAAATTCAACAAAATCCCCATTTTTAAACATGTTTTTTTCTGGGAAACAATCCCGCCCGATGCGGACTTCGTCACGCAAGGCATTCAGCGTCAACAATTCATGTTCAGGCGCGATGAAGTGGCATGAATTCGTCATGGTGGGGGATATCAAACAGCCTCGGCAAGGAGTGTAAAGATGCAGCTACCGTTACGATGGAATCAACGCATGTGCGCCGCCCTTGCCGGCGCTCTTTTTCTTGTCGCTGGCATCGCCTCGGCAATCGCTGCCACGCTTGACGAGGATAGAACCCGCGGTGACATACATGGTTTGTTTGAGATCAGGGAGGCCGCAGTCAAGTTCATGGCAGCAGAAAATGCCAAAAACGGCACACAGTGGCAGGTATTGGAGCCGAACCGGAAGATTCTGGTGGCGAAATGCGCGCTACCTTTGCATGTGACATGGGTGCCGAAGAGCCATGGCCTGTCTAGGCCGAATGTTGCTGTGAGTTGCGCCAGGACCGTAAAGCCGACGATACAACATAAATGGGACGTGTTTGTGCCGGTCGATAAGGGGCCACAACGCGCCGCAGCTATTCCGGCAAACTCCTGAGAGTCGCAAAAAGACTGCATTGCCGATAGGCCCCAGACAGCGCAGACCTTAGGTGAGGCTGGGCAGGCGCGTCAGAAGCTCGATACGGCCGATACGCTGATGACGCGGACTGATGGCGACTCTCGCCCCATGTCGCTCGGTCACCCTCTTCCGAAACGCTCATGTAACGCACAACTCGTCCCTACCCGAGTCAAGTTCCGTCAGGGACGAGGCTCAAGTACATTGGTGGCGCACTACTCTGCCGTAGTCGGGTCAATGACCGAGATGACTTCCGACACGCGGTTTGCAGGGAAGCCACCTTGCTGGGCATGTTCGCGAACCAGCGCTTCATTTGCAGCGATGTAAACACAGTAGATTTTATCGCCAGTAACATAGCTTTGCAGCCATTGAATTTGTGGCCCCATCTTGTTTAAGACACCGCAGGACTTCTGCGAAATGGCTTGAAGTTCTTGCTCTGACAACTTCCCAGCCCCGGGAATATCACGCTCAATAACGTACTTTGGCATAGCAGTCTCCTTATGAGGTTTCCGGGCGAACACGACACTCGCCGGTTCCATGCGTCACATATGCCGTGACATGTATTCGTTATATACCATGCTGGTGGGTTGGTGTTGCTGGAATTACCATGAAACGTACTAGAGTCTGGTCTGCTATTCAGACACGGGTGACGCATGGCGTGCTATGAGAGCTGGTTCGGCTGATTGGAACGACGAATGCGCGGCTGGGGTGCAGCAGCTGCAGGTGGAGGATTCGGGGCGGGCTGGGCAGGTAGGCCCGGGCCTTCGAATCTCACACGCAGGGCGCGAGGGTGCCCTGCTCGCTTCGGCCAGGCAATAAAAAACCGCCCGAAGGGGGGTCTTTACTTCTTGGTGGAGGCGGTGCAAGCCACACATCACTATTTTATGCCGCATCTACGAGATTATCCCGAAGACGTACCTACTGTTGTGCTACCTACCGTCGAAATCGTCCATCAAGATAAAGTTTTGATCTTTGGCCGCCTCTGACTACAAAAAGTCGGCGCTTCACATCGCAAGCTTGATACAGAACGGCTGCCACTGGGTTACTGACCTGACCAAGGAAATATATCCATAACATGTCGCAATCTACGCTGTCTCAGCGATATCTTTAATCTCCTGTATCACATCCTCCACGATTTTCCCCTGCTGTAGCACCACCACCCGTTGCGCCATGGCGATGGTTTCCGGGCGGTGCGCAACGATCACGCGCGTGAGCGGGATTTTCCGTATCGCCGCGTTGACGGCTTGCTCATTGCGCGTGTCCAGATGGCTGGTCGCTTCGTCGAGCACCAGCAGTTTCGGGTTTTTATACAGTGCACGGGCCAGCAGGATGCGCTGTTTCTGGCCGCCCGACAGGCCGCTGCCGATGTCGCCCACCAGGGTATTGAAGGCCATCGGCATGGCGGCGATTTCCGCATGCACGGCGGCCAGCTGCGCGCAGGTCTGGATTTGTTGCTGATCTGGCGAAGGCGCAAAGAAGCTGATATTGTCGGCGATAGAACCTGCGAACAGGGTGTCTTCCTGCATCACCGTGCCCAGCAATTGCCGGTAGTTCGTCATGCCTAGGCTGCCCAGCTGGATGCCGCCGATGAGGATCTCGCCTTCTGTTGGTTCCAGCAAGCCCAGCAGCAATTTCATGAGGGTCGTCTTGCCGCAGCCGGACGGGCCGGTGACGGCGATACACTGCCCGGCGGGAATGTGCAGATTGAGGCCTCTCAATACATAGGGTTCGCTGTCGGCGTAGCGGAAGGCCAGGTTACGGATCTCGATCGATGGCGAGATATCGTCCATCTCCACCTCGACGTCGTTGCCGTCTGCTTCCGCGTCCGTCAGGACGATATCGGCCACGCGCTCGCCATGCAGGCGCAGCATGCGCAATTCAAACAATTTGTCGATCAGGCCGGCCATGCGCTGGCTGAACTGGTCCTTGTAGCTGATGAAGGCAAACAGCATGCCCACCGAAAAACGGTTGTCCAGCACGGCCAGCGCGGCCATCCAGATGACGATCACCCGTTCGGCGCTGAAGAGCAAGGTATTGGCCGTCTGGTAAGAAACGGACAGCTTGGCGATGCGCAGGTCGGCATTGAACTGGTCGGCCAGCGCATTGGTCCAGCTGGCGCGGCGCTCCGCGGCGCGGCCGAACAGGCGGATACTCTGGATGCCGCGCACGGATTCCAGGAAGTGCGTCTGCTGCCGGGCCGCATGGATGATCTGTTCGGCCGTCGCCTCGCGCATGGCCTTGAACAGGGCCCAGCGCAGCAAGACATACAGCAGCACGGCGATGCAGGCCACGCCCGCCAGCAGCGGACTGTAGAGCAGCATCATGCCCAGGGTGGCGAGTACCAGCACGCCATCGATGGCGCCTTCGACGAATTGCGTCGTCAGGCTGCGCTGCATGGTCTGGATGGAATTGAAGCGCGAGACGATGTCGCCCGTGTGGCGCTTCTCGAAATACGGCAGCGGCAGTTTTAACAGGTGGGCGAAGGCGTTGCCCAGCCATTGCAAGTTCAAATTCGTGGCCAGCACGGTGGTGATCCAGGAACGCACGGCGCCGATGGCCGTCTGCACCAGCACCAGCAGCAAAAAGCCGCAGCCAAGCACGGTGATCAGGTCGCGGTCGGCGGCCAGCAGCGCCTCGTCGACCAGCCATTGCATGTAGAACGGCGCCACCAGCGCGCACACCTGCAGGGCCAGGCCCAGCACCAGCAATTGCAGCAAGCCGCGCTTCAATCCCACCACACGCCCCATCAGCGACAGCAGGGAGAATTGCTGCTTTTCCTCGGCCTTCTTGAACTCGGTGGTGGGCGTCAGTTCCAGCGCCACGCCCGTAAAATGTTTCGCCACTGCGGCCAGCAGCAGGCGGCGCTGGCCCACGGCCGGGTCGTGGATCACGGCATGGCTGCCGGAGACTGCTTTGAGCACGACAAAATGGTTCAAATCCCAGTGCAGGATGGCGGGCAGCTTCAGCTCGGGCAAATGCGGCATGTCGAGTTTTAACGGCCGCGTATGCAGGGCTAGCCCCTGCGCCATCGCCATCAGCCCTTTTAAAGTCACGCCTTTCAATGACACGGAAAAGCGCCGGCGCATGCTGGAAATGTCGGTCTGGTGGCCCCAGTAGCTGGCCACCATTGACAGACAGGCCAGGCCGCATTCGGCCGCTTCCGTTTGCAGCAGGACGGGCAGGCGCTGGCTGCGCCAGAAGGACAGGTGGGCAAGATCAGGAAGATGCATGAGTATTGTGGACAATCAATATGGGGCTTACAGGCGCCCGGAAATGCTGAACAGGGGGTCGAGCACCCATTCATACAGGCGGCGCTGCTCCAGCAGCACGCTGGCGTCGACCAGCATGCCCGATTTCAACGGCAGGGTTTCGCCATACGCCTGCACGCTCTGGCGCTGCAAGGTCAAACGGATACGGTACAAGGGTTCGCCATTCGTGCCGCTGACGGCGCCCGGCACCGCCAGCTCTTCGGGCCGCAGCGAGGTGCTGGCCACTTCGCGCACCAGCGCCGGATACTGGCCGAATTTCTGGTACGGATACGCCTGGTAGCGCAGCAACACCGTCATGCCCGGCTTGATGAAGCCGACCGAGCGCGACGGTGCGTAGATTTCCGCCTCCAGCTGGGCGCCGGCCGGCAGCACGGAGGCGAGCACGCTGTTGGCCGCCACGGTCTGCCCCAGTTCGGTGGTGATGGCCGTGACCATGCCGTCCTGCGCCGCGCGCACGAGGATTTCGCGGCGCGCCTCGTTTTCCGTCAGGTCTTGCTCGATGGCGGAGACATTGCGCTGCAAGCCTTCCGTGTCGCGCTGCGCCTGCACCTGCAAGTCGCGCACGTCCGCTTCCGTGGTGGCCAGGTCGCGGCCGCTGGCCGACTTGATGCGTTGCAATTCCGCCAGGCGCTGGTGTTGGTCCAGCAGCTCGGCCTGCTTATCCTGCAGCTGGGCGGATGAGATGTAATGGGTGGCGTGCAGCTCGCCGTAGCGCTGGTAGGATTGTTCCGCCAGGGTAATACGGCGCTGCTGCAGCGCGATCTGGCCATCCATGCGGGCGATCTCCGCCGCCAGGTCGCTGGCGCGGCGTTGCCCCGCCGCCATGCGCTGGCGCGATTGCAGGCGCGACTGCTGCAATTCCGCGTCATAGCTGTCGCGCCGGCTTTTCAATAAGTCCGAGACGACCTGCTGGGGCGCCCCCGCATTGGCGCTGCTGCGCTCGCCCGACAGCACGAACAGCACCTCGCCCGCGCGCACCGCCTGCCCCTCCTTGACGCGCACTCCGGCAATGACGCCCGCCTGGCCCGGCATGATGCGGATCACGCCACTGGTCGGCAGCAGCACGCCCTGCGATTGCGCCTTGCGCGTGGTGCTGAAGAAGATGACGAAGGCGACGATGGCCAGCGCGATACCCAGGAACAGCCAGGTCAGGAACAGGTGGCTGACGGGCCGCGCCAGTAAGACCGTACCGTACTGCTTGTTACCCAGATGCTCGATGGCTTGCTGGCGGAACAGCGCTTGAATAGATGGAGCAGGTGCCATGGGAGCAGCAGCTTTTGGCTTATCAAACAAAATTATCTATTTCCCCACAAAAATAAAGATACTGACTCTGTGACTGTTTTGTGAAGCTGCCTCTATGAAAATTTTAACACGTAAAAATTAAGTATTAAGA
>NZ_JBWBYV010000016.1:0-62388 GCF_056174685.1 Janthinobacterium sp. BHSEK
GCTTCGGATGGCCCATCTTGACAGGCGCGGGCAGCTGCGCCATCGCGCAAGACGCCACCATCGCCAGCATGCCCAGACCCGCATGCCGCCATCGTTTGCCTGGCAGGCGCGGGGAGACATCACGGACGGATTTCCTTGCCATTGCTTGCATTGCCATACGTTTCCTCAATTTCCATAACAAAGTTATCAAAAGACCATTCATGACATACTGCCACGGATCTTTTAATAACAACAATAAATGGACTCAAACTGAGCCAAATAGAGAAGAAAATATAAGGAAAGGACTTATTTGCGAGAATTAATATTTCTTGAGAAAAATAAGCAATTCTCCAGGCGCATCATCACGGCTCGGCGGCACGGTGCCCCATCGCATGCGTGGCCATCTTCAGGTACAGGAAGGACTGTTCCTCGCTATGCGCATAGCCCATCTGCCCTTCGGCCAGGGCGACGGATTTCTGCTGCAGCGCTTCCGGGTAGTCCAGGTCGCAGGCGGCGTCGAGCCAGTAGCGCGCCCTGGCTTCGTCGGTATCGGCCAGCATGTTCGCCACGATGAACATGGCGGGCGCCACGCCCCGTTGCGCGGCCAGTTCCAGCCAGCGCAGCGCGGCAGCGCCGTCCTGCGGGCCGCCCATGCCGTTCTTGTGCATCAGTCCCAGATAGTACGCGGCGGGACCGCTGCCCTGCCCCGCCTCGCGTTCGAACAGGATGCGCGCCTGCGGCTGGGTCGCGCCCCCCGCGCGCATCAATATCTTGGCCTGGGCCGTCAGGTCCGGCCCTGCCGATGCCAGCGGCGATACGGCCAGGGCGATGGCACACAACCATGCCTTCATTTCGACAGGTCGAGCTGATACAGCGCAAAGCCCTTGCCCGCGCCGTCGTCAGCTTTCAGCTGCGTCACGTTGTCGATGCCGGCCGCTTTCGCCAGCTCGATCACGCCCGGCGCGGAATGGAACACCACCGGGCCTTTGGTGGCCACCTTGGCGAAGCGCCAGCTGCGCGCCGAACCGTTTTTCGCGCGCGTCAGGTTTTTCTGCTGCGTGACGTAGGCAATCAAGAGTTCGCGGTTGTTGTCGGGCGAGGCCACCACCGTCTTGCTGCCGTCGAGGCCAGGGAAATTGCCGCCGCCGCTGGCGCGGTAGTTATTCGTCGCGATGAGGAACTCCTGGCTGGAATCCACGGGCTTGCCCTTGTACGTCAGCGCCTGGATGCGCTGGCCCGGCGGCTGCGTGACGTCGATCTGGTAGCGCACGTCGGCACTGGTGATGGCGTCGAAGTTATAGCTTGGGTGGGCCGTGTTGACCAGTTCCTGCGCTTCCAGCTTGTTCGGGTCGATGGTGTTGAAGCGCCGCGCCGACTGCTCCAGCCAGGCTTTCAGCTCCGCGCCATTCATCTTCACGCCGTACAGCGCGTTCGGATACAGATACAAATCGGCCGCATTGTTCAGCGCCACGTTGCCCGCCTTCACGTCCGTGTAGTCGGACACCCCGGCCGAGCCGCTCTTGAACGGCGACGACATCGACAGCACGGGCAAGTGCGCGTACTGCGGCAAATTCGCTTTTACATACGCGGCCAGGTAGCCGGCCTGCGCCTGGTTCACCACCTCGATGGCGCTGACGTCGCCCACGTCGGCGAAATACGTCGACATGCGGAAGTCCGTGGCGCCGACCGGTGTCTGCACGTAGGCGATCGTCGCCGCGTGCTCCTCGGCCACCAGTGTGGCGATGGCTGGATCGGGAGTGACATAACTCTTGTCCGCGTTCTGGATGCCGCGCGCTTCCACCGTCGTGGCGCTCTTGTCGATCACCCACTGCTTGCCGTCGTGGCGCAGGCGCAAGCCGATCACGCCCAGGTGCTTGCCCCACAAATTGGCCATCACGGTGGGCACGCCGTTGACCAATCCTTTGACCTTGTCGACGCCGGGCAGATTAAACTGCGGCACCGTGCTGGCCGCGTTCGGGAACAGCTGGTGCGAATGGCCGATCAGCATGGCGTCCACGCCCGGCACTTGCGACAGGTAGTAATTGCCGTTTTCCATGGTCGGCGAGTACGGGCTGTCATCGAGGCCGCCGTGCGAGATGGCCACCACCAGTTCGGCGCCCTTCGCGCGCATCTCGGGAATGAATTTTTCCGCCGTCTCGCGCACGCCCTGCGTATAGACGCGCCCTTCCAGCCAGCGCTTGTCCCAGGCCATGATGGTGGGCGGCGCGAAGCTGATGATGCCCACCTTCACGGTGGCGGTGATGGCCTTGCCATCGGGGCCGGCGGCCGTGATCTGCTTGTCGATGATGTGGTACGGCGCAAACAGGGGCTTGCCCGTCCTGGCGCTGTAGACGTTGGCCAGCACTTGCGGGAACGCGGGGCCGGCGCAGCGCGGTTTGCCGGCATCGACGCTGTCGACGTCGAAGCGGTTGCCCGTCACCTGGCTCAGGAACGCCAGGCCGTAGTTGAATTCATGGTTGCCGATGCCGCCGCCGTCCACTTTCAGCAAATTCATCGCCTTGTAGATGGCCAGGGTCTGGTCGCAGGCCAGCGGTTTGACCAATGCCTGGTAGTCGGCCAGCGCCGTGCCCTGGATGGTGTCGCCGTTGTCGAGCAGCAGATTGTTCGGGAATTGCGCACGCGCCTGGGCGATCAGGGCCGCCGTGCGTTCCAGGCCGATCGACGGTTCCGCCTGCAGCTTGTAGTAGTCATAACTGAGTACGTTCGCGTGCAAGTCCGTCGTCTCCAGCAGGGCCAGGGTGGCGCTGCTGCCGGCCGGCGCGGCCGATGGCGCCGGGGCGGATCCCGTGGCGGCGGGCGGCAAGGCGCCGCAGCCGGCCAGCAGCAGCGGTAACAGGGCGAGACGGGGAAGTTGAAGCATGATGTGTTCCTGTGGAAAGACAATATCGCCAGCATCATACGCAGCACGATAGCCATCATCAAGGCAAAAATATTGTCGCAAATACAGCAAAATACGCATTTTATTGCCCCGCGCGGCCGCAATTGCGCCGCGGCGGCAGCGGAAACGCGCCACGCTCGCGTATAATTCAGGGTTTGATTTCACCATAGAAGACCAGAACATTATGGAAGCCGAACGCATCAATATCATCTCCGCCCTGCTCAACGACCTGACGGTCCGCGAAGCCGAACTTCGGAGGTATCTTTGACTTCACTGTCAAGTCGGAGAAACTAGAGCAAGTCAACGAAGAACTGGAAGACCCTACCGTCTGGAACGATCCCAAGCGCGCCCAGGACCTCGGTAAGGAGAAGAAGGCGCTGGAAGCCATCGTCTTTACCCTGGCCAAGGCCGATGCCGACCTGCGCGACACCCGCGACCTGTTCGACATGGCCCGCGAAGAAGGCGACGACGAGACCCTGGAAGCGATCGAGCAGGACGTGCAGGAAATCCGCAAGGTCATCGAAAGCATGGAATTCCGCCGGATGTTCAACAATCCGATGGACCCGAACAACTGCTTCATCGATATCCAGGCCGGCGCCGGCGGCACGGAAGCCCAGGACTGGGCCTCGATGCTGTTGCGCCAGTACCTGCGCTATTGCGAACGCAAGGGTTTTAAAGTTGAAATCCTCGAGCAGTCCGACGGCGAGGTCGCCGGCATCAAGACGGCCACTTTGAAGGTCGAAGGCGATCACGCCTACGGCTTCCTGCGCACGGAAACGGGCGTGCACCGCCTGGTGCGCAAGTCGCCGTTCGACTCCGCCAACGGCCGCCACACCTCGTTTACGTCGCTGTTCGTGTATCCGGAAGTCGACGATTCGATCGAGATCGACGTCAACCCGGCCGATATCCGCGTCGATACCTACCGCGCGTCGGGCGCCGGCGGTCAGCACATCAACAAGACCGACTCCGCCGTCCGCATGACCCATGCGCCAACCGGCATCGTGGTGCAGTGCCAGAACGACCGTTCGCAGCACCGCAACCGCGCCGAAGCGATGGAAATGCTGAAAGCGAAACTGTACGAGCATGAACTGCGCAAGCGCATGAGCGAACAGCAAAAGCTGGAAGACTCGAAGACGGACGTGGGCTGGGGTCACCAGATCCGCTCCTACGTGCTGGACCAGTCCCGCATCAAGGACTTGCGCACCGGTTTCGAGACGGGCAATACCAAGGGCGTGCTCGATGGCGACATCGACGACTTCATCTCCGCCTCGCTCAAGCAAGGCGTATAAGGATGAACGCATCCGCTCCGGTGCCGGCGCAGCGCGCCTTCCTGTTCGACATGGATGGCACGATCGTCGACAACATGGCCTTCCACACGACATCGTGGCTGGCGTTCTTTGAACGCCACGGCCATGCGCTGGACGCGGACGCCTTTTTCCGCGACACGGCGGGACGGCAGGGACACGAAATCATCGCCAAGTACCTGGGCGAGGATGCCGACCACGTCACCCTGCTGGCGGAAAAGGAAGTCGTCTACCGCGAACTGTATGGCCCGCACCTGGCCACGGTGCTTGGCTTCGACCGGCTGATCGCCAGCGCGCGCCAGCATGGCGTGGGACTGGTGGTCGGCACGGCCGCGCCGGACGAGAATATCGCGTTCACGCTCGACGGCCTGGACCTGCGCCACCACTTCGACGCCATCGTCGGCGCCGCCGACGTGGAACGGGGCAAGCCGCACCCGGACGTGTTCCTGAAAGGCGCGCAGCTGGCCGGCGCGCTGCCGCAAGACTGCATCGTCTTCGAAGACGCGCCCCTGGGCGTGGAAGCGGCGCGCCGTGCCGGCATGCGGGTCGTGGTACTCACCACCACCCTGCCGGCCGAGGCGTTTGCCGCATTCGACAACATCATTGCCATCGTGCCGGATTTCTCCGCACTCGACGTCGACGCACTGTTTGCCAGCGTGGCGCCAGCGCTGGCACCACATCATCAATAATCACCAACGAAGAACACCATGACTACGGATATCCAAGAACAAGCCGCCGCCCCCGATGAAAACAAGATCATCGCCGAGCGCCGCGTCAAGCTGGCCGCACTGCGCGAACAAGGCGTCGCCTTCCCGAACGATTTCCGCCCCGAGCACAAGGCGGCCGATCTGCACGCGCAATACGGCGGCAAGACGCGCGAAGAGCTGGAAGCCGAACCTGTCACCGTGGTGCTGGCCGGCCGCATGATGCTCAAGCGCGAAGCGGGCAAGAAAGCCGCCTTCGCCACCCTGCAGGACGCTTCCGGCCCGAAGGCCGACGGCCGCATCCAGATCTACGCCACGCTTGATCTCACCGGCGAAGCGGCCATGGCCGCCCTGCACCACTATGACCTGGGCGATATCCTGGGCGTGACGGGCACCCTGTTCAAGACCAAGACGGACGAACTGACCATCAAGGTCACCGAACTGCGCCTGATCACCAAGTCGCTGCGCCCGCTGCCGGACAAATTCCACGGCCTGGCCGACCAGGAAACGAAGTACCGCCAGCGCTACGTCGACCTGATCATGAACGAAGAGACGCGCCGCACCTTCAAGGCGCGTACCGCCGCCATCTCGTCAATCCGCCGCTTCATGGAAAAGAACGAGTTCATGGAAGTGGAAACGCCGATGCTGCACACGATCCCCGGCGGCGCGGCGGCCAAGCCGTTCATCACGCACCACAATGCGCTCGACATGCAGATGTTCCTGCGCATCGCGCCCGAGCTGTACCTGAAGCGCCTGGTCGTGGGCGGCTTCGACCGCGTGTTCGAGATCAACCGCAACTTCCGCAACGAAGGCGTGTCGATCCGTCACAACCCGGAATTCACGATGATGGAATTCTATGCGGCCTATACCGACTACAAATGGCTGATGGATTTCACGGAAGCCGTCATCCGCCAGGCCGCCATCGACGCGCACGGCACCGCCACCCTGACCTACGGCGGCCGCGAACTCGATTTGGCAAAACCGTTCCACCGCCTGACCATCGTCGAAGCGATCAACAAGTACGCGCCGGGCTACACGCCGGAGCAGCTGAACGATGCTGACTTTATCAAGGAAGAGCTGAAGAAGTTCGGCGTCAAGCCGTTCGCCACGGCCGGCCTGGGCGCGCTGCAACTGGCGCTGTTCGAAGAGACGGCTGAAGCGCAGCTGTGGGAACCGACCTACATCATCGACTACCCTGTTGAAGTGTCGCCACTGGCGCGCGCTTCCGACACGGTGGCCGGCATCACCGAACGTTTTGAACTGTTCATGGTGGGCCGCGAGATCGCCAACGGCTTCTCCGAGTTGAACGACGCGGAAGACCAGTCGGCCCGCTTCCTGGCGCAAGTCGCTGCCAAGGATGCCGGCGATGAAGAGGCGATGTTCTACGACGCCGACTACATCCGCGCGCTGGAATACGGCATGCCGCCAGCCGGCGGCTGCGGCATCGGCATCGACCGCCTGATGATGATCATCACGGATTCGCCGAACATCCGCGACGTCCTGCTGTTCCCTCACTTGCGCCGCGAAGAGTGATGAACACCTGAAAAATCTACTGCGCGTCGCGATTTGCGGCCTGCGATGCTCACTGCCTCGGCGGCCCCGTGCCCAGCACAGTTGCGCTTCTTAGCCGCAACTCACATCCGCTCGCTACGATTTTTCAGGCGTTCGAGGCTTCAAGGCAAAAAAAGCCGCCTGATTTTTTTAATCAGGCGGCTTTTTTACGTCTGCCGCAGGCCGTCAGCCGGCCAGGGTCACGCGCTGGTGGCTGCGGCTCGCTTGCTGCGCCGCCAGCGCCGTCGCCAGCGCGCGCATGCCGTCGTCGCCCGTGGCGGCCGGCTGCCCTTCGCCGCACATGGCGCGCTGGAAGGCACGCACCGAGCGCACGTATAGGTTCTCGTGCTCGACGGGGATGTCGACGCTGCCGCCGTCGCGCGTCAGGCTGATGCTGCCGACGGGACGCTGCGTCATCACGCCGGTGGCGAAGATGGTGCCCTTGCTGCCGATGATTTCCACGCCGGACAGCGAATACGGCGCGTTGAACGCATCGTGCACCTGCACCAAAGTGCCGTTGTCGAACTCGATGACGGCCATCAGGCCTTCTTCCAGCCCGGCCACCGTCATGCCGCCGCTGGTGGCGCAGGCGGTGACGTGGCGCGGTTCCGCGTCCAGCAGGAAGCGCAGGGTGTCGACGTCGTGCACGAACATGTCGAGCGTGACGCCGCCCGATTCCGGCGCATCCAGGCGCCAGCCGCGCAGGTGCTGCGGCAGGTTGTTCGCGTGCAGCACGCGGCAATACAAGGGCTGGCCGATCTCGCCCGCGCGTATCAGCTCGCGCACCTTGCCGTGGCTGGCGGCGTTGCGCAGGTGGTGGTTAATCCCCAGTACCACGCCCGCTTCGGCGCAGCCGTCGACCATGCGGCGGGCGTCGTCCAGGTTCAGCGCCAGCGGTTTTTCGCACAGCACGTGCTTGCCCGCGCGCGCCGCCTGCAATGTCTGCGCCATGTGCCATTCGTTGGTGGTGCTGATGTACACGGCGTCCGCGCCTGGATGGGCCAGCGCCGCAGCCAGGTCCGTGTAGCTGGCGGCGATGCCGAATTGCCCGGCAAAGGCGGCGCCGCGCGCGGCATCCGTGCTGACCACGGCCAGCACTTCCGCGTCGCCCTGCTGGCGGATCGCGTCGACCATCCATTCGCGCGCCACGGTGCTGGCGCCGACCAAAATCCATCCGGTTTTCTTCATTCGATTCTCCAGTTAAAAAGTGTGGCGCAGGCCCAGGTTCCAGGCCTGGTTGCCGGTGCCGTTGTCGGTGGCATTGCCCACCAGGTAGGCGGCGCCGTTGCGGTTGTCGATGTGCGCGTAGGCCGCGTACAAGGTGCTGCGTTTCGACAGCGCGTACGTGTAGCCGATGCCGAGCTGGCTAGCGTCGCCGCTGGCGGCGCGCCGGTCGTCGCGCCGCACGTACGAAAACAGGATGCGGTGCGGACCCACGGGCACGGTGGCGCCCAGCATCAGGTCCGCGCTGTCGACCGTGGTGGCAGCGCCCGCCGTGCTCTTGCTGACGGCGACGGCGCCATGCGCCTTGACGACGCCGAAGTCCCAGGTGGCGCCCAGCACCGTGTTTCTCGCCGTCCCCGCCAACTGCGCGGCAGACAGGGTATTGGCGTCCTGGTGCGCCATGCGCACATGCAGCGGCCCGCTGGCATAGGTGGCCGCCGCGCCCGTGTAGCGCCTGGCCGAAGCGTCGCCCGGCACTTCGCCGAAGCCGTACGCCAGTTCGCCGGACAGTCCCCCGCGCACGGGCGAGCTGTAGGTGATGCTGTTGTCGACGCGGCTGATGTAGCCGGCCGTGAAGACGTTGCTCATCCTGCCCGCAAAACCCAGGTAAAACGGGTCCAGCGCCCCCAGGCTGCTGTCGATGAAGGTGTACTGGCGGCCCAGCCGCAAGGTGCCCGCCGCGCAGGCGAGGCCGACGAAGGCCTGGCGCCCGAACAGCAGGCCGCCCTGGGCCGAAGCGCCCGTGTCGGCCAGGATGCCCGCATCCATCGTAAAGATCGCCGTCATGCCGCCGCCCAGGTCTTCGCTGCCCTTGAAACCCAGGCGCGAACCGTTGGCGATGCCGCTCGTCAGCTTGAGCACCCTGCCTCCGGGGCCGCCGCTCTCGGACACCACGCCCAGGTCCGCGATGCCGTACATGGCCACGTTCGACTGCGCCGCGCACAGGCCGCCGCAGGCGCCCGCGCCGATGATCATTGCCCTTGCTACCTTGTTCTTCATCTCTTGCCCTGTCCATTCTTTTATAAATACTGTTCTTAGCTGACCAGGTGACGCGGCCGCTCGCCGCGCAGGCCGGCCAGCAGGTTGTCCACGGCTTGCTGCGCCATGGCGTAGCGCGTTTCATGCGTGGCCGAGCCGATATGCGGCAGCGCCACCACGTTGGCCATGCGCGGCAGCGGATTGTCCGGCGCCAGCGGTTCGCGCTCGAACACGTCCAGGCCGGCGCCGTGGATGGTGCCCTGCTGCAGCGCCTCGATCAGCGCCGCCTCGTCGACGATGCGCCCGCGCGAGCCGTTGATGAAGATGGCGCCGGGGCGCATCAGCGCGAATTCGCGCCGCCCCATCATGCGTTCCGTCTGCGCCGTCAGCGGCAGCACCACGCAAACGAAGTCGGAGCCGGCCAGCAGCTCGTCGAGCGCCACCTGGCGCGCGCCCAGCGCCGCCTCCACCTCGGGCACGGCCTCGCCGTTCACGTACAGCACCTGCATGCCGAAGCCCAGCGCGGCGCGGCGGGCGACGGCGCGGCCGATGCGGCCCATGCCCAGCATGCCGATGGTCTTGCCGTGCACATTGACGCCGTACTGGCTTTCGCCCACGCTGCGCGTCCAGCGTCCGGCCTTGACGAATTCGGCCAGTTCGACGACCCTCCGCGCGCTGGCGAGGATCAGCGCGAAGATCGTGTCGGCCGTCGTTTCCGTCAGCACGTCCGGCGTATTGGCCAGCAAAATGCCCCGTTCGCGCAAGTAATCGACGTCGAACTGGTCGACGCCCACCGAAATGGTGGAAATGATGCGCAAGTCTTCGGCCGGGTCCAGCAGTTCGCGGTCCAGGCGCACGCTGGCGCCCAGCAAGCCATGCGCACCGCGGATGGCGGCGGCGAACGCGGCGCGGTTGCCCGCGTCGATCGCTTCGAAATACGTCACCTCGCATTCGGCGCGCAGGCGCGCCAGCAGCGGTTCGGCCAGCTTTTTATACACAAGCACATGTTTTTTCACGAGTTTTCCCCTGTTCGTTCAAGATTGACCCAGCGCGTCGAGCTGGGCGCGGGTCGGCAAGCCTTCCATGTCGCCGGCCACCTGGATGGCGAAGGCGCCGACGCGGTTGCCGCGCCGTACCGCCTGCGCCAGCGGCAAGCCTTCCAGCAAGGCGCTGACCAGGCCGGCCGCGAAGCCGTCGCCGGCGCCCACCGTGTCGACCACGTTGTCCACGCGCTCGCCCGCCACCATGCCGCTGTCGCCGTCGGCCGTGCGGTAGTAGGCGCCCTCGGCGCCCAGCTTGATGACCACCAGCCGCGCGCCCTGCTGCAGATAAAAGCCGGCGACGTCGTGCGGCAGGTCATGACCGGTGAGGATTTTTCCCTCCCCCAGGCCGGGCAGCACCCAGTCGGCCCTGGCGGCAAGGCGGTTGATCTGCTCCACCATGACGGCTTGCGACGGCCACAACGAGGGCCGCAGGTTCGGATCGAACGACACGGTCCGGCCATGCTCGCGCATGAAGTCGATGGCCTGGCCGGCGAACGCCAGGCTGGTGGCGGACAGCGCGGCGGCCACGCCCGTGGCGTGCAGGTGGCGCGCGGACAGGAAATAGGCGGGGTCGAAGTGCTCGGGCGCCAGCCGGCTGGCGGCGGAACCCTTGCGGAAGTATTCGACCAGGGGATCGGCGCCGTTCTCGGCCTTCTCCTTGAGCAGGAAGCCGCTGGACTGGCCGGCGACGGCGGCGACCCGGCTGCAATCGACGCCCTCTGCCTGCACGCTGGCGCGGATGAAGCGGCCGAACGAGTCATCGCCCACCCTGCTGAGCCAACCGACTTTCAAGCCCAGGCGCGCCAGGCCGATGGCGACGTTCGTCTCGGCGCCGGCCAGGCGGCGCGTGAAATGCGCCACGGCCGCCAGGTCGCCCGTTTCCTCGGCAACGAACATCGCCATCGCTTCGCCGTAGGTGACGACGTCGAGCGCATGCGCTCCATGCATCATTTCGTGTTCCATCATGCGGCCTCCAGCATCCGGATGTAGCGGCCCGTTTCAGCCACCAGGTCGGTAGCCTCCAGCGGGAATTCGATGGCCCGCTGCACGCCCGGCGCAAAGTGCGCGAAGACGGCGCGCCAGGCCGGATCGGCGTCGGAAACGGCGCAGGCGGACAGCCGGCCCCCATCCTCCAGCACGGCCTTGCAGTGCACATAGCGCACGTACGGCGCCAGCAGGCGCGCCGCCTGCTGCGCATCCTCGCCCACCCAGCGCCAGTTGCCGATGTCGAAGGTCAGCCCCACGGGCAGGCCGATGTCGCGCGCCGCAGCCAGGAAGCGCGCCATGGTCGCCAGCTTGCCGCCATGGGCCGTCTGGTCGTTTTCCACCAGCAGCGCCACGGGCGCCGCCGCCAGCTGGGCGTTCAAGGCGTGCAAGGCCGGCGCGGCCGGGTAATAACCCAGCGACACCTTCAGGTAGCGCGCCCCGAGGCGCGCCGCCTCGTCCAGCATCTGCTGCAGCAGTTCCTGCCGTAGCAGCCCGTCCGCGTCCCACAATTCGATGGGCGTGGAATACACCGAGTACAGGCCGCGCGCGGCCACCGCCGCGCCCATGCGCGCCAGGTCCGGCCAGTCGGAGGTGAACAGTTCGCGGCGGATCTCGATGCCGGCGCCGCCCGCATCGGCCACCACGTCGATGAAATGGCTTTGCCCCAGCTGCCTTACCCTGCTTGCGCCGTAGGCCGACGCCGCCACCAAAACGGGGCTCATTTGATCGCTCCCGCGCCGACGAACTGGCGCGCTTCGGGCGTTTGCGGATTGCTGAAGAACGCTTCCGACGGCCCGCTTTCCCACACCAATCCCTGGTGCATGAAGACGGTGACGTCAGCCATGCGCCGCGCGAACTCCATCTCGTGCGTCACCAAGAGCATCGTCATGCCCGCCCGCGCCAGCTCTTCCATCACATTCAGCACTTCCTGCGTCAGTTCCGGGTCGAGCGCCGACGTCACTTCGTCGAACAGCATCACCTGCGGCTCCAACGCCAGCGAACGGGCGATCGCCACGCGCTGCTGCTGGCCGCCCGACAGCTGCTCGGGATAGGCTTCGTGCTTGTGGTCCAGGCCCACCTGCTTGAGCACGCGCAGCGCCGTGGCGCGGCCCTGGGCGTCAGGCACCTTCTTGACGATGCGCGGCGCCAGCATGACGTTTTCTTCCACCGTCAGGTGGGGGAACAGGTTGTAGCTCTGGAAGACCATGCCGACGTCCTTGCGCAAGTCGAGCAGGTGTTCCTGGCGCGCCGTCAGCGTGTGGCCGGCCACGACGATGCTGCCGCTGTCGATGGTTTCCAGGCCGTTGATACAGCGCAGCATGGTGCTCTTGCCGGAGCCGCTGCGGCCGATCACGGCGATCACCTGGCCACGCTCGACGGCGAACGAGACGCCCTTGAGCACGTGGTTGGCGCCGAAGCTCTTGCTGATATTGTCGATTTCAACGATGGGCATGGAATTTCCTTTCCAGTGAATGGCTGTAGCGCGACAGCGGATAGCACAGCGCGAAGTAGATCAGGGCGACGACGGGGAAGACGATGAAAGGCAGGAAGGTCGCATTGCTGACCAGTTGCCCGGCCCGCGTCAGTTCCACCACGCCGATGATCGAGGTGATCGAAGTGTTCTTGATGATCTGCACCATGAAGCCCACCGTCGGCGGCAGCGAATGGCGCAGCGCCTGCGGCAGGATGACGTAGCGCAGCTGCTGGTAGCGGTTCAGCGCCAGCGCGGCCGATGCTTCCCACTGCTGCCGCTGCACGCCTTCGATGCAGCCGCGCCAGATCTCGCCCAGGTAGGCGCTGGCAAAGATCGTCATCGCCGCGCCGGCCGCGATAATCGGCGACAGCTTGTAGCCGAACAGGGCCAGGCCGTAATACGTCAGGAACAGCACGATCAGCACGGGCGTGCCCTGGACCAGCTGGATGTACAGGGCGCTGATGCAGCGCAGGACCGGGCTGCGCGCCGTGCGCAGCAGCGCCACCGCGAAGCCGGCGATGCCGCCCGTGATGAAGACGAGCAGCGACAGGCCGATGGTCCAGCGCGTGGCCTCGAGCAGGAATTGCAGGTTATCCCAGGAAAAATCACTGATCATGTCAAGCTCCCATGCGCGCCGCGCCCAGACGGCGGCGGCGTTTGAAGACGATCTGGCCCAGCACCCAGAAGCCGAAGCGGAACAGCAGGGCCAGCACGATGTACAGCACCATCACGACGATGTAGATCTCGAAGCTGCGGAAGGTTTCCGCGTCGAGCAGGTGGGCGGCGGCGGTCAGCTCTTCGGCGGAAATTGCCGACACGACGCTCGAGGCGAGCATCATCAAGGTGAACTGGCTGGCCAGCGCCGGATACACCTTTTCCAGCGCCGGTAGCAGCACCACGTGGCGCATCACCTGCCAGCGCGTCATGCCCAAGGCTTGGGCCGCCTCCAGCTGCGAGGGATGCACGGCGCCGATGCCGGCACGCACGATTTCCGCCGCATAGGCGCCCAGGTTGACCGTCATGGCGACCAGGGCCGCGCCGTTCGCGTCGAGCTGCAGGCCCAGCGACGGCAAGCCGAAGTAGATGATGAACAGCTGCACCAGGAACGGCGTACTGCGGATCACCTCGACATACGCGCGCACCACGGCGCGGGCATAGGCGGGACCGTTCTTCAGGATGACGGCGGCGCACACGCCCACCGCCAGGCCCAGCACCATCGCCAGGGCGCTCAGGCGTATCGTCAGCGCCGCGCCCCACAACAGGCGGTCCAGCGATTGCATGACGAGTTCGAAATGAAATTCATACGGCATACTCAACTCCTTGTCTGCGTGCGCATCCCCGGCCGCGCCACCGTGGCGGCGCGCCGTGCGGACGGGCACTTTCCTATGCGGCTGGCGGTATCAGAAGGTCGGCAGCGCCGGCAGCGGCGCGCCGCTCCACTTGCGCGCGATGGCGTCGAGTTCGCCGTTCAGCTTGACGTAGTAGATGAAGTTGTTGAGCCACTGGTGCAGCTCGAAGTCGCCGCGGCGCACCGCCATCGAGTTCGGCTGCAGCGAGTAGGTGAAGCGGACCTCGATCTTGCCCGCGCCGCGCGTCTTGATGATGTCGAGCGCCATCGTGCTGGGGATCGAGACGGCGTCGACCTGCTTGCTGAGCAAGGCCTGGGTGACGGTGGCGTCATCCTCGAAACGCACGATATTGGTGCCGGCCGGCGCCATGCGGCTCAGCGCCGTGTCGTTGGTGGTGCCGCGCGTCACGCCCACTTTCTTGCCCTTCAACTCGGCCAGGGCCTTGAATTTGCCGCCGACCGGCGCGACGATGGCCAGTTCGAAGGCGCTGTAGGGCATGGTGAACATCAGGGTCTTGGCCCGTTCCGGCGTGGGCGCCAAGGTCGCCACGAGGAAATCGACCTTGCCCGACTCCAGCGACGGCACGCGCGACGGCGCCGTCAACGGCACCACTTCCACGGGCAGGTTCATGTATTTGCCGATCAGGTTGGCGACGTCGACGTCATAGCCGACGGGCGCGCCCTTGGCGTCGATGCTGCCAAATGGCGGCGTGCCGCTGACCACGCCGATGGTCAGCTTGCCTTTCTTGATCAGGTCGCCAAGCGTCTGGGCGCCGGCGTCGGCGGCCGCGCCCAGGGCGCACGTGGCTGCCAGTGCGCAAGCCAGTATCTTCGAATAGAACAGTGTCGTCATCTTCATGTTTCCGTCTCCTGTGATCCCGGTACCGGCCTCGTCGAGGCACTTCCGGGAATAGTGTCAAATGGACGATTTATTTCGTCTCTTGCCGTATCACTCCAACTGCATGCCAACCATTGCCCTGCCTGACTATCCACGCTCCTTTCCCAGGTGAATATCATCTATGAAACCGGTTCCATAACGATCTCAAAAAAAAAGGGCAACGCCCTCTTCCCCTTCTCAAGCGTCGCCGCCCTTGCGTACTTCGCTACCCTGAGTGGAATTGCGCACAATCAACTTGCCAGGCAACAGCACCTCGCGCGGCGGGCATTGATCGCCCTGCAGGCGCGACAGCATGCACGTCATCGCCGAAAAGCCGATGTCATAGGTCTGCTGCTCGATCGTGCTCAGGCCCGCCAGCGGCGACCATGGCAATTCATCAAAGCCCAGCAAGCCCACGTCCTGCGGCATGCGCAAGGCAAGGCGCTGCAGCATCAGCGCCAGTTCCAGCGCCACCATGCCGTTCGAGGCCAGCAGCGCCACGCGGCGGCCGCGCCACTGCGCCAGGCATTGCCGCACCTGCGCGTCGATGGCGGACCGGTCGTCCAGGTCCACGGCCAGCACTTCGCCCACGCAGCCGGGATGCTCGGCCATCACGGCCTGGAACCCTTCGGCGCGCATCAGCCGCGAACTGACGCCCGTCAATGGCGGCGCGACGAAGGCGATGGCGTCGAAACCCTGTTCGATCAGATGCGCGGTGGCCAGCCGGCCCGCCTGCACATTGTCCAGGCCCACGAGGTCGAAATCGGCGCCCTCGATGCGGCGGTCGACCAGCACGATGGGCATGTCCGCCTGCTGCAGGTCGGACGACTGAATATTGCGCCCCTGCGTGTTGACGATCAGTCCTTCCACGCTGTACGAGCGCAGCGCGGCCAGCGACTGGCGTTCGCGCTGTTCGTCATTGCCGGTATTGCACAAAATCAAGGTATAGCCATGCTGCTGGCAAGCCGCTTCCACGCCTTGCAGCACGGCCACGGTGTAGGGATTGAGCATGTCGGCCACGACCATGCCGATCAGGCGCGTGCGTCCCCGCTTGAGGCCCCGCGCCATCTGGTTCGGCTGGTAGCCAAGGCGCGCGATGGTGCTGGCGATCTGCTGGCGGATGTTCTCGGACAGGGCATCGAGTTCGCCGCCGAGAAAGCGCGACACGCTGGTCTTCGACACGCCCGCCTCGCGCGCCACCTGGGCGATGGTCACGGGCCGGGCCGGTTCGCCGGAAACTGTTTTCTTGCTGCCGCGTACTGAATCCAAGGGTACTCTCCACTACCTGTTGATCTGCATATTCTTATTTTGGAACCGGTTCCAAAGATAGCACCCACGCATCGATGACGCAAGCGATTTGATTGCCTGTGGCGGCGAAGGAACACGATGGGGGCATGGATGGGAACGCGGATGCAAAAACGCCGCCCGCCCCTTGCAAACACAGGGGGCGGGCGGCGCTGGCTGGAAAACGGCTTATTGGACCACGGTATAGCAAGGCACGTAGGCCGTGCCCGCCAGCTTCATGCGGTGCTGCGCCACGAACGAGGCCAGCAGCGCATCCATGGGGCCGGCGATGGATTTATCGCCGTGGATCTCGAAGTTGCCGTGCTCTTCGATCGAGCGGATGCCGTCATCCTTGACGTTGCCCGCCACCACGCCGGAGAACGCGCGGCGCAGCTGGGCCGCCAGCAAGTGCGTGGGCTGGTTCTTGTGCAGGCTCAGATTGCGCATGTTTTCATGCGTGGGCTGGAACGGCTTCTGGAACTCGTGATCGATCTTCAGCAGCCAGTTGAAGTAATACGCGTCGCTGTGCGCCTTGCGGAATTCGCGCACCTGGCGTATGCCTTCGAGCATTTCGCGCGCCACCAGTTCCGGGTCGTCGATGATGATCTTGTAGCGCTGCTGCGCTTCCGGCCCCAGGGTGTCGCTGATGAACTGGTTGATCTGCACGAAGTACTCGCGCGACGTTTCCGGGCCCGTGAAGATCAGCGGGAACGGAATCTCGGCATTGTCCGGGTGCAGCAGGATGCCGAGGATATACAGAATCTCTTCGGCCGTGCCCGCGCCGCCGGGGAAGACGACGATGCCGTGGCCGGCACGCACGAACGCTTCCAGGCGCTTTTCGATGTCCGGCATGATGACGAGGTCATTGACGATGGGGTTCGGCGATTCGGCCGCGATAATGCCCGGCTCCGTGATGCCCAGGTAGCGGCCATTGTGCAGGCGCTGCTTGGCGTGGCCGATGGTGGCGCCCTTCATGGGGCCCTTCATGGCGCCCGGGCCGCAGCCGGTGCAGATGTCGAGGCCGCGCAAGCCCAGCTGGTAACCCACTTCCTTCGAATAATTGTATTCGGCGCGGTTGATCGAGTGCCCGCCCCAGCAGACGACCAGGTTCGGGTTGAGCTGGGTTTGCAGCACGTTGGCGTTGCGCAGGATGTGGAACACGGCGTCCGTCACGCCTTCCGTGCTCTGCAAGTCGAATTTCGGGTTGCCCGTCACTTCATCGCTGACGAAGATGATGTCGCGCAGCACTGCAAACAGATGCTCGTGGATGCCCTTGATCATCTTGCCGTCGACAAAGGCGATGGCTGGCGCGCCCTTGATGTCGAGCTTGATGCCGCGCTCGCGCTGGATGATGGAGATTTCAAACGACTGGTAGCGCTCCAGCAGGGCGCGGCCATCGTCGATGGTGCTGCCGCAATTCAAGACCGCCAGCGCGCAGCGGCGGAAGGTGTTGTACAGGCCGCCCTGGCTGGTGTCGAGCAGTTTGTTGACTTCAGTCTTGGAGAGCACGTCCAGGCGGCCTTCCGGTGAAACCAGAGTATCGATAACGTCGTGTTCCATAATGCGAAAAATCCCTTTAAAAATCGATGCTCGAAGGTCTTGCAGCCTTAATATACGACAAGTCAGGCAAGTTGTGCTGTACCGCCGCAAAATCGCCCAGGCCATCCTTGCCTGCAAACCGGTTTGACCAATATGAAACAGTCATTCTTGCTAATGCGAATGGAAACCTTCGCTCCACGCAATTTGTAGATTAGAATGCCAGCCTATTGGAATTCCCGTGCGTACGGTTCTTCATGAGAGTCCCCGCCGCCCGCAGGCTTCCATAAGTTCGTTGTATCGATTGACTATAATAATTTTTCAGGAGGAACCGCATGAGCGGTGCGACTACGCCCAACAAGGAAGCCGTTATTCCCGAGTTCAAGCAGATTATGGGCCATCCAAGCCCATTGTGGATGTTGTTCATGACTGAATTCTGGGAACGCTTCGCGTTCTACGGAGTTCGCTGGGCGCTGGTACTGTACATCGTGGCCCAGTTCCACGGCGGTGACGGTTCGGGACAGGCAGCGGCCAACCTGACCTACGGTTCCTTCCTCGCGCTGGTGTACGCCGGCGCCCTGTTCGGCGGCTACATCGCCGACCGCGTCATCGGTTACCAGCGTTCCATCCTGCTGGGCGCCATCTTCATGGCTGCCGGCCTGTTCTGCATCTCCGTGCCGAACCAGGACATCTTCAACCTGGGCCTGGCCACCATGATCGTCGGTAACGGCATGTTCAAGCCGAACATCTCGACCATGGTCGGCAAGCTGTACACGACGGCCGATCCGCGCCGCGACAGCGGTTTCACGATCTTCTATATGGGTATCAACATGGGCGCCATGGCAGCCCCTGTCTTCACCCAGTGGCTGGCCGAGTCGATCTTCGGCACCAGCGCCATGCCGTCGTACAAGATGGTCTTCATGGCGTCCGGCTTTGGTATGCTCATCAGCCTGGTATGGTTCGCCATCGGCCGCCGCGCCCTGAAGGGCATCGGCGCTCCGGAAGCCGGCGCCGACAGCCCGATGCGCGTCGTCTGGGTGGCCATCGGTTCCCTGTGCGTAATCCCGCTCGTGTACTTCCTGCTGACAGTGGATGCGGACAACCTTGCTATGGTCCTGTTTGCACTGTTCGCCGGCCTGGCCGTGATGCTGATGATCGAAGGCATACGCAACGGCAAGGTGGCGCGTGACAAAGTCATCGCCATGCTGCTGATCTTCGCATTCAACATCCTGTTCTGGATGTTCTTCGAGCAGGCTGGCAGCTCGTTTACCTTCCTGGCTGACAAGATCGTCAACCGCGACCTGGGCTTCTGGATCTTCCCGACCGCCTACTTCCAGACCGTCAACTCGGTCGCCATCATCGTCTTCGCGCCGATCATCGCCGCCGTCTGGGTCTTCCTGGCGCGCCACAACGTCAACCCGTCGATCCCGCGCAAATTCGGCCTGGGCTTGCTGGGCAATGCGCTGGCCTTCGGCCTGCTGATCTTCGCACTGTCGAGCCTGGTTGGCGCCGACAACAAGATCCCGTTCTGGACCCTGGCCACCGTGTACGTGCTGCAATCGATCGGCGAGCTGTGCCTGTCGCCTATCGGCCTGTCGATGGTCACCAAGCTGGCGCCAGTGCGCCTGGTGGGCCTGGGCATGGGCGGCTGGTTCCTGTCGACCGGTATCGGCAATAGCCTGTCGGGCATCTTCGCCAGCCACGTCAGCGGCACCAGCGGCATGTCGGTGCAGTCGGCCCTGTCCGGCTACACCTTCGGCTTCTGGTCCTTGCTGGGCGCCGGCGTGATCCTGTTCCTGATCGCACCGCTGATCAACAAACTGATGCATGGCGTGAAGTAAGCGTCTTGCTGTAGATCAAAACGGCGGCCTGCGGGCCGCCGTTTTTCATTCCGGCGCCGGTTGTTGCCTTGGCGGGCGGTACAATACCGCCAGGGCCACCGGCCACTCCACCCACATCACCAAAGAATATTATGTCCAGCATCTCCACCACCACGCCCCTCTCCGACGACGAATACGCCGAACTCGACACCCTGCTGGCTGCGCCTGCCCTGGCCGGCCGTGCCATGGATGTGTCGATGCTCGAAGGTTTTCTCACGGCCGTCGCCCTGAGCCCGAAACAGATCGCGCCGGAACAGTGGTTGCCATGGGTGTGGGACAAGGCGGCCGGCAGCGCCTTGCCGGCACAGGGCGAGGCCAGCGAACGGGCGGCCAGCCTGGCGCAGCGCCACCATGCCTACATGGTCGAATGGCTGGCGAAGGACCCGGACAGCTTCGAACCCATCTACGTCTGCGGCCCCGAATGGAGCGTGCCCGCCTGGTGCGCCGGATTTATCCTGGGCACGAGCCTGGACAAGCCCCAGTGGGCGGCCCTGGCCGTCAGCCATCCTGAGTACCTGGCGCCGTTCCAGCACCTGGCCACGGCCAGCGAACTCGATGACGAGGCGGCCGAAACGGCCATGGATGGCGTGATTCCCGCTGTCATCGCCATCAACGGGGCCTGGGCGCGCCAGCGCCATCTGAAACAAAGCCAGCCCGGCGCCACCGTCTTGCGCGAACTGCCGAAGACGGGCCGCAACGACCCGTGCCACTGCGGCAGCGGCAAGAAATACAAGAAATGCTGCGCCGACGCCGATAGCGCGGCCGGCTAAGGACGCATCTCCTTGCGCCAACTGCTGACGGCCATCCTGCGCTTCCTGCTGCGCCACGCGCTGCAGTTCGCGCTGTTCATCGCCATCCTGCTGGCAGGACGATTGCTGCTGGCCGAATGGCGCAGCTACAGCGCCGGCAGCGAGGCTGTCGCCGCGCTCAGGCTGGCCGCCGATGACGCCAATAGCCATGGCGCCAGCCTGGCCGAGGCGGCCACGCTGCGCGTCAACGCCTTGCAGCACGCCTCGCACGCGGCCATCGCGGCACGCCTGGCGCAAGTGCAGGCGCAATTGGCAGCCTTGCGCGCGCAGCGGCAGCCGTCGCTGTTTTCCCTTCCCCTGCCCGACACGAGTACCCTGGCCTTGCATGCGCAGGAGGAAGCCACGCGCCGCGTGGAAATCGAAGTGCTGGCGCAGGAAGCCCGTTACCTGACCGCCCTGCAGGCAGCGATCGGCGGCGAGGATGCACGCCAGACGCTGGCGCGCCTGCATGCTGAGCATGTACGCGCGTATGCCGCACTGCAAAATAATGGGCGCCAGCGCCGGCAGCTGGAAGCGCAGCACCCCGTGGCGGCGCGCCTGCCCGGCAGCGACGCTTACGCGCAGCTGTCGCAGCTCGAAGCGGAGGGCCAGCGCTTGCGCGAGATCAATCTGCAAGCGTATCAGGCCTGGCTGGCGCAGCGCGCGCGCACCAGCAATGCTGCCCGCCCCGCGCCATTCGCCATCGACGAGCCAGCGCTGGCCGGCGCGCTGGCGCCCGTACAAAAGGCGATTGCATCAGGCGAAGAACAACTGGCGCGCAACTGGATCGCCCGCTGGCGCGCGCCCGTGCTCGACGTGGCGCCCACGGCCGCCCTGCTGGTGCTGTCGGCCATCCTGCTGCCCGCCACCATCAAGACCTTCTTTTACTTCGTGCTGGCGCCCATCGCTTCGCGCCTGAAGCCCTTGTCCATCGCGCACGCGCTGGACGTGACGGCCACTGCGCTCCCCCTGCCGCCCGATGGCCAGTCCCGCATTTCCGCCGTCTCGCAGGCGTTGCAGCTCAAACCCGGCCAGCAGATGCTGATCCATCCCGCATACCTGCAATCGTCGCCCGTCGGCACGCATAAACGCACGCAGTGGCTGCTGGACTGGCGCTTTCCCCTCACCAGCCTGGCCGCCGGCATGGCGGCGCTGACGCGGCTGGAAAGCAGCGAGCCCGCATCCGTGACGATCTCCGCCAGCGACGACCCGCTGCTGGAAGTGGCCGTCGTGCACCTGCCAGCCGGCAGCGCGCTCGTGTTCCAGCCACGGGGCCTGGTGGGCCTGGTCTGCGACGCGGACCGGCCGCTGGCGCTATCGAGCCACTGGCGCCTGGCCAGCCTGCACGCCTGGCTCACATTGCAGCTGCGCTTCATCGTCTTTCGCGGCCCCGTCACCCTGATCGTGCGCGGCTGCCGCGGCGTGCGCCTGGAACGGGCGGGCCAGGGCCGCTCCATCAGCCAGTCCGCCACCCTGGGCTTTACTACCGACGTGCTGTACTCGACGATGCGCAGCGAAACCTTCCTGCCCTACCTGCGCGGCCAGCAGGCGCTGCTCAACGACCGCTTCGACGGCGCCCACGGCGTCTACCTGTACGAAGAAACCCCGCGCCACGGCAAGCAGCCGGGCAAGGTGGGCAGCTGGTTCGAGGGTTTTACGGACGCGATCTTGAAAGTGTTCGGCATCTAGCCGAAGAGACCATATGAACGACTTCCTGTTTGCCGATTTTCTCGAAGACCAGGCCGCGTATGCGGCGGCTGAGGCCTACTGGCAGGCGCGCCTGGCCTTCCTCGACGGCCTGTGCGCGCCGTATCTGCGCACCGCGTTTGCCAACGGCCAGCCTTTTTATGACGGCAATCCCATCGTCAACCTGGCGGACCGCAACGCCGGCAAGGCGGCGCGCATCGTGCAGCAATGCCCGCAGGAGTGCGGCCCCGGCTACACGAGCTTCGGGCAAGCCATCGAGCTGGCCGGCAGCGATGGGCCGCATCGGCCGGCGCAGGAAAAGATCATCGTGCTGACCTTGACGCAGGCAACGGCGCAGAAGGCCATCGATGAACTGCGCGCATGGTTTGCGCCAGCGTAGGGCTGCCGGCTACGCCGCGATCGAATGCGACACCGTCAGCCACTCGCCCGGCTGCAGATTCGCCGCCGCCTCGCGCGTGGCCAGCACGCTGTCCGGGTCCAGGTCGGACCGGTTCAGCTTGTAGGAATAGGCGAAATCGTCGGCATCGAAGGCCTGCCCCGCCTTGACGTAATACTTGAAGCCGACAAACGAGTCGGGATTGGTGACGACCGAATACTCAAGCGTGACACTGTTCATGGCTGGCCTCGTCGATAACGGTGAAGTGTCCATTATGCGTCAATTCCGGCGGCAGCGACGCGGCGGCCAATCCTTGCGGCACGTCAATAGGCCTGCCGATGGCCGGCGCTACAGTAGCCTGAGCCAACCACCGAATGGAATGCCATGCGCGCCTTGCTCGCGAAGATACGGAACACACTGGCGCCGCGGGCGGGCCTGCCGGCGGCGGCGCGCATGGAGCGGCTGTCGGACCGGCGCGGCCTGCCCGCCTTTGACCCCGGGCCGCAAGCCGTCGTCGAGGCCTGCACGGCCTGGCTATGCGCGGCGCAAGACCATTCCAGCTCGAACGACGGCGGCGTCGCGCGCGACTACAGCCTGCTGACAGGCTGGTCGAGCTCCTACCCGGAGACCACCGGCTACATCATCCCCACCATGATCGCGCTGGCGCAGCGCACGGGCGACGAGGGTGGGGATGATGCGCTGCACGGGCGCGCGCGGCGCATGCTCGACTGGTGCGTGGCCATCCAGTTCCCCGCAGGCGGTTTCCAGGGCGGGAAGATCGATTCGACGCCGCGCGTGCCCGTCACCTTCAACACGGGCCAGATCCTGCTTGGCCTGGCGGCCGGCGTGGCAGCGTACGGCGACGCCTACCAGGACGCCATGCACGGCGCGGCACGCTGGCTGCGCGACAGCCAGGATGCCGACGGCTGCTGGCGCCGCCATCCGACGCCGTTCGCCAGCGCCGGCGACAAGGCCTACGAAACGCACGTGGCGTGGGGCCTGTTCGAAGCGGACCGCATCGCACCGGGCCAAGGCTATGGCGCGGCCGGCCTGCGCCAGGTCGACTGGGCGTTGACAAAACAGCGTCCCAACGGCTGGTTCGCCTCGAACTGCCTGGACAACCCGCTGCTGCCCCTGACCCACACCATCGGCTACGCCCTGCGCGGCGTGCTCGAAGCGCACCGTTATTCGGCGCGCGCCGGCCTGCTGGACGCCGCCGCGCGCACCGGCACGAGCGTCGCCAGGGCCGTGGCGGCCGACGGCTACCTGGCTGGCCGCCTCGGCCCGGACTTCCAGCCTGGCGCCGATTACGCCTGCCTCACGGGTTCCGCGCAAAACGCGCATTGTCTGTTCCTGCTGTACCAGCGCACGGGCGAACGGCGCTACCTCGACGCGGCGCGCCGCTTGAACAGTTACGTGCGGCGCGCGGTCTGCATCGACGGCCCCGCGCACGCACGCGGCGGCGTCAAGGGCTCGTTTCCCGTCGATGGCGACTACGGCACCTGGGCTTACCTGAACTGGGCCGCCAAGTTCTGCATCGATGCCAACCTGCTGGAACTGGAATTAGGCCATGCTTGACGGGGCCAGGCGCGCCGCCAGGGCCGCGCTGGAAGCGTGGCGCCGCGCCGCCAGCGCCCGGCAAGTGCGCCACGACGCCCCACACGTGACGCGCGCCGGACTGGCCGCCGGTCTGGCGCGGCTGGGCATCGCGCACGGAGACACGCTGTTCGTGCACTCGTCGCTGAAAAGCCTGGGCTATGTGGAAGGCGGCGCGGCGGCCGTGGTCCATGCCCTGCAGGACGCCGTCGGCCCGCAAGGCACCCTGCTGCTGCCCACCTATTACCTGCCCGGCGGAACCGTGCGCGCCACCTGCGCCATGACGAACTATGTGTTCGACCCGCGCCGCCATGGCACGCACATGGGGCGCCTGCCCGAAGCGTTCCTGGCAAGCGGCAATATCCACCGCAGCATCCACCCCACCCACTCCGTGTCCGCGTGGGGCCGCCATGCCGTCCGTCTCACCGAGGCGCATCACCGCGCGCCGTCGATCTTCGGCGTGGGCTCGCCCTGGCAGCGCTTCATGGGCTGCGAGCAGGCCAAGGTGTTGGGCCTGGGCATTTCCATGGGACCGGTGACGTTCTATCACGCGCTGGAAGACGCCATGGGCGACGCCTTTCCCGTCCCCGTGTGGGAAGACAAAACAGAACTACTGGCCTGCCTGGACCACGCCGGCCGGCACTGGGACGTGCCCGTACGCCCCTTCGATCCGGCCATCGCGCAGCGCCGCATCGACCATCCGGGCCGCGGCGACCTGCGCGATTATTTTGCGCGCGAATTCGACGCCGCGGGCCTGCGCGTCAACGGGCAAGTGGGCCACGCGGCGGCGTGGGCCATCCCGGCGCAGGCATTTTATGACCACCTGCGCCAAATGGCGTCCGAACACATCACGATCTACGCCAGCGCGGAAGAACTGGCGGCGCGGCCCGTCGCCGATGGCGCCTTACGGCACGGCCGGTGAGGCTGGCAAGGCCGCCGCGCGCGCCGTTCCCGTCCCGTTGCGCTGCAAATCGTACATGCCTGCGCCGCTGGCGACGAAATACAGGGTGCCCGCCTCGGCATTGACCTCATCCTCGATGGGGCCACCCGTACCGCGCTTGCGGACAGTCCAGCGCCCCTCCTGCAAATCCGTCACCAGCACCTGCATGGACGCGCTTTGCGCCGGCAGTTCGACAGTGATGGTCCCGCCGAGCGGCAGGCCGCTCCTGGAAAACAGCACCACGCGGTCCTTGATCTGCACGCCGGCCAGCAGCGGCGAGGCGATGGCCGTCGTGGGCAGCGCTGGCAGCGCGCTGCCGGCATCCATCACCTGCATGACATTGAGGAACAAATCCGTTTCGTTACCCGTCGGCGGCGAGACTTCCAGCCGCCAGGCGCCCGCTTCCTCGGTCGAATAGTCCGCTTCGGGCTGGATAGGATAATTGGTGCCGCCGACGCTGAACTCATTGCCGCTGCCGCCCACCTTGGCCAGCACGGCATTCGCCGGCAGCAGGGTGCGGTTGATCAGCTTGCCGTTGTACTGGTAGCGATGGTTGTAGTCCCACTCCGTGCGGCGGACCACCGCGGTGTCGCCGGCGATCTCGGGCTCGGACTGGCTGTGCAGCAGCCAGGTCTTCCTGAATCCCGCATCGCTGGCGCTGACCCTGTCGAAGACGACCAGGGCGGCCGGGTGATCCCCGTCCTTGAGATTGAGGAACACGAACGAGCGCTGGAACTGGCGCACCTTGCTGCTGTACGCGGCCGTCAGGTCGCCCTTGATGTAGCTGAAGTCCGGCGCCTGCGCCTGGGGGCCGGACTGGTGCCGGAGGACCGTGGCCACCTTGTAGCCGTTGGCCAGTTCCGCCAGGGTTTGCGGCTCCTCGCCAGGAAAGCGCTGTCCGCCGTCATTGGCATAACCGTCAAAACTCTCGCTGGGGTCATACACCAGCATCGTGTTATGCGCGATGCTGCGCTTGTGATAGTTCATGTCGTGCGTGCTGCCGTATTCCAGGACAATGGCGGGATCGGTCACATCCCTGCCGCTGTAAATGCCCGAATCGATGGCAAGGCCGCCCTTGTAGTAAATCTGGAAATGCCCGGCGTCGTAATGCTCGTGGTTGCCGAACCAGTCGCCGCCCAGCTTCATCGTGGCCACCACATGGCCGGACTCCGCCTGCATGCCATCGGTCCAGCCCGTGCGGGCGATCATCAGGCCGCCCGGGTCCGGAAAATACTTGGTCAACGGCAAGGTGGCGGGACTGGGCGTGCTGTCCATGGCCGTGTTGCCCAGCAGCACAGGCCACAGGCTGTCCCGGGGATGGATAAAGCTGGTCGACTGCTGCGACGACTGCGTCAGGTACTCGTGCTTCAGGGTGGGATTGTTGTAATAGGCCGCCGGCAGCAGGAAGGCCAGCGGTTCGCTCCAGTATTGCGTGCTGTTGGTGTACGAGGAATGGTAGACGTCGCCATCGCGCATCCATTGCCCGTCGGGGCGGCGCGCATACAGCCAATGATACGGCGTCATCTGCTGCACGGGATCGAACACGGGAGCGGCGCCCATGCGCCGGAACAGCCATGCGGCGTACATGTCCGCCAGGAAGCGCACCGTGCCGTAGGATGCCCCCTGATGAAAGGCTTGCGCCGCGTACGCATAGTTGCGCGGCGCAATATAGTCGGCAAAGAAGCGTCCGGCAACGATGTTGTAGACCAGCGGCGCCTCGTCATAAAAGGCGATGGCGGCCGACAGCTGGTCGCGCAGCAGCTGGTTGTCGCTGCCATGGCCCACGACGGCGCCCTGGCGCGAGGGCGGAAAGCCGATTTCCATCGTCGCGGCGATCTGCGTGAAGCGCGTGACGACATAGGCGCGCTGCTGCGCGCTCATCAGCCTGTAGCACCAGTCATACACCATGGCGCTGGCCAGGATGATGTCGCCTTTTTCGTTCGGGTGGCTATACCCGGGTGAAAAGCGCACGGCCGCCAGGTAGTCGAGCAGCATTTGCACGGCTTCGCCGCCCCGCTGCGCCGACGCCGGCGCGCCACCGCCTTCATACAGCAGCGAGAACAGCGCCTTCGCCTTGATCCGGCTCACGACTTCGGTCTGGTGGTTCGTCGCGGCCGGGCCGCCGGGCACGAACGGCGGCAGCGCAACCACGGCCGGCGCCTGGATAAACGCATGCAGGACCGTGCGGTGCTGCGCCATCTCGGCCGCATTCGACTCGAAACGGCCGCGTATGGCGGCCAGGTCGCCCACCCGGGCAAACAGGCGCGGATGCTCGCCTGGCGGCGGCAGCACGGTGGGCAGCGGGTACGCTCCATAGCCTTGCGGGACAAAGTCGGCGAGCGCCGTCACCAGCAGGCAATCGATGCCCACGCCGCCGTCACGGTACTTGAGCTTGAGTTCGCGCACGCCGGCCGCCAGCCAGCGCGTGACGGGCACCCAGGTCCACTGCGCGGCCTGGCCGGCGATGAACGGCACCGCTACGCTGGCATAGGCGCCGTTGTCGAGCGCCAGGTACAGCGAGGCGGCATCCGCCGCCGGCGCCAGCACGCGCAGCCAGACCGTGTAGTTGCCGGCGCGGGGTACGGCCACGCTGTACGACAGCTCGGCCGCCGCGCCCGGCGTATCGGCGCGCGCCAGGTCCGCCGGCGTGGACAGGTAGCTGCCGCCGGAAACCACATTGCTGCCGAGATACTCTTGCGTCCACGGACCGCCTGGCGCCCCGGCCTCCGCCTCGAACATGGCTTCGACGGGAAAAGACGCCGCCTGCAGCGCGGGACTGGCCGCCAGCAAGGCGACATGGATCAAATATTGCAACTTGTGACGGTATCGCAGCTTGAACATTCCTGGCACCCCATTTTGTTGTATTTTAAATATCAGCAACGATACACCATGCGGCGTCAGTCCGATTGTATTTTTACAACAAATACCGGCGGCGGCCCGCCGCGCGCATAAAAAAACCGCCCGGTATCACTCCCGGGCGGTTTTGGCTGGCAATACGGACCGGCCGCGCGCTATGCCTGCGGCGCCTTCTTCTCGCGCGCCACGAAGTACAGCAGCACGATGATGGCCGCATACGGCAGCAGAGACAGCGCATCCGCATTCAAGCCCGCGTAGAACGGATTGCCGTGTTCGGCCCAGTCGGCCATCATCTGGTCGAAGTGCGTGAGCACGCCCGCCGTGATGGCGATGATGATGCCGGCCAGCGCGCCGCCGGCGATGTAGCCGGACGCCAGCAGCACGCCAGAGCTGCGGTCGCCCGCCAGCTGGCGCTCTTCCTCGTTCAGCTTCGCGTTGTGTTCCAGCTTGTTGTTGCGGCGGTCCGCCAGCCAGCGCACCAGGCCGCCGACGAAGATCGGCAGGGTGGAGGACAGCGGCAGATACACACCCACGGAAAACGCCAGCGACGGGATGCCGGCCATTTCCAGCACCACGGCAATCATCACGCCGAACAGCACCAGGGTCCACGGCAGCTGCTGGTCGAGGATGCCCTTGATGATGTAGGACATCAGCACGGCCTTCGGCGCATCGTATTTCTTCACTTCCGAACCGTCCGGTCGCTTGCTGTAGTGGCCATTGATGCCCGGGTCCACCAGGTAAGCCAGCTGGCCATCATCCTTGACAAAATACTTGCCGGCCGGGCCGCCCACGGTATCGGTCTTTTGCCAGACTTTATACGTATTGTGGTCGCTCTCGGCTTGCGGGCCATGCAGCGCGCCCGTCACCGTCAGCTTCGATGCATCGACCGTCAGGCCGGGCGCCACCTGCGCGGCCGGCACGTAGACGGTGCTCGCCTCGTTCAGCTTCAGCAGAATCGGACCGAGGATCAGGGCCGACGACAAGGCGCCCGCCAAAATCGCGTACTGCTGCAGGCGCGGCGTGGCGCCGACCAGGTAGCCCGTCTTCAAGTCTTGCGAGGTGGTGCCCGCATTGCTGGCGGCGATGCAGACGATGGCGCCCACCGACAGGGCCGTCACATAGTAACGCCCGCCCGTCCACCCCATGATCAGGAAGATCAGGCAGGTAAACAGCAAGGTGGCCACGGCCATGCCGGAGATCGGGTTCGACGAGGAGCCGATTTCGCCCGTCAGGCGCGACGACACGGTGGCGAACAGGAAGCCGAAGACGAGGATCAGCAGCGCGCCGAGGAAGTTCATGTGCAGCGGCGTGGCGAAGGTGATCACGGCGATGATGGACAGGCAGCCGATGACGACCCATTTCAGGGGGATATCCTGGTCCGTGCGCAGGGTGGAATCGCTCTTGACGCCCTTGCCGATGCCTTTCAGGCCGGCCGACAGGCTCCGCCAGATCATGGGCATGGCGCGCACCAGCGAAATCAGGCCGCCGGCGGCCACGGCGCCCGCGCCGATGTACAGCACGTAAGCGCTGCGCACATCGTCGGCGCCCATTTCGCTGATCAACTTGGTGCCCGGCGAAAGCACGGTGGTCAGGCTGTCGCCGAAGAACTTGATCATCGGGATCAGCAGCAGATACGACAGCACGCCGCCGGCCGCCATGGTGGCGGCAATGCGCGGGCCGATGATGTAGCCCACGCCCAGCAATTCAGGGGAAATCTCGGCGCCGATGGAGCCGCCCTTGAGCGGCGCGGCAAATTCCACGCCCGGTGTGTCCTTCCAGCCCTTGAACGAGATATTGAAGACTTTATACAGCAGGCCGACGGCGAAACCGCCGAAGATGATCTTGGCGCGGCGCTTGGCGTCCAGCGCCGCGGCCGAGTCCTTCTCGATGCTTTCGCCGGCGGCGATGCGCGATTCTTCCGTGGCGGCCGCCTTCAGCACTTCGGCGCAGGCCGTGCCTTCGGGGAATTTGAGTTCCTTGTGCTGGTCGACGATCATGGTGCGGCGCATGGGGATCATCATCAGGATGCCCAGCAGGCCGCCGAGGATACCGACCAGCATGACTCTAGAGATTTCCAGGTCGAAGCCCAGGATCAGGATGGCGGGCATGGTCACGCCCAGGCCGAAGGCCAGCGATTCGCCGGCCGAACCGGCCGTTTGCGTGATGCTGTTTTCCAGGATCGAGGAATCCTTGCCGCCCACCTTCTTGGCCAGGCCGAACAGGGTGATGGCGATCACGGCGACGGGAATCGAGGCGCTGACGGTCAGGCCCACTTTCAGCACCAAGTACAGCGAGGAGGCGCCAAAGACCATCCCCAGGATGACGCCCATGAACAGCGCGCGGAAGGTCATTTCGGGCAATTTCGCGTCGGCCGGAATATACGGCTTCATGGCGCTCGGTGTTGCATCTTTTGCCATACAAAGTTCCTTAGTCTTGTAAAATAAACAGCCCGGATCTAAGTAACCCTCGGGAAATTAGTGTGAATTTATGACGAACAGAAGCGGATGCTATGCAAGGCGCTCACTGCGACGCAGTGCGAGCACTGCTAGCAGTGAGCAAGCCTCGTCGGCCACCTTGCAGAGCGCCGGTTATGGAAGTCAGAAATCACAATAATTTATTGGGGGTTACTTAGGCCCGGGCTATTTTCTTGAAGCCGTGACTATCGCACAGGCGCGTTTCGATGAAAAGGTTTTTTGCTCCCCGTCCCGGCGCCTTGCCCGCACGGGAAGCGCCGCCGCATTGGTCTATAATCGCTGCCACCGTGCCCTGCACGCTCACGTGAGACTGCCTTGACTGCCAAACGATCCGGATTCCCCTGGCCTTCCCGCCGCGCCACCGTGCGCGCCTTCATCCTCGCCGGCGGCGCCGCGCTGGCCGCCGCCGTGCTGCTGGCCGCTTATCTGTTCCTGTACGTGCGCCCCCGCCTGCCCGAACTGGGCGTCATCACCGATTACCAGCCGAAGATCCCGCTGCGCGTGTACACGGCCGACAATGTGCTGATCGGCGAATTCGGCGAAGAGCACCGCGACTTCGTGCCGATTGCGCAAGTGCCGGAAATGATGAAAAAAGCCCTGCTGGCCATCGAGGACAGCCGCTTCTACGAACACCACGGCATCGACTTCGTGCGCGCCGGCGGCGCCGTACTGTCGAACCTGCGCCATGGCTTCGGCCACGGCGGCGGCTCCACCATCACCATGCAGGTGGCGCGCAATTTCTTCCTGACGCGCGAAAAAGTCGCCTCGCGCAAGCTCAATGAAATCATGCTGGCCCTGAAGATCGAGGCGGCCTTGTCGAAAGAGCAGATTCTCGAGCTGTACATGAACCAGATGTACCTGGGCCAGCGCTCGTTCGGCTTCGGCAGCGCCGCGCAGACGTATTTCGGCAAGCCCTTGTCCGAACTGTCGATCGCGGAAATGGCCATGCTCGCGGGCCTGCCGCAAAACCCCTCGCGCCACAACCCGATCAGCAATCCGAAAAAGGCGCACGCGCGCCAGCAACTGGTGTTGAAACGCATGCGCGAACTCGATTACATCAGCGAAGGCCAGTACCGGCAGGCGCTGGCGCAGCCGCTGCATGTCAATACGCGCGGCAAGCAGGGTTTCGACACGCACGCCGAATACGTGGCCGAACTGGCGCGCCAGGCCGTGTTTGCGCAGTTCAAGGAAGACAGCTATACCAAGGGCATCAGCGTCTACACGACGATCCTGAAGGCGGACCAGGATGCGGCCTACGCCTCGACGCGCCGCAACGTCATCGCCTACGACCAGCGCCACGGCTACCGCGGCCCGGAAACCTTCATCGACATGCCGGCTGACGCAGAACAGCGCGACGACGCCATCGATGCTGCACTGCAAAAACGCCCGGACAGCGACGGCCTGATCGCCGCCGTCGTCACGGAAGTCGCCAGCGGCAAGGTGGTAGCCGACACGGGCGACGGCGACGCCAAGGCCATTACGGGCGACGGCTTGCGCTTTGCCGCCCCGGCCCTGTCCGCCAAGGCGAGCGCCGGCATCAAGCTGCGCCCGGGCGCCGTGATCCGCATCAGCCAGGACGCCAAGGGCAACTGGGCCATCACGCAAGTGCCGCTGGTGGCCGCCGCCTTCGTTTCGCTCGATGCGGACACGGGCGCCTACCACGCCATGGTGGGCGGCTTCGACTACAACCTGCAAAAGTTCAACCACGTCACGCAGGCGTGGCGCCAGCCCGGTTCGGCCATGAAGCCCTTCGTGTATTCGGCGGCGCTGGAAAAAGGCTTTTCGCCGGCCACCCTGATCAACGACGTCCCCCTGGAAATGCAGGCGGGCGGCAAGGTGTGGGCGCCGCAGAATGACGATTTCAAGTTCGACGGCCCCATCACCATGCGCTACGCGCTGGCGCAATCGAAGAACGTGGCCTCGGTGCGCATCCTGCGCGCCTTGGGCGTGCCGTACACGCACGACTTTATGGAAAAATTCGGCTTCGACCCGGCACGCCAGCCGAACAATCTCACCATGGCGCTGGGCACGGGTTCCGTCACGCCCGTGCAGATGGCGGGCGCCTACGCCCTGTTCGCCAATGGCGGCCACCAGGTGGAACCGTACCTGATAGACCGCATCATCGACGCCAAGGGCACCATCCTGATGCAGACCAAGCCGCCCGCGCCGAACGACGACAAGACCCTGGCGCTGGACCCGCGCAACGCCTTCGTCATGGACAGCATGCTGCGCGAAGTGGCGCGCACGGGCACGGGCGCGGCGGCGACGAAAAAACTGGGCCGCACTGACATCGCCGGCAAGACGGGCACCACCAGCGACGCCGTCGATGGCTGGTTCGCCGGCTACGGCGGCGGCATCGTGGCGGTGGCGTGGATGGGCTATGACGAACCCAAATCGCTGGGCGGACGCGAATTCGGCGCCACCCTGTCCATGCCGATCTGGATCGACTACATGCGCACTGCCCTGGCAACGCGCCCGCAAATCACGCGCGACGTGCCGGCGGGCCTGAGCCAGGTTGACGGCGAATGGCTGTACGATGAATTCATCGACATGAATGGCGTGAAAACGCTGGACATGGACGTGGAGACGCCGACGGATCCGGCGGCGCTGCCGGAAACGCTGCCGCCGGAAACCACGAACTGACGCAGCTATCTTGTCGGATGACGCTTCGCTAATCCGACCTGCCTCTTACTGCATCAATCACCAGTATCTTGTCGGATTACGCTTCGCTAATCCGACCTACCTCTTACTGCATCGATCACCAGTCGTAGGTCGGGTTAGCCGGGACGGCGTAACCCGACAAGTACCGCCGGGGGTTTACGCAGCGGTCATGCTCAAATATCCGCGCACCGTGCCGACCACGCTGTCGGCGAAATCGTCGACATTGACCTTCGCGGCGCGGTACTTCCAGCGTTTCACGTACCAGTCCTGGAACAGGGCCAGGCAATGCGCCGCCAGCAAGGTGGGATCGCCTTGCGGCTTCGGCGCGATTTCGGCGATGGTGGCGGCGATCAGGGTCTGCACGTAGAGTTCGGAATTTTTAGCCATGCTGCGCTGCTCCACCTGCAGCACGCGCGAATCCATGAAGACGAAATAAAACCACGGCTGCAGCACTTCGGACAGGTAGATCGACGAGCGTATCATCGCCTCCAGGCGGTCCAGCGGCGACTTCACGTCAACGAACAGCAGCGGCAAGGCTTGCGTGGCGTGGCGCACCACGTCCTCGATCATTTCCGCCAATTGATCCTTGCTGGTGATGTAGCCATACAGGCCACCCATCGACAACCCCGTCTCGCGGCACAGGTCGCGCAAGCTCATGGCGCGGAAGCCCACGTCATTGGCCAGGCGGAAGGTGGCGACGAAGATGCGTTCGAGATTTTCCAGCGCCGGCTTGCGGCGCTTGACGCCGATGCGCTCCGCGTGGCGGTCAAGAATATATTCCCAGATGTTTTCGCCATTTAAGGGCGTCATCTGCTGAAACTGTTCAAAATTAAAATGGGTCGACAAGTGCATTCCCAAGTAACGGTGTATGAGCAATGTAAGACAGCACCTGGGCGGCGCTGCAAGACGGCGGGACGGCTGATGCGGGGCCGATTATAGCTCAGGAAAACAACTATTTGACCTTTCAACTATGCAATGACTACATACGCAACGCCAAATTCCCACAGTTATTGCGCTGCATCATGCAATTCAAATGCAATTTAAATCCAGCGGTGCTACATTCAAAAAACCGAGCGCTCGCTATATTTAACGCATCGATAGAATGTGAAGGAGCACGCGGTTCATCGCTACAGCATCGACATTTCCATATTATTCAAATAACGGAGACAAAATGAAGACTCGCTTTTGGCAACTGCTATCCACCCTTCTGCTTTCCCTCGCCATCCTGCCCGGCAGCGCCAGCGCCGCCGGCTACACGCAAACGAAGTACCCGATCGTGCTCGTGCACGGCCTGTTCGGCTTCGACAAGCTGGGGCCCGTCGACTATTTCTATGGCGTGCCCGACGCCCTGCGCAGCGGCGGCGCGCAAGTGTATGTGACCACCGTGTCGGCCGCCAACAGCACGGAAGTGCGCGGCGAGCAGCTGCTGTCGCAGGTGCGGCAGATCCTCGCCGCCACCGGCGCGGCCAAGGTCAATTTGATCGGCCACAGCCACGGCGGCCCCACGGCCCGCTATGTCGCTTCCGTGCGGCCCGACCTGGTGGCGTCCGTCACCAGCGTGGCCGGCGTCAACAAAGGTTCCAAGGTGGCCGATATCCTCAGCGGCGCCATTCCCAACACCAGCGGCGCGCTGGGCAATGCGCTCGCTTCCCTGATCGGCATTTTGTCGGGCAACAAGGGCTTGCCGCAAAACGCGGGCGCCTCGCTCGCCTCGCTGTCCACGGCCGGCTCGCTGGCTTTTAACAGCCGCCACCCGCAAGGCGTGCCCACCTCCGCCTGCGGCGAAGGGGCCTACCAGGTGCAGGGCGTGCACTACTTTTCGTGGAGCGGCGCGCAACCGTACACGAACGTGCTCGACGTGGGCGACCCGGCGCTGGCGGCCATCAGCCTGGCCTTCGGCGGCGCCAAGAACGATGGCCTGGTCAGCAGCTGCTCCAGCCACCTGGGCAAGGTGATCCGCGACGACTACGCCATGAACCACCTCGATGAAGTCAACCAGTTCGTCGGCATCGTCAACCTGTTCGAGACGAACCCCGTCACCGTCTTCCGCCAGCAAGCCAACCGCCTGCAAGGCCTGGGACTGTAAGGAGGCTGCGATGCGCACGAACGCGAGATGGCTCATCGGCGGCAGCCTGGCGGCCCTGGTCCTGTACCTGGCATTGCGGCCGGGCGAACCGCCCGCCCCGCCGCCGGAGAAGGCGGAACCGGACCTGTTCGCGTTCGTGCGCTCGATGGAAGGCACGCGGCCCGACGGCAACGTGACGGTGGCCACCGGCGACAAGCTGGTGGTCGACGCGGAACTGGGCCATCTGTTCGACTACTACCTGGCGGGCCTCGGTGAAAAGCCGCTGGCCGCCATCCGCAGCCAGATCGAGGCGGAACTGGACAGGCGCCTGGCGCCCGTCCCCGCCCGCGAAGCCAAGCGTCTGCTGGGCGCTTATCTGACCTACAAGCAGGCGCTGGCCGGTGCGGAACAGGCCTTGCCGGCGCAGGCCGATCCCGCCGTGGCGGCGCGCGCGCGCCTGCAAACGATGCGCGCCCTGCGCGGCAATTATTTTACGCCCGAGGAAAGCGCAGGCCTGTTCGGCGCCAGCGACGCGTATGACGACGACGCCGTGGCGCGCATGGCGATCCTCGGCGATACGTCGCTCGATGAAGCGCAGCGCCAGGCGCAATTGACGGCGCTGGACCAGAAAATGCCGCCCGCCCAGCGCGACGCGCGCGACGCGCCCGTCAGGGTGGCGCAGCTGGACGCCTCGGTGAAGGCGTTGCGGGCCCAGGGCGGCGGCGAGAATGAAGTCTACCGCCTGCGCGCCAGCACCTTCACGCCGGCGGCGGCGGCGCGCCTGGCGGAACTGGACCGCGAGGAATCGCAGTGGCAGCAGCGCATCATCGCGTATCAGGCACAGAAGGCGCGGCAGGCCGAGCTACCTGGCGGTGCGCAGGATGCGGCAGCCCTGCAGCAGCTGCGCGACGCCAGTTTCACGCCGGATGAACAGCGCCGGCTGGGCGCCTACGAACAGGCGCCGCCGGCCACGCCTTAGACAACAAAACGGCCGCGCGAGGCGGCCGTCCGGTAGCGCATGCTGGCGCCGTCAATCCGTCAAAACACTTCCCACTCGTCGTCGCGCGGCGCGCTCTGGCGCGAGGATGGCACGGCGTGCAGGGCCGGGCGGCCAGAGTTGGGGCGCGATGCGGGACGCGGTGCAGGACGCTGCGGTGCCGCGCTGGCCACCGCGGCGCGCGGCGCAGCAGGCTTCGCGCGCGCGGCCGGCGCCTGCGCGCCATCGAGCTTGAAGACGCTGACCACCTGGGCCAGCTGGCCCGATTGCTCCTGCAGCGATTCGGCCGCGGCGGCCGCCTCTTCCACCAAGGCCGCGTTTTGCTGCGTCACCTGGTCCATCTGGCCGATGGCCTGGTTGATCTGGTCGATGCCCGAGCTTTGCTCCTGCGTGGCCAGGCTGATTTCCGCCATGATGTCCGTCACGCGCTGCACGCTGGCGACGATTTCCGCCATCGTGCTGCCCGCCTCGGCCACCAGCTTGCTGCCCGTGTCGACGGCCACCACGGAGTCGCCGATGAGCGTTTTGATTTCCTTGGCCGCCGCCGCCGAGCGCTGCGCCAGATTGCGCACCTCGGTCGCCACCACGGCAAAGCCGCGTCCCTGCTCGCCCGCGCGCGCCGCTTCCACGGCCGCATTCAGGGCCAGGATATTCGTCTGGAAGGCGATGCCGTCGATGACGGAAATGATGTCGACGATCTTGCGCGACGAGTCGTTGATGGCGTCCATCGTTTCGACCACCTTGCCCACCACGGCGCCGCCCTTCACGGCCACGCCCGAGGCGGAGAGCGCCAGCTGGTTGGCTTGCTGGGCGTTGTCGGCGTTTTGCCGCACGGTGGACGTCAGTTCTTCCATCGACGACGCCGTCTCTTCCAGCGAACTGGCCTGCTCTTCCGTGCGCGATGACAGATCCAGGTTGCCGCTGGCAATTTCCGACGAGGCCGTGGCAATCGTCTCCGTGCCGCCACGCACCTGGCCGACGATGTTGACCAGGCTGGAATTCATGTCTTTCAGCGCCTGCAGCAGCTGGCCCGTTTCTTCCGTCGTGTGCACCTCGATCCGGCTCGTCAGGTCGCCCGAGGCCACCGTTTGCGCCACTTTCACGGCCGAATTGATCGGCTGCGTGATGGCCCGCGTGATGTAGGCGGCGCAGCCCATGCCCAGCGCGGAGGCCAGCAAACCGAGGATGACCATCAGGCTTTCCGAGCGGATCACGGCCGCGCTGCCTTCCTTGACGCTGGCATCGGCCACGCCGTTATTGAGCTTGATGATCTCGTTGAGCGTGGCTTCGGCCTTGCCGAACAGCGCGCGCGAATCCAGGTACTGCTTGTAGAACGCCACGAACAGCTCTTTCTGCCGCTGCTCGTCACGGTTGTCGGCCAGCTGGCGCAGGATGGCGCGCACCTTGTCGTCGTCCGCCTTCCAGGCTGTCCACTCGCCCTGAAAGCGCTGCCACAGCACGGCTTCCTCGGGAGTTTGCGGCAGCGGCTCGTACAGCTTGCGGCCCGCCTCGATATTCGTCCAGGCCTTGGTGCGCAGCTGCAGCGCTTCCGCGAACTTGTCCTGTGCCTGGTAATTGTTTTCATAGATGGCGGCCGTCAGGGTGGCGGCGGCGACGGCCGTCTGGCCTTCGCTGATCATCATCAGGCCCTGGATCGATGGCAGGCGCACCACGCCGATCTCATTGACGGCGGTGCCCACGGTGGCGATGCCCGTATAGCCGCTGATGCCCACCACCAGCAAGGCCACCATCATCACGGCGACGAGCGTCGCCAGCTTCCATTTGATCAGTAAATTCTTAAACATGGCTAGGTCCTTTATAAAGTCACGACGACTGCTGGCGAAGTTGGGGCTGGCATGTTCGAGTAAAACAGCTGACACTTGTATAAAGGTGGCGGGGATAGGGCGTACGCTTCGTTACAATTGGCGAGATTTCGTAAGTGGAAGCATAGTGGAAAATACGCTCGCTGGCTGCTACATACTTGATACAAAACAAGATTTCTTTCTTTACTGTGGCGCATATTGCACAGGGGACAGAAAAAACGGCCTGGCGCCCCGCTTTGGTGCAAAAAATCCCCATAGGCCACTATTGGCTACGCAGTTGATAGTCGTATAAGATGAGCAACAAGCAAACAACGGACAGACCATGGCTTATCCTATCGAACACAAACTGGTGATCGGGGTCGCATCCAGCGCCCTGTTCGACCTGGCCGAATCGCATCAGGTCTACCTCGACAACGGCCCCGAGGAGTACCGCAAGTACCAGGAAGCGCATATCGACACGGTGCTGCCGCGCGGCGTGGCCTTCCCCTTCATCCGCCGCTTCCTGAACATCAACAAGCACTATCCGCGCCAGTCGCCCGTGGAAGTGGTGCTGTTTTCGCGCAATTCGCCGGAAACGGGCTTGCGCGTGATGCATTCCATCGCCCACTACGGCCTGGACATCTCGCGCGCCGCCTTCATGACGGGCAAGTCGCCCTACCCTTACCTGCCCGCCTTCAACGCCTCGCTCTTTCTCAGCGCGAACGAGGACGACGTGCGCAGCGCGCTGGCCTGCGAGTATCCGGCCGGCCTGGTGCTGCCATCGCGCACGGAAGACGACGAAAGCGACGAGGAATTGCGCGTGGCCTTCGATTTCGACGGCGTGATCGCCGACGACGAGGCGGAAACCGTGTTCAAGCGCAACAATGACGTCGATGAATTCCACGCCCATGAAACCCTGAACGTGGGCACGCCGCACCGCCCCGGCCCGCTGGCCGGCCTGTTCCAGAAGCTGGCTACCATGCAGCGCCTGGAAGAAAAGGCGCAGCGGCGCGACCCCGGCTACAAGAAAATCCTGCGCATCGCCATCATCACGGCGCGCAACGCGCCCTCGCACGAACGGGTCGTGACGACCCTGAAAAGCTGGGGCGTGGCGGCCGACGAGACGTTTTTCCTCGGCGGCATGGACAAGTCGCGCGTGCTGTCCGTGTTCAAGCCGCATATCTTCTTCGACGACCAGTTGAGCCACCTGAAATCAGCGGGCGGAACCATCCCGATGGTGCATGTCCCGTTCGGGATTGCAAATATGCGTGCGGGCGATGGTCTATAATCCTGCCTGTCAGCGCCGTCACTGGCGGCGCGGCGCGCATCACAGCTGTCCCACTCAACTGCCTCTGCCACTAGTGTCATCGCCTGCATGTCCTTAGACTTAACAAAAGCCCTCCCCAAGCCCGGCAACCGCTATGCGCTGCCCGCCCTGTATGGTTCATCCGACGCCTATGCCCTGGCGCTGGCCGCTTTGGCCTTGAAAGCGCGGGGCCAGATGCTGGCCGTGGTGGTGGCGCAGGCCAGCGACGGCCAGCGCCTGCTCGATGAAATCCCCTGGTTTGGCGGCAAGGAACTGCGCTGCCATCTGCTGCCGGACTGGGAAACCCTGCCCTACGACGCCTTTTCGCCGCACCAGGACCTGGTCTCCGAGCGCCTGGCCACCCTGCACGAAATCCAGACGCGCCAATGCGACGTACTGATCGTGCCGGCCACCACGGCGCTGGTGCGCCTGGCGCCGCCGTCGTTCCTGGCCGCCTACACCTTCTTCTTCAAGAAGGGCGAAAAGCTCGACGAGGCGCGACTGAAGTCGCAGCTGACACTGGCCGGCTACAACCATGTGTCGCAAGTGATGTCGCCCGGCGAATACTCGGTGCGCGGCGGCCTGCTCGACCTGTTCCCCATGGGGTCGGCCCTGCCCTACCGGCTGGACCTGTTCGGCGACACCATCGAAACCATCCGCACCTTCGACGCCGACACCCAGCGCTCGCTGTATCCCGTGCACGAAGTGCGGCTGCTGCCGGGGCGCGAATTTCCCATGGACGAAGCAGCGCGCACCACCTTCCGCAACCGCTGGCGCGAACAGTTCGAGGGCGACCCGTCGCGCTCCGTCGTCTACAAGGACATCAGCAGCGGGATCGCCTCGGCCGGCATCGAATACTATCTGCCCCTGTTCTTCGAACAGACGGCGACCCTGTTCGACTATCTGCCGCCCGACGCCTCGCTGGCCCTGGTGGGCGAGATCGACGCCGCCATCGGCCGCTTCTGGACGGACACGCAGTCGCGTTACCGCTTCCTGAAGGCGGACCGCGAGCGGCCGATCCTGCCGCCCGAAGCGCTGTTCCTGTCCGACGAGCAGTTCTTCGGCCTGGCCAAGCCGTATCCGCGCCTGGCGATCGCCAAATCGAACGATGCGCTGGCCTCCGAACTGTCGGCGCCGATTCCCAACATCGCCGTCAACCGCCGCGCCGACGACCCGCTGGCCAACCTGCGCAGCTACCTGCTGCAAGCGGGCCGCCGCGTGATGATCTGCGCCGAATCGAACGGCCGCCGCGAAACCCTGCAACAGTACTTCGCCGAATACGACCTGCACCTGACACCGGTGGAAGGCAGCGACGGCTTTTTGCAGTCCGACGCCAAGCTGATGCTGGGCGTGGCGCCGCTGCACGCGGGCTTCGAGCTGTTCACGCCGGAAGGAAATCTATCCTTCATCACCGAGACGGAGCTGTATGCCGGTTCCGGCCGCCGCGTCGGCACGAAGAAACAGGAAGGCGTGACGCAGGTCGAGTCGATGGTGCGCGACCTGTCCGAGCTGAAAATCGGCGACCCCGTGGTGCACATCAACCACGGCATCGGGCGCTACATGGGCCTGACCAGCATGGACCTGGGCGAAGGCGAGACGGAATTTTTGCACCTCGAGTACGCGAAGGACACCAAGCTGTACGTGCCGGTGTCGCAGCTGCATGTGATCTCGCGCTATTCGGGCGCCTCGCCGGAAGACGCGCCGCTGCATTCGCTGGGCTCGGGCCAGTGGGAAAAGGCAAAGAAGCGCGCCGCCGAACAGGTGCGCGACACGGCCGCCGAACTGCTCAACCTGTACGCGCGCCGCGCGCTGCGCCAGGGCCACTCGTTCGAATTCTCGTCGCACGACTACCAGCGCTTCGCCGACAGCTTCGGCTTCGACGAGACGCCGGACCAGGCCGAGGCCATCCACAACGTCATCAAGGACATGACGTCCGGTAAGCCGATGGACCGGCTCGTGTGCGGCGACGTCGGCTTCGGCAAGACGGAAGTGGCGCTGCGCGCCGCCTTCATCGCCGTCATGGGCGGCAAGCAGGTAGCGATACTGGCGCCCACCACCCTGCTGGCCGAGCAGCATGCGCAAACCTTCGCCGACCGTTTCGCCGACTGGCCCGTGCGCATCGCGGAACTGTCGCGCTTCCGCACCGGCAAGGAGATCACGCAGGCGTTCAAGGGCATGGCCGACGGCACCATCGACATCGTCATCGGCACGCACAAGCTGCTGTCGGACGACGTGAAATTCACGCGTCTGGGCCTCGTCATCATCGACGAGGAACACCGATTCGGCGTGCGCCAGAAGGAAGCCTTGAAAGCCTTGCGCGCGGAAGTGGACGTGCTGACCCTGACGGCCACGCCGATTCCGCGTACCCTGGGCATGGCGCTGGAAGGCTTGCGCGACTTTTCCATCATCGCCACGGCGCCGCAAAAGCGCCTGGCCATCAAGACTTTTGTCCGCAGCGAGGGAGAAGCCATCATCCGCGAAGCGTGCTTGCGCGAACTCAAACGCGGTGGCCAGATCTACTTCCTGCACAACGAGGTGGAAACCATCCAGAACCGCCTGGCCATGCTGACGGAACTGCTGCCCGAGGCGCGCATCGCCGTGGCGCACGGCCAGATGCACGAGCGCGACCTGGAAAAGGTCATGCGCGACTTCGTCGCCCAGCGCTTCAATATTCTGCTGTGCACGACCATCATCGAGACGGGCATCGACGTGCCGACGGCGAACACCATCATCATGCACCGCGCCGACAAGTTCGGCCTGGCGCAGCTGCACCAGCTGCGCGGCCGCGTGGGCCGCTCGCATCACCAGGCCTACGCCTACCTGCTGGTGCACGACGTGCAGGGCCTGACTAAACTGGCGCAGCGCCGTCTGGACGCCATCCAGCAGATGGAAGAACTGGGCAGCGGCTTTTACCTGGCCATGCACGACCTGGAAATCCGCGGCGCCGGCGAGGTGCTGGGCGAGAGCCAGTCGGGCGAGATGACGGAAATCGGCTTCCAGCTGTATTCGGACATGCTCAACGAAGCTGTGCGCTCGCTGAAGGCCGGCAAGGAGCCGGACCTGGCCGCACCGCTGGCCTCGACCACCGAGATCAACCTGCACGTGCCGGCCCTGCTGCCGGCCGACTTCTGCGGCGACGTGCACGAACGCCTGTCGATCTACAAGCGCCTGGCCAACTGCGCCACGCAAGAGAAGATCGACGATATCCAGGAAGAGCTGATCGACCGCTTCGGCAAGCTGCCCGACGCCGTCAAGGCCCTGGTCGAGACGCACCGATTGCGCATCGCGGCGAAAACCGTGGGCATCGTCAAGATCGACGTGCATGGCGAGGCGGCCACGCTGCAATTCATGGCCAAGCCGCCCATCGACCCGATGCGCATCATCGGCTTGATCCAGAAGAACCGCCATATCAAGCTGCATGGCCAGGACAAGCTGAAAATCACGGCCGCCATGCCCGACCTGGCCGCGCGCGTGACGCAGATCAAGACCACCATCAAGCAATTGACGGTGTAGATTATTCCCATCTTTTATGCAGGCCTGACCCATGACCAATACCAAGACCATCACCATGAATCTGATCCTGCAGGGTCTGGACGGCGATAGCGCCCGCCTCGAACGCATCGCCGCGCTGGCCGCGCCCACGTCCATCACGCGCCTCGGTCCGAACGCCGTGCGCTGCGAACAGATCGCCTATTCGCCCGCGCTGCGCCCCACCATCGAAGTGGCGGCCCAGGCGGCGCAGCTGGACGCCACCTACATGATGGGACAGCGCGAACTCAGTGAGTTCAAGCTGGTGGCGATGGACATGGATTCGACCCTGATCACCATCGAGTGCATCGATGAAATCGCCGACATGCAGGGCCTCAAACCGCAAGTGGCGGCCATCACGGAGGCAGCCATGCGCGGCGAACTCGATTTCGCGGCCAGCCTGAAGCAGCGCGTGGCCCTGCTCGAGGGCCTCGATGCGTCGGCCCTGCAGCGCGTCTACGACGAGCGCCTGAAACTGTCGCCGGGCGCCGAGAAGATGATGGCGGCCGTGCAGGCGGCCGGCCTGAAGACCCTGCTGGTCTCGGGCGGCTTTACCTTCTTCACCGAGCGCCTGAAACAGCGCCTCGGCCTCGACTACACGCACGCGAACGAACTGGAAATCGTCGACGGCAAGCTGACGGGCAAAGTGTTAGGCGGTATCGTCGACGCCGAGGAAAAGCAGCGCACGGTGGAGCGCGTGTGCGCCGAGATGGGGATTGCGCCATCGCAGGCCATCGTCATGGGCGACGGCGCCAACGACTTGAAAATGATGGGCATCGCCGGCCTGTCCGTGGCATTCCGCGCCAAGCCCGTGGTGCGCTCGCAGGCGGACGTGGCGCTGAACTTTGTGGGACTCGACGGCTTGCTCAACGTCTTGACCTGAGCCGGTGCCAGGCGGTGCGCGCACGGTTGCATAAGTTTGCTATATTGCAAACTTATGCTCATCCCGCCAGCCCACCGTGAAAGAACACCGCATGCCGCCACCGCTGCCAGAAGAAATACGACGCCACCTGGATGTGTTCGTCGCCGCCGCGCAAACGGCCTTCGGCGCCGACTTGGCCGCCGCCGTGCTGTTTGGCTCGGCCGCCGACGGCCAGTTGCGCGCCACGTCCGACGTCAACCTGCTGTTGCTGCTCAAGCGCTTTACGCCGCCGGCGGCCGATGCGCTGCGCGCTCCCTTGCGCCTGGCGCACGCCGCCATCGACTTGCAGGTGATGTTCCTGCTGGAGAGCGAATTGACGCAGGCCGCCGATGCCTTCGCCGTGAAATTCGCCGACATCATCGCGCGCCACCGCGTCTTGCTGGGCAATGATCCTTTCGCCAGCCTGCACACCAGCCGCGATGCCGTGCTGCGCCGGCTGCGGCAAGTGCTGCTGAACCAGCAGGTGCGCATGCGCGAACGCTATATGCTATTGAGCCTGAATGAAGAACAGCTGGCCGGCGCCATCGCCGACGCCGCCGGTCCCTTGCGCTCGGCCGCCGCCTCGCTGGCGCAGCTGGCGGGCAAGTCTGCGCTGTCCGGCAAGCAGGCGCTCGAAGCGTTTGTCGACCAGCTGGGCGAACCGTCGCTGCACGCAGCCCTGCAAGCCATGTCGGCGGCGCGCGAAACGGCGCGCCTGGCGCCCGGGCAAGCGCTGCCCGCCTTCACAAGCCTGATGACGATTACCGAACGCTTGCGCGAACACGCGGAGCAGATGCGTTGAACGGTCTCAATCCCTTTGACTGGAGCGGGCCGTGGTTCCTGCTGGCCTATCTGATCTTCGGCGCGCTCGTGTACTACGGCGTGCGCGAGCTGCTGATCCGCCAGGAAGTGCGCAATCCGCATGCCCAGCTGTCGCTCGCCGACGATCCCTACCGCATCGCCTTCTTGCGCGGCGGCGCGCTCGAAGCCGTGAAGATCGCCGCCATCGTGCTGGTCGACCGCGGCTTGCTGCGCGCCGATGGCCCGCTGCTGGAAACGGCCAGCGCCGACAGCCTGCGCTTCGCCAGCCACGACATCGAACGCGATGTGCTGCGGCTGTACCTGGGCCGCCAGGGCCATAGCAAGGAACTGGCCGTGCAGGCCGGGATGCTGCCATCGTGCCGCGCCTACCAGGAGACCTTGACGCAGCAGGAATTGCTGGTCGGCCCGCCGCTGCTGCGCCGGCGCGAACGCATCACCTGGGCCGCGCACTGGCTGCTGGTGACGGTGGCCGGCGTCAAGGCCGTCATCGCCATCAGCCGCCAGCACTACAACCTGCTGTTCCTGGCGCTGCTGCTGGCGATTTTTCTCCTCATGCTGCGCGGCTTACGCACCCAGGCGACCAGCTGGAGCGCGCAGCGGCTGCTGACCGACTTGCGCATGCTGTTTGGCCGCCTGAACATGCGCTCGGCGCGCCTGCAGGCGGGCAGCAGCAGCGCGGACATGGCACTGCTGGCCGCCATCTTCGGCATCGGCGCCCTGCCCTTGTCCGTGTACGCGTATGTCGCCGAGCTGTACCCGGCGCCCCGGCACAGTTCGGGCGGCGACTCCTCGTCCGGCGGCACGGGCGACTCGGGTGGCTCTTCATCGGGCGGCGACGGCGGCGGAGATGGCGGCGGCAGCGGCTGCGGCGGTTGCGGCGGTGGTGGCGGCTGTGGCAGTTAGCCAGGCAAGCGCGCGCGACCGCGTCGGCCTGGGCTGGCGGGGCGAACTGGCTGCCGGCATCCTGTCCCACCTGGCGCGGATCGACGTGCTGGAAGTGATCGCCGACGATTATTACCATGCCTCGCGCGCCGCCATCGCCGCCCTGCGCCGCCTGGCGCGCCAGGTGCCCGTCAGCCTGCACGGCGTCGGCATGGGACTGGCCTCGACGATACCCGCCGACCCGCGCCGCCTGCAGGCGATGGCGCGCCTGATGAAGGAGGTGCAGGCGGAATCGTGGTCCGAGCACCTGAGCTTTGTGCGCGCCGGCGGCATCGAAATCGGCCACCTGGCGGCGCCGCCGCGCACGCCGCACAGCGCCGCCGGCGCCATCGCCAATATCGCGCTGGCCACGCGCATCGTCGGCAGCGCGCCGCTGATGGAAAACATCGCCACTCTGGTGCAGCCGCCGGCCAGCACGCTGGACGAAGCCGGGTGGCTGGCGCAGATTATCCATGGCGCGCAAGTCCCGCTGCTGCTGGACCTGCACAACCTGTATGCGAACGCCGTCAATATTGGCGAGCAGCCGGAGCAAATGCTGCTGCGCCTGCCCCTGGACAGGGTGGGCGCCGTGCATCTGAGCGGCGGCCACTGGATAGCTGCGCCTGGCGGCGGCCAGCGCCTGCTGGATGACCATCTGCACGACGTGCCGCCCGACGTCTTTGACCTGTTGACCCAGCTGGCGCGCCATGCGCCGCAACCGTTGACGGTGATCGTCGAACGCGACGGCAATTACCCGTCGTTCGACCACGTGCTGGGCCAGCTGGAATTGGCGCGCGCGGCCTTGCGCGCGGGGCGCAACGCATGAGTTCCCCCGCACTGGAAACCTACCTTGCCAGGCTGTACACGGACGACGCCGTGCGTGACGCCTTCCTGCTGGAACCCCGCGCGCAAGCCTTGCTGCATGGCTTGTCGCAGCAGGAAGCGGAGGCGATGGCGGCGATGGACCGCGTCGGCCTGCAGATGGCGGCGGCCAGCTATCGCGCCAAGCGGGCCGGGCGCGCCGAACACGGCACCCGGACTACTCCGCTGCAACCCTGGTGGCGCCGGCTGCTGGCTGCCTGGATCTGACCGCCTACATCTGCCACAGCCGCAGCGGCAGCAAGCCCCACCAGGCCAGCACCAGCAGCAGTTGCAGGGCCGCCAGCAAGGCGACCCAATCCCATTTCGCCCACGAGCCCGCCTCGGCTAGCGTGCCGCGGCTGCGCCAGCAGCGGGCCAGGCCGAATGCCGTGGCCAGCGGCAGCGCGGCCGTCGCCACTGTCAGCAGCACGCTGGCCACGGTGACGTCGCCGAGGCGCAGATAGGACTGGAAATAAAAGAACGGCAGCGGCAAGAGCAGCGCCAGCAGCGACAGCAAGGGCGCGAACAGATGGTCGCCCCGCCCCAGCCTGCGCAGCGCGGCGCGCCAGACGCCCACCACGAGCACGTACAGCAAGCCGGCAGCCCCCAGGGCCAGGCTGCCCCACAGCACCAGCATGCGCAGCATCGACGCGCGCTCGTAGCTGCGCAAGCCGTCGCTGAGCACATGCTTGCCATCTTCCTGCATCAGCACATGCGACGCGGTGCTGCGGTCGCTGGCGCGGAACAGCAAGCCGCCCACCGGTTCCAGTTCCTTCGGTTCGCCCTGGAACGGGATCAGGAACAGCGATTCGCCATCCCATTTGAGGCGCGTAAAGCCGAAGACGGCATCGACCCAGGCCATGCTGGCCATGGCGCTGGGCGACGGCACGTAGACGCCCTGCCAGTTTTCCACCGTGGGCGCGGGCGTGCCCTGCGGGGCCGGCGCGCGCAGCGGCAGTTCCAGGTCGCGCAGCAGCAGGCGGTTGAAGCGCTCATAGTCGGCCCGCTCCGCATCCGTGTTGAAGGCCACGAAGAAGGCGCTGTCCTGCTCCGGATAGATGCACAGCATGGCGCGGAAACCCACGGCCGTACCAGGGTGGCAGGCACCCACCACATTGTGGCGGTCGCGCACGGCCAGCGCCAGGCCGTGGCCCGTCGTCAGGCCCGCCTGCGCCGCATCCGTGCCGGCCGGCTCCGACAAGGCGCCCATCAGGGCCAGGTCGATGAACTGCGTACCCTGCAGCTTGCCGTCGCCCATCAGGAACCGCGCCAGCTTGCCCATGTCGGCCGCCGTGGTGGTAAATTGCGCGGCCGGGCGCAGATACTGGGGCACGGCCGGCTGCGCCACGCCATGCTCGAAATAACCCATGGCCAGGCGCGGGTCCGCCTGCGGGCCTGTCTGGCTGACAAAAGCAAACGTGCTGTCCGCCATGCCCAGCGGCCGCAGCAGCTGCGCGTCGAGGTAGCGCTCATACGGCTGGCCCGTGACTCGCTCGATCACCATGCCCAGCAAGCCGTAGCCCATGTTCGAGTAAGCATAGCGGCTGCCGGGCCGGGAGCGCACGCGCAGCAGATTGCCGCCGCCGTCAAAAGCGGCGGCCAACGGCGTGTCCGGCGCCGGTTGCAGGCTGAAGGCCTGCCAGAAGCGCACGTTATCGAGGCCGGACGTATGTGCCAGCAGGTGGCGGATGCGCACGGGATCGCTGGCCAGCCACGGGTTTCTCAGCGCCAGATCGGGCAGCACCTGCCGCAGGGGCGTGTCAAGCGTGAGCTTGTCTTCGCTAATCAGGCGCAAGACGCCCAGCGCCAGTGCCACCTTGCCCACGGAGCCCACCTGCATGCGCGTATCCGCCTGCATGGGTACTTGCCTGGCGGCGTCGCGCAGGCCGGATGCGCCGACCTTGACTGTGCCATCGGGCAAGACTTCGCTCCAGACGGCGCCCGCCAGGCCCTCTTCCTTCAAGCCGGCCGCAAACTCCGCCTCGAGGGTGGCACCGGCGGCATGCGCCGCCGTGGCGCAGCACAGCAGCAAGGCCGGTGCGGCGCGCCGCAGCCATGACCTGGCGCGCGCGGCCAGGGTGGGATATTGATTTCGTTTCAACAATGTAATCCGCCTTTTTCCATGGACTGCGCTCCCGCGCCGCTTTGCTTGTTACAATTAAAAATTGCGCAACGACGGGAGCTTTCATGTCACAAGATATTATTTTGGATACCCAACTCCAGCAGACCAAAAACCTGGCCTGGTGGTTGTACCTGATACATGGCGCCAGCTTCGTGTTTTCGCTGGGCGCGTTTTCCTTCATTCCGCTCATCATCAATTATGTGAAGCGGGACGAGGCGGCCGGGACCTTCGTGTACAGCCATCACAGCTGGATGATCCGTTCCTTCTGGTGGTATGTGGCCTGGATCGTCGTCGGCGCCATCCTGTGGATCACGCTGATCGGCATTCCGCTGGCGCTCGTCGTGTGGGGCGTGGCCTGGCTGTGGAAGGCTTACCGCCTGCTGCGCGGCTTTCTCGACCTGAACAACAACAAGCCCGTGCCCATGTAAGGACTTGCGGGCAAGCCGTCGTGCTTGCCCACTGCCGCTACATCGCCGCGAACGCCCGTTCGATATCGGCGATCAGATCCTGCGGATCTTCCAGCCCCACGTTCAGGCGCACCAGCTGGCCCGGCAGCGGCCAGCCCTTGCGCATGGCGGCGATGCGGTACGGCATCACCAGGCTGTTCGCGCCGCCCCAGCTGTAGCCAATCTTGAACAACTGCAAGGCATCGACGAAACGGTCCGTCTGCGCCTCCGTGTAGCGGGCGTCGAACAGCACGGAAAACAGGCCGCCCGCGCCCGTGAAATCGCGCTGCCAGATGGCGTGGCCGGGGCAATCGGCGAAAGCCGGATGCAGCACCGTGGCGATCTCGCTCCTGCCCTTGAGCCAGGCGGCCACCGTGCGCGCGCCCCTGTCGTGGGCGTCGAAGCGCAGCTTCATCGTCGGCAAGCCGCGCAGCACCAGGTAGGCGTCGTCCGCCCCCACGCCCATGCCCAGACGCATGTGCGCCTGCGCGAGGCGGTCGTGCAGCGCCCGCTCGCGCGTGATCAGGGCGCCCATCAGCACGTCGGAACCGCCCGACTGGTATTTCGTCAGCGCCTGCATGATGATGTCCACGCCCAGGTCGAAGCCGCGCAGGGCCAGGCCCGCCGACCACGTATTGTCCAGGGCCACCAGCACGCCGCGCGCGTGGGCGGCCGCGCAGATGGCAGGCAAGTCCGGCACTTCCATCGTCACGGAACCTGGTGCTTCCGTCCAGATCAGCTTGGTATTTTCCTGGATCAAGGCCGCGATGCCTGCGCCGATGAGCGGATCGTAATAACGGGCCGTGATGCCGAAATCCTGCGCCAGCCAGCGTCCCAGTTCGCGGTTCGGGTTGTAGATATTTTCCGGCAATAACACATCGTCGCCCGTCTTCAGCAGCGCGAAGTCCGCCATGGCGATGGCCGCCAGCCCCGACGGCGCCAGCAGGCAGTGCGTACCCCCTTCGATCTCGGCCAGCCGCGCTTCCAGGGTGAACGTGGTGGGCGTGCCGTGCAAGCCGTAGGTATAGGCGTTCTTTTCTTTCCAGTCGCCCGAGCGCATGGCCGCCACGTCCTTGAACAGCACGGTCGAGGCGTGATGGATGGCGTTGGGAAACGCGGCAAAGCCTTGCGGCGCCTGGTAATCGCTGTGGATCAGCGCGGTTTGCGGAGATTTGGGTGTGGTCATGGCGTCGGAAAGTAAAAAAGGCGGCCCAGCATTTGCTGGTCCGCCTTGATTGTAAGGGCTTATGCCCTTGCCTGCCGTACGTATGACAGAGTGTTACACCTGCATAAAAAACGTTCAGGCCAAGGCGCGCTGCCGAAGACAGTACTTTACTGTACGGCAAGGCAGCGCAACGCAGGCATGGACGTTTTTTACTCGGCGGCGCCCCACAGGTCGTGCGCATCCGCTGATGTAATTGTGACGTCGACGAACTGGCCGACGGCCAGCTTGCGGTGCGGCTCGAACGGCGGCTTGACGTACACGACGCCGTCGATTTCCGGCGCGTCGGCGGACGAGCGGCCCACGCCGCCGGAACGGGTGACTTCATCGATCAGCACGCGTACGGTCTTGCCGACCTTGGCCTGCAGACGTTTCTTGGAAATTTCTTCCTGCAGCAGCATCACGCGGCCGCGGCGCTCTTCGCGCAGCTCTTCCGGCACAGGATTGGCGATGGCGTTGGCCGTCGCGCCTTCGACGGGCGAATACGCGAAGCAGCCGAGGCGGTCGATCTGCGCTTCCTTGAGGAAGTCGAGCAGGTATTCGAATTCTTCTTCCGTTTCGCCAGGGAAACCGGCGATGAAGGTCGAGCGGATGGTCAGGTCCGGGTTGATGGCGCGCCAGGCCTGGATGCGGTCGAGGTTTTTCTCGCCGCTGGCCGGGCGCTTCATGCGTTTCAATACGTCAGGATGCGCATGCTGCATCGGAATATCGAGGTATGGCAGGATGTGGCCGCCGCTCATCATCGGGATGATCTGGTCCACGTGCGGGTACGGGTATACATAGTGCAGGCGCACCCAGGCGCCGTAGGACTTGGCCAGTTCGCCCAGCGCTTCCGTCAGCTGCGTCATGTGGGTTTTCACGGGACGGCCATTCCAGAAGCCGGAGCGGAATTTCACGTCCACGCCGTAGGCCGAGGTGTCTTGCGAAATGACCAGCAATTCCTTGACGCCGGCCTTGAACAGGTTTTCCGCTTCGATCATCAGTTCGCCGATCGGGCGCGAGACGAGGTCGCCGCGCATCGACGGGATGATGCAGAAGCTACAACGGTGGTTGCAGCCTTCGGAAATTTTCAAATACGCATAGTGCTTCGGCGTCAGCTTGACGCCTTGCGGCGGCACCAGGTCGAGGAACGGCGCATGCGGTTTCGGCAGGTGAAAATGGACGGAATCCATCACTTCGGCCAGCGCGTGCGGCCCCGTGACGGACAGCACTTTCGGGTGCACCTTCATGATGATGTCGTCGCCGGCAGCATCTTTCTTGGCACCCAGGCAGCCGGTGACGATGACCTTGCCGTTTTCAGCCAGCGCTTCGCCGATGGCGTCCAGCGACTCTTGCACGGCAGCATCGATAAAACCGCAGGTATTGACGATCACCAGATCGGCGCCAGCGTAGGATTTCGCCGTTTCGTAGCCTTCGGCGCGCAGTTGGGTCAGGATTTGTTCGGAGTCGACCAGCGCTTTCGGGCAGCCGAGCGAGACAAAGCCCACTTTCGGCGCCGCACCTGGCATGGCCTGCATGGCCTCGGGCTGGGCGGAAGGAACGGGAATACGGTGAATTTCAGACATAGTTGGCAGCTAGTAAAATGGTGAGGCGAATCGGCTATTGTACCCCGAGCCGCCCCTTGCTGACAGAACTATGCTGTTTTGATGACGCCGATACAACTCCCGGACGATCAAATCGCCCGGTGAGCGTGTGGCATTGATTACTTTTTGTCGCTTGGAGGAACCGGCGGCACAAACGGGAAGGTGCCGAACAGATTCTTGCTCTGGCTCTGCATCTGTTCCTGCATCTGCACGAACAGACTCTTGCTCTGGTCGATGTAGTTGTTCATCATGCCTTGCATCATCGGGCCCTGGACATTCATGAACTGGGTCCACATTTCCGGGCTGAATGGCTTGCCTTCGAAACTGCCGGCCGACGTGCCCGTGAATTTGTGCTGGATATCGGTGAACGCTTGCACGTTCTTTTCCAGGTAGGATCCCATCATGCCCTGCATGGCGTGGCCATAGTAGCGGATGATCTGCGACAACACGCTGCTCGAGAACATGGGTGCGCCGTTCGCTTCCTCTTCCAAAATGATTTGCAGCAAGATGCTGCGCGTCAAATCTTCATTGGATTTGGCATCGACGACGGTAAACACTTCATTGTCCAACACCAGCTGCTTGACATCCGTCAAGGTGATGTAGGAACTGGTTTGCGTGTCGTACAGACGGCGGTTGGGATATTTTTTAATCAGGCGGTCTATACTTTTTTTTGCACTACTCATCACAAGTTCCACTTATTGCGCCGCAGCGCATACTGAGTTAATCCGAAAAAAAAGCGAACGTGGGTCCGCTTTCGCACCTGCCTACGTTTTCCATTATAGAGTGGAAAACGGCTCCATTGCACATCAGGGTAGTAGATTCCCGCATTTATTGCAACGCAACTAAAAGTAGATTCCTGACAAGACCGGTGATTACGCCGGTCTTGCCCGGCAAAACGCTTTGTGAATTAATCCGCCCTGACTTTAACATACCGCCCCGGCGCCGGCTCGATTGCCGCGTGGCGCTTGTTGCCCGGCTTGCCTGGCGCCTTCACCTGGGCGCCGCCGTGTTCGGCCAGGAAGGCCGCCCATTCGGGCCACCAGCTGCCCACGTGCTCGGTCGCGCCTTCCATCCATTGCTCGGCACTCAAGGGCTTGGCTTTCGCCGTGCGCGCGCCTTTGCCTGCGTCGTTGCTCCAGTAACTGCGCTTTTTCTTCGAGGCCGGGTTGATCACGCCGGCGATATGCCCCGAGGCACCGAGGATAAAACGGTTGGCTTTCGGCTTTTTCGGGTTCAGCAGGGCCGTGCTGGCGTAGGCCGCGCCCCAGGGCACGATATGGTCTTCGCGCGAACCGTAGATGAAAGCGGGTGCGTCAATGCTGCTCAGGTCGACTTTTTCACCGGCCACCGTCAGCTTGCCCGGCACCTTCAGGCTGTTTTCCAGGTAGGTGTTGCGCAGATACCAGCAAAACATGGGGCCCGGCAAGCCCGTGCCGTCGCCATTCCAGTACAGCAAGTCGAACGCGGGCGGTTCCTTGCCCTTCAGGTAATTCGACTGCACATAGTTCCACACGAGGTCGTTCGGACGCAGGCTCGAGAAAGTGCTGCCCAGGTCGCGGCCCGACATCAGGCCGCCCTTGGCCAGCGTCTGTTCGCGCAGCGCCACTTGCGGCTCGTCGATAAAGACGTCGAGCGCGCCCGTGTCGCAGAAATCGAGGAAGGTGGTCAGCAGGGTCAGGCTGGCGGCCGGATTCTCGCCCCGTGCCTTGAGCACGGCCAGCGCCGTCGAGACGATGGTGCCGCCCACGCAAAAGCCGAACATATTCAGCTTGTCCTGGCCGGAAATGTCCTGCGTGACCCGAATGGCTTCGATCACGCCTTGCTCGACATAATCGTCCCACGTCAGGTGCTGCATGCTCATGTCCGGATTGCGCCAGGACATGAGGAATACGGTATTGCCCTGCTCCACCGCATAGCGCACGAGCGAGTTTTCTGGCTGCAAGTCAAGGATATAGAATTTATTGATGCACGGCGGCACCATCAGCAGGGGCCGCTGGTGTACCGTGGGGGTGCTTGGCGTGTACTGGATCAGCTGGAACAAGGCATTTTCAAACACCACCGTGCCCGGCGTGGTGGCCACGTTGCGGCCCACTTCGAAGGCTGATTCGTCCGACTGCGAAATGCGGCCCTTCTGCATGTCGGCCAGCATGTTCGTCAAACCCTTGGCCAGGCTTTCGCCCTTGGTCTCGATCAGGGTTTGCTGGGCATCGGGATTGGTGGCCAAAAAGTTGGCGGGCGACATGGCATCGACGATTTGCTGTACCGCAAAGGCAATCTTTTGCTTCTGGTGCGGCGTCGCTTCCACGGCATCGGCCATGGCGCTGAGAAATTCGGCATTGAGCAGATAGGCGGCCGCGTTGAAGGCCGACAGGGGGCTGGCGTGCCAGGCGGGCGCGGCGAAGCGGCGGTCTTTCAGCTCCGGCGCCTTGCCAGCCATAAAGTCAGCCCACAAGCCCGTCAGCTTGGCCACGTAGGCATTTTTCAGTTGCTCGATCGCTTCCGGCTTGATGCTGACGCCCGCATCCTGCAAAATGCCGGCAATCGGATTGCCCTGGGGCTGCGGTACCATGTTGAACCACGTCTTCCACTGCTCAGGATTGCTGATCTGCGCCATCCATTCCTTGGTCATCATTTGAGGATCGGGCATGTTCATAGATATATGTAAGTCCATTCAAGATTGAGGGACGCCGAACAAAACCTACTGCGCGTCGGTATAGGCGGCCTGCGATGCTCACCGTACTAGAGTACGGTTGCGCTTCTTAGCCACCTCTCCCTTCCGCTCGCTACGGTTTTGTTAGGCGCCGAAACGTAGTCGAAAAATAAATATTTTTGGATCATCTGCATGCAAACTCTTACCCACTGCCACTACTCATGATGCTCATGACCGCTGTTGCCTGGATCTATGTCGTCGGCCTCATGGCGCTGACGGAAGCGTCCATCGTCGCCGGGGTGATGACCTTCGTGCTGTACTGCGTCATCCCGCTGTCCATCCTATTCTATCTGACGGGCTCGCGGCGACGCAAACGCAAGGCTGAGCGCGTCGCTGAACTGAACGCCCGCGCGCTCGCCTCAGCAGACGATAAAACAAAAACGGCAGACACATAAGTGCCTGCCGTGCAGATTATTTGCGCCAGATCAAACTGGCCTGTCTTCCCGTGACGCCATCGCGCCGGTACGAGTAAAACTGCGCCGCATCGCTGACGGTGCAATATTCCCCACCCGCCACTTGCGCCACGCCATCGCGCAACAGCATGGTGCGCGCCAGCGCATAGATGTCGGCCAGATACTTGCCCGGCTTGCCGGCGATGGCGGCGAATGCATCCGACAACACTTGCCGTTCAGCATCGTCGCGCGCGCCGTCGCGGAACGCCTGCAGCACATCCTGCCCCACTTCAAATTGCTGCGGACCAATGGCCGGCCCCAGCCAGGCGAGGATCTCCGTCGCGCCCTGCGCGCGCATGCTGTCCACCGTGCGCTGCAAGACGCCGTTGGCCAGGCCGCGCCAGCCCGCGTGGGCCGCGCCGACGACCAGGCCATCGCTTGAGCTGAACAGCACGGGCAGGCAATCGGCCGTCATCACCACGCACACGGCGCCCGCCTGCGTGGCGATGCTGGCGTCGGCATCGGGCACGCAAGCGCCCAGCGTAACGGCATCGGCGACGGCCACGCCATGCACCTGCGACAGCCAGGCCGGCTCGGCCGGCAAGACTGCCGCCAGCCGCGCCCGGTTGGCGGCCACGTGGTCAGGATCGTCGCCCACGTGCGTGCCCAGGTTCAAGCCGCCGCCGCCCTGCCCGTCACCATATGGCCCCTGGCTGACGCCGCCCGCGCGCACGGTCGCCAGCGCGCCCACATTCGCGGGCAAGCCGGGCCAATGGGGAAGAATGCCAGGCAACGGTGACGTCATCAGACCTGTTCCGGCTCGGGAATGCCGGCCGTGGCGATCAGTTGCGCGAAATCATCGGCCAGCGGCACGATCCATTCGCACGCTTCCAGGGTGCCCGGATGCACGAGGCCCAGGCGGCGCGCCTGCAGCGCCTGGCGCGAGAAGACGGACACCAGGTGCTGCTTGCCGTACACGTAGTCGCCGACCAGCGCAAAGCCCAGATGCTGCATGTGCACGCGGATCTGGTGCGTGCGGCCTGTTTCCAGGCGGCATTGCATCAGGCTGACGGGACGGCGGTCGAGTTCACCGCTGCCGATCAATTCATAGTGCGTGATGGCGGGCTTGGCGGTGAAATTCTCCGACACGGCCATCTTGACCCGGTCGCGCGGGTGACGCGCGATGGACGCATCGATGGTGCCCGCCATTTTCGGCGTGCCCCACACGAGCGCGAAGTACTCGCGCTTGACGGTGCGCGCCTGCAGCTGGCGCACGAGGTCCGTTTGCGAAGCGAGGGTCTTGCCGACCACCATCAGGCCGCTCGTATCCTTGTCCAGGCGGTGCACGATGCCGGCACGCGGCACGCCGGCCAGTTGCGGGCAGTGGTGCAGCAAGCCGTTGAGCAAGGTGCCCGACCAGTTGCCGGGGCCCGGATGCACGACCAGTCCGGCCGGTTTGTTGATGACGATGATATGCTCATCTTCGTGCACGATGTTCAATTCCATCGCTTCCGGCTTAAAAGCCTCGTCTTCCGGCGCGCTTTGCGGCAGAATGACGATCTTCTCGTCGCCATAGGCGGTCATGTTGCGTTTGGCAACTTTTCCATCGACGGTCACGAAACCGGCTTCCAGCCACAATTGCAGGCGGCTGCGCGAGTATTGCGGCACCAGCTGGGCGATGACTTTATCGAGGCGGTGGCCGCAGGCGTCCGGCGTCAGTTCCAATGTAATCGGGGCCATTTCCTCGAAGACGTCGTCGGCGGCAAAATCGCCGTCAAACGCCTCTTCGGCAGCATGGTAAGAAAGGGAGTCAAACGCGGGGTCAGCCAAATTAGGCTTCGGAGTTAATATCACAGCATTCCCATCGGCTATAATCAGCCTATTGTAAAATCTTGGTTAAAACCTTCTTGCAAAACGTCATGCAAAAAAAATTATCGTTGGTAGTCGCTTCAGTCGTTCTGCTCGGCATGTCCGCTTGCAGCTTGTTGCCTGAAAAAGTGGATGAGACCAAAAACTGGTCCGTTACGAAATTATACTCGGAGGCGCGTGAAGAAATGGCCGGGCAGCACTATGAAGCTGCAATCGGCCTGTTCCAGAAGCTGGAGGCTAACTATCCTTTCGGCAACTATGCTCTGCAAGCGCAGATGGAGATCGCTTACGCGTATTATAAGTCGGGAGACCAGGCTCAGGCACTGGCCGCCGTCGAACGCTTCATCAAGTTGCATCCGAACCACGCCAATGTGGACTATATGTACTACCTGCGGGGCCTGATCAGCTTTAACGACCAGATCAGCTTCCTGAACTTCCTGTACGAGCAAGACCCGACCGAGCGCGACCCGAAAGCCACGCGCGAAGCGTTTGCCGCCTTCAAGCAACTGGTCGACAAGTTTCCAAATAGCAAATATGCGCCCGATTCGCTGGCCCGCATGAACTATTTGATCGATGCCATGGCGAAATATGAAGTCCACGTGGCGCGCTATTACTACCGCCGCGGCGCCTACCTGGCCGCCGCCAACCGCGCGCAAACGACGGTCAAGGACTTTGCCGCCTCGCCGGCCATCGAAGAAGCGCTGTTCATCATGTACCGCTCGTACGACAAGCTGGGCTTGACCGACCTGCGCGACGATACCTTGCGCGTGCTGACCAAGAACTACCCGAACACGGCATTCCTCAGCCCGGAAGGGGTGAACAAGGAACGCAAGTGGTGGAAATTCTGGCAGTAAAATGAAAAAACCGGAGCTTGCTCCGGTTTTTTCTTGACCCAACAACAGAATCCGGGGTCAGACCCGTCGGGTCTGACCCCAGCCGTCCGCTGCATTCAGTTGCCAATTTTACGTCGAAACACCCAGCTAGCATCATTCGACGCTTCCGGCACGAAGCCATAGCCATCGACGTCGAACTGCTTGAGCTGCTGCGGATCGCGGATCTGGTTGACGGCCGCATAGCGGGCCAGCATGCCGCGCGCGCGCTTGGCGTAGAACGAGATGATTTTATATTTGCCGTTCTTCCAGTCCTCGAACACGGGCGCGATGACGGGCACGTCCAGCTGGCGCGGCTTGACGGATTTGAAATATTCTTCGGAAGCAAGATTGACCAGCACTTGCGCGCCCTGCTCCTTCGCCGCGCGGTTCAGGCCGTTGGTGATGGTGTCGCCCCAGAACGCATATAAATCCTTGCCGCGCGCGGTCGTCAGGCGCGTGCCCATTTCCAGGCGGTGCGGGTGGATCAGGTCCAGCGGGCGCAGCAAGCCGTACAAGCCCGACAGGATGCGCACGCGCGACTGGGCATAGTCGAGCTGGGCCGGCTGCAGGCTGCGCGCCTCGAAACTGGCATATACGTCGCCGTTGAAGGCCATGATGGCCTGGCGCGCTTCCGCCAGCTGCGGCGTCCAGGATGCATAGCGGGCCACGTTGAGGGCCGACAAGGCATCGGAAATGCCCATCAGGCTGCCCACTTCGGCGGGCGAGAACTGGCGCATGCGCTCGATGAGCTGGGCAGAATGGTCGAGAAAATCGGGGGTGCTGTGCAACGTGGTCGTTGGCGGCGTCTCCAGGTCGAGACTCTTGGCGGGCGAAAGCACGATCAACATAAATTATCACTACAGAATAGAATTGCCGACATGATACCTGCTCCACAAAAACTCGTCCTCGACACCAACGTTTGCCTCGACCTGTTCGTCTTCAACGACCCGCGCTGGGCGGGCCTGCTGGCGGCCATGGAAAGCGGCGCCGTGCACGCCATCACGCGCGAAGATTGCCGCGCGGAATATCTTGTCGTATTGCATTATAAACATCTGCCCCTCGACGAAGCCAGCCGCGCCATTGCCGCCGCCCGCTTCGATGCCCACATCAGCGTCGTGGCGCCGCCCGTGTCTGGCGTGCGCCTGCCCGTCTGCACGGACAAGGATGACCAGAAATTCCTCGAACTGGCGCGCGACGCCAACGCCGATATCCTCATCACCAAAGACAAGGCCCTGCTGAAACTGGCCCGCAAGACGGCCAAGGCCGGCATGTTCAAGATCATGGTGCCGGAAGGCTGGGCATTGCCGGGCTGAGTCGCCAAAGCCCCGCACGCGACGGGGCGCGCTGCGCTAGAATGGGAAACGATTCCACTTTCCGCACCGCGACCCTACCGTTCATGAACAGCCCGTCCCTGCCCCACCTGACTCCCACCCTGGCCACCCGCCTGCCCGCTGTCGGCACCACCGTGTTTACCCGCATGTCCAGCCTGGCGGCCCAGCATGGCGCCGTCAACCTGGGCCAGGGCTTTCCCGATTTCGATTGCGACCCGGCACTGGTCGAGCTGGTCGGCGACGCCATGCGCGCCGGCCACAACCAGTATCCGATGATGACGGGCGCCGCCCCTCTGCGCGAAGCCATCGCCGCGAAGATCGCCAGCCTGTACGGCCACACCTACGACGCGGGCACGGAAATCACCGTCACGGCCGGCGCCACGCAGGCGCTGACGACGGCGATTTTGTGCTGCGTGCACCCGGGCGACGAAGTCATCGTCATCGAACCGGCCTACGACAGCTATTTGCCCGCCATCGCGCTGGCCGGCGGCGTGCCCGTGCTGGTGGCCATGCAAGTGGGTGAACGGGGTTACAGCGTGCCGTGGGACAAGCTCGCCGCCGCCGTCAGCCCCAAGACGCGTTTGATCATCATCAATACGCCGCATAACCCGACGGGCACGATTTTGCGCCCGGCCGACGTGGCGGCCCTGGCCGACATCGTGCGCGGCACGCAAATCCTGATTTTATCGGATGAAGTCTACGAGCACATGGTGTACGACGGCGTGCCGCACGCCTCGCTCTCGCGCAACCCTGAACTGGCGGCGCGCAGCTTCATCGTGTCCAGCTTCGGCAAGACGTATCACGTGACGGGCTGGAAGGTCGGCTATGTGGCGGCACCAATGGCCCTGACGGCGGAATTTCGCAAGGTGCACCAGTACAACGTGTTTACCGTCAATACGCCCATGCAGCACGGTATCGCCGGCTACATGGCCGACCCGCAGCCCTATCTGGACTTGCCCGCGTTTTACCAGCGCAAGCGCGATTTGTTCCGCGACGGCCTGGCGGGCAGCCGCTTTACCCTGCTGCCGGCCGACGGCACGTATTTCCAGTGCGTGCGTTACGATGCCATTTCGCAAGAGACTGAAGCGCAGTTCGCCGAATGGCTGACGGCGGAAATCAAGGTGGCCGCCATTCCCGTCTCCGCTTTTTATGCGCAGGGCAAGGAGTCGGGCATCGTGCGCTTCTGCTTTGCCAAACAGGACGAGACCTTGCGCCTGGCGCTGGAGCGCCTGCGCAGCATTTAACGACAGAACTTCTCCGCCCCGGCGGAGCAAAGGATGACAGCATGGTACAGCGTCGCATCGGCCCGGCCGACCTGGTTCCCGGCGAACCCCTGCCCTGGGATCTGTTTCTGGCTGACCATAGTGCCGGCCCGCAACTGCGCAAGGGGCAGATCATCACGGACGGCGCGCAGCTGGGGCGGCTGATGCAGCTGGGCCTGTATGTGGGCACGCCGGACCAGCCCTCCGTCTTGCGCCTGCTCAATGAAGCGGCGCAGCGCCTGGAGCGGCTGCTGCTGGACATGCGCAGCGAAAGCAATGCCGAGCGCGACGTGCGCGACATCGCCCGCGAACTGCTGCGCGCGCTCGAACACGACGCCGACATCGCCCTGGCCAGCATCCTGCTGAACCAGATCGCCGGCAGCTACGCCGTGCGCCACTGCATCGAAACGGCGCTGCTGGCCATGCTGGTGGGCCGCAGCATGCATAAGTCCCACGATGAACTGTTATTGATCGGCGCGGCCGCGCTGACGATGAACGTGGGCATGCTGCGCCACCACGACAGTTTCCAGGACCGGCGCGGCCCCCTGAACGACGAGGAAATGCGCATCGTGCGCCTGCATCCGCAGGAAAGCACGGAATTGCTGCGCTGCGCCGGCGTCGACGACGAGGAATGGCTCAGTTGCGTGCTGCTGCACCATGAAAACGACGACGGCAGCGGCTACCCGCAGGGGCGCACGGCCGATGAAATCCTGCAAAACGCCAAGCTGATCGGCCTGGCCGACCGCTATTGCGCCCGCGTTTCGGCGCGCAACTACCGCCGCTCCATCGTGCCCGACCAGGCGCTGCAGCACATCTTCCTCGACCAGAACCTGCCCATCGACCCGCTGCTGGGAGAGCAGTTCGTCAATTTGCTGGGCAAATACCCGCCCGGCACCCTGGTCCGCCTGCGCAGCGGCGAACTGGGCGTTGTCACGCAGCGGGGCGCCGCCCTGGTCCACCCGCTCAGCGACCCGCTGGGCGCGCCGCTGGCCGCCGCCGAACTATCGCAGATGGCGCCGCGCGACACGGGCGACAGCCAGTTCGCCATCGTCTCGTCGCTGCATGAAGACGATGCCGGCTTGCACTTCAGCATGCGGCATGTGTGGGGCGATGAGGCACGGCTCTAACCTGGCTGGATGACGCCGGGGCCAGCACCACACAGTGTTATTTCACGGTTTCGGCGGACGGATGCCCGTGTACTGAGCGCTGACGAGCAGCCATTGCTTGTCGACAAGCCGGGCGACATAGCCGGCGCGCATGGCGAAGGTGCGGGCCGCCCCTTCCTGATTGAGCCGGTAGGACAGCCGGGCCGAGATGAGCGCCGTATCGCCAAAGAGGCGCACCGCCGGTTCATCGACCTGGACTTGAGGACCCGGCCGCTTCTGCTCCGGCGCATAGAAGGACAGCATCTTTTCACGCCCGTCCACCTCGCCGACGGGCGATATTTCCACATAATTCTCAGCCGTGACGGCTTTCAATGTGGCTTGATCGAAGCTGCTCTGGGCCTGCGCATGGCGCTGCACCAAAGCGACCAGTTCGGCGTCGGCGGGCGCCGCCTGCGCGCCACCGATCGCGCCCAAGGTGCCAAGCAGGCAGGTGGAAAGAATATATGACAGGGTCAATTTCATGCGTATGTCATCCTGGTCGAAGTCATGGAGAAGCGTCCGTCGATGACTGCGCTATCGTCAGCATCGAACACCCGCTTGCGGGCCTCGCATCACGAGAAAGCCCACTGTATGCTATCCCCTTGCCCATTTCTGTAGCATGCCATTGCGACAAACCGCTTGATTGCTGGATTGAAATGCCATTCCACCGCCTCGGGATGCGCATGACGATGCTTTCAGATATGCCCGCAAGCCCTGCCTCAGCGCGCGTCGGGCAACTTCTGTTGCAGATCAACGTTGAGTGCCCACTGCTCTTGCACAGGAATGGCGCGCCGCGAACTGGTCTTGAGGGAACCCTCTTGCGTCCACAGGAATGGATAAAAATTCAGGCAGAGCTCACCGGACAAGGGCAATTCGTCGAAGCCGTCCGCGTCGCCAGGCTGTCGCCCGTAAAACTGCCGCAGCTGGCTGGTAAAGGCCCATTGAACAAACGTCGTGAAGCCGATCTCCAGCGCTTCCCACGCCAGCGTCTCGGGAGCCAGGTAATACAGATTGCCCTGGTCGTCCCCGAGTGCGCCGCCGTTGATGGCAAAAAATCCGCCCAGCACGTCGTCGGCGACCAGCAGAAAACCGTCGGCCTTTCCTTCGTTCCACGTAGCAATATCCCGGTCCAGCCCGGCATGTCCCGATCCCAGTATGCGCAGCCAGCCGTCATCCACCAGGATGCCTCCCGTTTCATAGGCAATCGCCCCCAGGGGAGAACGCGTGGTGACCTGCAGGCTCAGCAGCACATCCTCCCTGGCGGCCGAGGGTGGCAGCAACTCCACCGGCAAGTCGGCCTCGCTGGCCCATTGCCTGATCAGCGGAAATGCCGGATCTTCACTATCGAGTAATTCATTCAATGTACGCATGTAATCTGACCTTATCGATGAGCGCTCGCGGCAGCCCGGGAGCGCAAGGGCGCGGCAAGAATTGCCGCTTCGGCGCTATTGTTTTTCGCACACCGCCGGCCATCCCACGGGCATTTCCGGCATTTGCCGGCCGCGAAGACATGCCCACAGCCGCAACCTTCGGAACTGCTGATGCCAGAGCAATCTGACTATCTCACAAGATTGCTATTCATCACTATTTCCCTTATTTTTATTTCAAAATAGTAATGCAGCGCGCTATCTTCGCTGAACTGATTTTCCAGGACGACAACATCAACATCTTTTTCAGGAAAATATACCTTGATCGATGCAAATCCCAATCCTTTCCCAGAGTGCCCGATGTATTTAACGGGTGTTTTATCGCTCACATACACACC
>NZ_JBWBYV010000017.1:0-106265 GCF_056174685.1 Janthinobacterium sp. BHSEK
ATCGGGCCTGGTTGCGCAGCCGTGGCATCGCTCCACGCATAGCCCGCTATGGCATCGAGTCGCGCGAACGCCTGGGCAAATGGCGCTGGGTGGTCGAACGCACGCTGGGCTGGCTGCACCGCTTCCGCCGATTACGCATCCGCTACGAGCGCCGTGCCGATATCCATCAGGCATTCCTCTCGCTTGCCTGCATACTCATCTGCTGGAGATACATTCAGCGGTTTTGTTAGGCGTTCTAAGGCGTCTTTGTGGCAACCGTACCATCGCTGAAAGATCCGCGTTGGGGCGGACACTCGCCAATTCGTCTGGTCGCACAGGTTCCGTAGTGCAGACTCAAGCCGGCGACGTAGTGGCAAGCGATAATTGGCTGCTGGATTTAAGCCCCTCGCTGTTTTAATCTCTGGGCCCGCTGGCTCAGCTACAAGTCAGGTTGCGACATGGAGCATTCGTTTTCACGCTTGATAATTGCGGCTGGTGTGGCTTGTTTAGTCATGGGCATGGCCGCTATTCAACAAATGCGGCTTAATCGTCCCATCGGTAAAGTAAAATATTTTCTGCTTAAATTAGCGGCGTTAGTCTGGCTAGTGAGTGGACTATTTGTCGGAACGCTCTACAGTCACGGAGTCGATGTGGCGTGGTACATTTTTGGTGTCGCCGTTAGCCTGGCCGGATGTGCCGTTGCAGGCATTGTGGTGTTTGCTTGGCCTTTTTTCACAGGACGTAAGCCGGACAGTTAATATACTTTATGAAGTTGCATCACTTATGAATTTAGTTGCAGACCGACATCTTTACGCTATATGCAAACCGATTCTATGAACCAAACTCTTGGCTTTGCCTCACTAATTGGCTTTGCAAGCGCACTGATTGTGCACATTGCGGCATTGATGGGAGTCAATGTGTCTGATAAGTTTCCTGCGATCTGGTGGCTGCACGTCGGCATTTTCGTTGTGTTCATTCCGTTTGTCTTCTCCAGTCGAAAGTCACTCGGCCCCAAACCAACGTTCGCTGAACTACGCGCAGCTTTTCCAAAGTGGGTGGTCGGACTGGGACTCTGTATTTCTGCTTACGCATTGGTGAATTTTGCACTCTTCATGATGAAAGCGGCGGGCGGCACTCCTTCGATCGTTGACGGGAAATTTGTGCTATTGAACCGTGGAAATTTCATTCGCGAACTGACCGCCGTGGAGTATTCCACTTTCAAGGTAAATCAAGTGCGTGGTTTCTCCGGGCACTGGCTAGTGTTCTACTTTGTGCCATTTGCGTATTTTATGTTCCATAAGAGATCTGAACCATTCAATTCGACGCCTTCGGCGCGGCTGCATTGATGCATGGGATTTTTCTGTCCAAGTGGCCGTATCAAGCAATACTGATGGCGGTAACGACGCCGAAACTGTCGCAGTCCAGGCACCATCAATCGTCATGACCCGAAAACACAATGAGACTGGGCTGCCGAGGTCGCTGTTATGAAGTCCGGCCTGCCCGGACGTGTGGGGTGGAAGCGGACGGAGCCGATTAGCGCTGCGAATCGCCATCAGTAGCCTAAGGCCGCGATCCTCAGCGCGGGAATTTATACCGTACCAGCAGCGTAGGTCCTTTGCCGCCGGGTGGCGTCAGCAGTATCTCGTCACCCGGCTGCATCTCTTCATACATTACCGTGCAACAGGTCGGCATCGAGTGGCCGCGCGCGGGATAAACGCCAACGTCGGTGTGCAGGTTCGCAGCGCGGACGTCCACGCTGGTCTCGCCGGCCTTTCCTGCTTCTTGCAGCAGCTTGCGCAGTGCGGTGACGAAGTCCCCTTTGCTGAGTCTGGCCGGTGCCTGGTTTGTTTGCGGGCGAGCGCTTGCGTCGTTTTTCATGCGATTTCCTTCAGTGTATACATTCCCGCCACTATATCATTGGCCCCTGATGGAGCGAGCGGAGCGAGGGGCACGGAGCGAGGGTCAGGTCCGGCATTCGCACACAGTCTGAGCCGCTAAGGTTGTTGTTAGGAAAAACCGCCTGCGGCGCAAGAGCTAGCCGGAAGAATCGGAGAGGGTTGCGCTTGCAAGCGCAACCCGGTTTTGCGGCGCCGAGCTGCGCTCGCCGAAGGCCCCGCAAAACCCCCGCGCCCGTACCGGACGCGGATTCGACGCCCGCGTTCTGCATGCATGGAATAAATAAAAAGGGCCTCCCCGCCAAAACGGGGAAGCCCTTTTATTTATTCAGTGGTGGAGACGGCGGGAATCGAACCCGCGTCCGCAAGCACTCCACAGACAGTTCTACATACTTAGCACTATCATTTAATTTAACTCAGCCAGCACGGATGTGCACGTTATGGGCAAGCGAGTTACCTATTATTTAGTCGGACGCTAAGTAACCCAGCATACGACGAGTCCCTGTAAATGACTCTAGAGCTTTTGACGGCCCACCCCAGGGACGAGGTGTTCTAGAGCTAACAGCGATTAAGCTGCCAGTGCGTACGAGTTATCGTTTGCAGTTAAGTTTTTTCTGGGTGTATTTACGAGGTAACCAGCCCTCGGTATGCCCTGCGCTGCTTTGCAACCCACGTCGAAACCAGGTCGTCCCCACAGAACCTTCATTGTAGCGCAATCTTCACACTCTTGCATGATGCATTCGCGGTAATGTAGTGGTTGTATTTACGAGGTGGCCAGCCCTCCGCATGCCGTGTGCTGCTTTGCAACCCACGTCGAAACCAGGTCGTCCCCACAGAACCTGCATTACAGCGCAATCTGCCCACTCTTGCATGATGCATTCGTGCTCTCGACGTAAGGCATGCGCCTCAAGCCGCCAGCTGCCGCTCCTGCGCCGCCTTCACCACGCCAGTCACCAGTTCCAGCAACGCTTGCGGCGTATCGAGCAGGTGGTCGGCGTTCCAGTGTTGCGGCTCGACGGGGCCGCAGTAGCCCCAGGCGCAGGCGACCGTGCGCATGCCGGCGGCGCGGCCGGCCTGGATGTCGCGCAGGTCGTCGCCCACGTACCAGCAGTCTTCCGGCGCCAGGTCCAGGCGGCGCGCCGCTTCCAGCAGGGGCGCGGGATGGGGTTTCGGGTGCGCCATGGTGTCGCCCGAGATCACGCAGCCGGCGCCGCCCAGGCCGATCTGGCCCACCAGCGGGTCGGTGAAGCGGGCGGCCTTGTTGGTGACCACGCCCCAGGCCAGGCCCAGCGCCTGCAGGCCGTCGAGCATGGCGGGGATGCCGTCGAATAAACGGCTTTCCACCGCCAGGGCCGCTTCGTAATTGTTCAGGAAGCCGTCTTTCAGGGCTTCGTAGCCGCTTTCGCCAGGGGCGATGCCATACGACGCGCCTATCATGCCGCGCGCGCCGGCCGAGGCCGTAGGGCGCAGGATGTCATACGGGGTCGGCGCCAGGCCGGCGCGCGCGCGCAGCAGGTTGATGGCCGCTGCCAGGTCGGGCGCGGTGTCGGCCAGGGTGCCGTCGAGGTCGAACAGGATGGCGCGCGGGGCTGGCAGATGGTCAGTGATCATGGCGGGCAAATTGTGTCAAGTGGGAATGAAAAATGGCGGCCGCAGCCGCCTTGTATTGTGCGTGATGGTTACAGCGGCCGGGTGCAGGCGACCAAATAATTGACGCTGGTATCGCTATTAAGTGAGTAAATCTTGGTCAGTGGATTGTAGCCCATGCCACGCATGCTGTTGACGTCCAGGCCGGCGCTGCGCACGTATTGCGACAGTTCGGCCGGGGTGATGAATTTGTCATAGTCGTGCGTGCCTTTCGGCAGCAGGCGCAGCAGGTATTCGGCGCCCAGGATGGCAAACAGGTACGCTTTCGGGTTGCGGTTCAGGGTCGACAGGAAGACGTGGCCGCCCGGTTTCACCAGCGTGGCGCAAGCCTTGACGATGGCGGCGGGGTCTGGCACGTGCTCGAGCATTTCCATGCACGTCACGACGTCGTACTGGCCCGGCTCTTCCTCGGCCATGGCTTCGGCGGCGATCAGCTTGTAGCGTACCTTGGCGCCCGACTCCAGGCTGTGCAGGTCGGCCACTTTCAAGGCCTTGTCGGACAGGTCGATGCCCGTCACGTCGGCGCCCTTGCGGGCCATCGATTCGGCCAGGATGCCGCCGCCGCAGCCGATGTCGATCACGCGCTTGCCGGCCAGCGGCACTTTCGCGTTGATCCATTCCAGGCGCAGGGGGTTAATTTCGTGCAGGGGACGAAACTCGGAAGTGGGGTCCCACCAGCGGTGGGCCAGCTCACTGAATTTTTGGATTTCGAGAGGGTCGGCGTTCATAGGTCGAATAATAGCGGCAATTTTACAATTGGGCAGCCACGGACGAAAAAAAACCCCGCCGTGGCGGGGTTTTTCATGCTGTTCTTGACTTGCGCGATGACTTGCGGCAAGTCCAGGAGTTCAGCTATTACTTGTTGCGGGTACCAACAACTTCGATTTCCACGCGACGGTTTTTCGCACGGCCTTCGGCAGTTTTGTTATCAGCAACAGGTTGTTTCTCGCCTTTGCCTTCGGTGTACACGCGGTTGCTTTCAACGCCTTTGGTGACCAGGTAGGCTTTGACAGCATCAGCACGACGTACCGACAGTTTTTGGTTGTAAGCATCGGTGCCGACGGAGTCGGTGTGACCCACAGCGATGATGACTTCCAGGTTGATGCCGCCCAGTTGTGCGGACAGCTCGTCCAGCTTGGCTTTGCCTTCTGGCTTCAGCGTAGCTTTGTCGAAATCGAAGAATGCATCAGCAGCGAAGCTGACTTTTTCCGAGGTAGGAGCAACGACGACTGGTACTGGCGCAACAACGACTGGTGCCGGTGCTGGTACGACTGGTGCTGGAGGAGCTACGCATTTGCCGTCTTGCAGGGTTTCTGGCTCTACGCACAGTGGCACGTCGCAACCTGGCACTGCGTCAGCAGGTGTCCAGTAGCCGGTACGCCAGCACAGGCCGAATGGGTCACGCACGATTACGCCGCGGGCATCTTGCACGTAAGCGCTTTTTGGGCTTGGTGCTTTGATGTCAGTGGTAACTGGCGCGAATGGTGGGGAGGTTGGGGTTTGGGCCGAAGCCGAGCCAGCAATCACTGCGGATGCAGCGAAAAACAGCGTTACAAATTTATTCATTCTTTTTTCCTTTCGGGGGGTGATATCCGCAGAACAACACTGCGCTACTGGTGCTACGTGCCAAGATTTTATCATGTAGACCATATGCGCTCGTTTCAGATTGCGAAACTAGCAATTAACTTCCCAGTCATTTTGCCACACGCATCAGGGGCACACGACCGTGGTTAAATCAAAGCTTGCCCGATTTTAGACCGTGCGTTGTTTTTGCGCAACGAAAATGCCCATTTGTAACGCACCTGTAACAATTGATCGCTTTTTTTGCCTCTTTTAAGGGCAGGTGTCTTGAACTGATATTGCCATTGTGCATTATCGACAGGTCAATATGCGCGGCCCCGGCGCAAACTGCCAATCTTGCCGGTATGGCCAATTTGTACAGGTAGCTGGGCGCGCATGCTAAAATCGTGCGCTTGACTGTTAAGAGTGCCGGGCAAATGCCCACGGCGGCACTGCATGGCCAGCACCTACCCTTGCGGTACCCGTACTGGCCGTGCCGCCAGCCCGCCGATTTGTTCTGGCACTCTGCGACATGGAAGCCGGGCCGCGCCAGCAGCGCGCGGCGCGGCGTCCACGACGACAGCCACCCAGGATATGCAGTATTGCGTCATACATTGCGTAACAGATAAGTTAACCACAGCCTGAGATCAGTCGAACCGCCAATGGATCAATTCGCAAAAGAAACAATTCCTATTTCCCTCGAAGAAGAGATGCGCAAGAGCTACCTCGATTACGCCATGAGCGTGATCGTCGGCCGTGCCTTGCCCGATGCGCGCGATGGCTTGAAGCCAGTGCACCGCCGCGTCTTGTTCGCGATGCATGAAATGAATAACGTGTGGAACCGCCCTTACGTCAAGTGCGCCCGCGTGGTCGGCGAAACCATGGGTAAATACCATCCCCACGGCGATGCCTCGATCTACGACACGCTGGTGCGCATGGCGCAAGATTTTTCGCTGCGCTACATGCTCGTCGACGGCCAGGGCAACTTCGGTTCCGTCGACGGCGACGGCGCCGCGGCGATGCGTTACACCGAGTGCCGCCTGGACAAGATCGCCAGCGAGCTGCTGGCCGATATCGACAAGGATACCGTCGACTTCCAGCCCAACTACGATGGCAAGGAAAAGGAGCCGACGGTCTTGCCGACGCGTATCCCGAACCTGCTGATCAACGGCTCGTCCGGTATCGCCGTCGGCATGGCGACGAACATTCCGCCACACAACATCACCGAAGTCATCGACGGCGCGCTGCACGTGCTGCGCAACCCCGAATGCACGATCGATGAATTGATCGAGCTGATCCCGGCGCCGGACTTCCCGACGGCCGGCATCATCTATGGCGTGTCCGGCGTGCGCGACGGTTACCGCACGGGCCGCGGCCGCGTCGTCATGCGCGCCAAGACCCACTTCGAGGAATACGGCAAGGACGGCGGCCGCATCGCCATCATCGTCGACGAACTGCCATTCCAGGTCAACAAGAAATCCTTGCTGGAACGCATCGCTGAAAACGTGCGCGACAAGAAGCTCGACGGCATTTCCGACATCCGCGACGAATCCGACAAGTCGGGCATGCGCGTGGTGATCGAGCTGAAACGGGGCGAAGTGCCGGAAGTGGTGCTCAACAACCTGTACAAGCAGACCCAGTTGCAAGACACCTTCGGCATGAACATGGTGGCCCTGGTCGATGGTCAGCCGAAGCTGCTGAACCTCAAGCAGATGCTGCAATGCTTCCTGTCGCACCGCCGCGAAGTGGTCACGCGCCGTACCGTGTTCGAACTGCGCAAGGCGCGCGAACGCGGCCACGTGCTCGAAGGCCTGGCTGTCGCGCTGGCCAACATCGATGACTTCATCGCCATCATCAAGGCCGCGCCGACGCCGCCGATCGCCAAGGTCGAGCTGATGGCCAAGGCCTGGGATTCGTCCGTCGTGCGCGAAATGCTGGCCCGTACGGGCGACGGCACGACGCCGGGCGGCGTGGATGCCTACCGTCCGGAAAACCTGCCGAAGCACTACGGCATGCAGGCCGATGGCCTGTACAAGCTGTCGGACGACCAGGCGCAGGAAATCTTGCAGATGCGCCTGCAGCGCCTGACGGGCCTGGAGCAGGACAAGATCGTCAACGAGTACAAGGACGTGATGGAACATATCGCCGACTTGCTCGACATCCTGGCCAAGCCGGAACGCGTCACCGTCATCATCACCGATGAAATGACGGCGGCGAAGAACGAATACGGCGCCGGCAACAAGGACGTGCGCCGCTCGCAGATCGAGTTGAACGCGACCGACCTGGAGACGGAAGACCTGATCACGCCGCAGGACATGGTCGTGACCCTGTCGCACACGGGTTACATGAAGGCGCAGCCGATCACCGAATACCGCGCACAGAAGCGCGGCGGCCGCGGCAAGCAGGCCATGGCGACGAAAGAGGAAGACTGGATCGACCAGCTGTTCATCGCCAATACGCACGACTACATCCTGTGCTTCTCGGATCGTGGCCGCATGTACTGGCTGAAGGTGTGGGAAGTGCCGCAAGGCTCGCGCAATTCGCGCGGCAAGCCGATCGTCAACATGTTCCCGCTGCAGGACAACGAAAAGATCACCGTGATCCTGCCGCTGTCGGGCGAGAACCGCACGTTCCCGGAAGACCATTACGTGTTCATGTCGACCAGCCTCGGCACCGTGAAAAAGACGCCGCTGAAGGACTTCAGCAATCCACGCAAGGCCGGCATCATCGCGGTCGACCTGGACGACGGCGACTTCCTGATCGGCGCGGCGCTGACGGACGGTCAGCACGACGTGATGCTGTTCTCCGATTCGGGCAAGGCAGTGCGCTTCGACGAAAACGATGTGCGTCCGATGGGCCGCACGGCGCGCGGCGTGCGCGGCATGAACCTGGAAGAAGGCCAGCACGTGATCGCGCTGCTGGTGGCCGAGAACGAGCAGCAGTCGGTGCTGACGGCCACGGAAAACGGCTACGGCAAGCGTACGCCGATCACCGAGTACACGCGCCATGGCCGTGGCACGAAAGGCATGATCGCCATCCAGACCAGCGAGCGCAACGGTAAAGTGGTTGCCGCGACACTGGTCGATGCCAGCGATGAAATCATGCTGATCACCACCGGCGGCGTCTTGATCCGCACCCGTGTGTCGGAAATCCGCGAGATGGGCCGCGCGACGCAGGGCGTGACCCTGATCGCCGTGGAAGACGGCACCAAGCTGTCCGGCCTGCAGCGCGTGGTGGAAACGGATATCGACGAAGTCGAGCTGACGACGGAGGCGGGCACGGATGCCGCACCGGCAGCGGCCGAACCAGCCGATCCTGTCGACCCGGCCCAGCCGGAGTAAGATGATTGGGGCTCTTTCGGGAGCCCCAATTGCTATTGGCGTGCCTTTTCCTGGCGCCGCCAGCACAATTTCGTAGGTCGGCTTAGCCCGTCGGGCGTAAGCCGACATGCATCGCCGGCAGTGCCCTTTTACCAGTCATTCAACATCCCGCATGCCATGAGAAAAATCGTCGCCACCTTCTTCGCCGCGTTTTCGCTGGCCTTTCTTGCGACCCTGCCGGCCCTGGCCCAGAGCACGCAAGCCACGCCCGCCCGCCAGGCGGCGCCCAGCCCCGCCATGAAAGTGGCCGTGCGGCGCATGCTCGACGCGATGCAGTTCCCGCAGCTCACGCGCAGCATCTTCGATCAGATGCTGCAATCGGTGCCGGCCATGATACGCCAGTCGGCGCAGCAGCAAATCAACAGCAACCCGAAACTGGATGATCAGCGCAAGGCGCGCGCGCTGGCCAGCGCCGAGGAGGAAATCCCCCTCGCCATCGCCACCCTGACGCAGGTACTGGCCGACCCGACCCTGATCGACGAGCTGGGCGACGAGATGGTGCCCCTGTACGCGCGTTTTTACACGGTGCCGGAAGTCGAGCAGCTGACGGCCTTCTACAAGACGCCGCTGGGACGCAAGATGCTGGCCACCATGCCGCAACTGTCGGCCGAGTCGATGGCCATCAGCCAGCGCGTGCTGATCCCGCGCGTGAACGCCGTGCTTGACCAGGTCATGCGGGCGGCCACGCAGTCGCCCCAATAAGATTCCCATTTTGCCAAGGACCGTATCGTGACCCATATCTACAATTTTTCAGCCGGCCCCGCCGTCCTGCCCAAGGAAGTGCTGGCGCAAGCGGCCTTTGAAATGCAGGACTGGCATGGCAGCGGCATGTCGGTGATGGAAATGAGTCACCGTGGTCCCGAATTCATTTCGATCTACCAGCAGGCGGTGGCCGACCTGCGCGAGCTGCTGGCCGTGCCCGAGAACTATAAAATCCTGTTCCTGCAGGGCGGCGGACTGGGCGAGAACGCCATCATCCCGATGAATCTGGTGGGCCTGGCCGCGCAGCAGCCGGCCACCGTGGACTTCGTGCACACGGGTTCGTGGTCGGGCAAGTCGATCCAGGAAGCGGCCAAGTATGCCAGCGTGAACGTGGCCGCGTCGTCCAAGGCTGCCCGTTTCACGGGCGTGCCGCCCGTCGCCGAATGGAAGCTGACGCTGGGCGCGGCCTACCTGCACATCTGCACCAATGAAACCATCGACGGCGTGGAATTCCAGCAGGCGCCGAACGTGCCGGCAGGCACCACCATCGTGGCCGACATGTCCTCGCACATCCTGTCGCGCGTGATCGACGTGTCGCAATACGGCGTGATCTTCGGCGGCGCGCAGAAAAATATCGGCCCGGCCGGCCTGACCCTGGTCATCGTGCGCGAAGACTTGCTGGGCAAGGCATTGCCGATCTGCCCGTCGGCTTTCGACTGGACCATCGTGGCCGAGCATGAGTCGATGTACAACACGCCGCCCACCTACGGCATCTATATCGCCGGCCTGGTTTTCCAGTGGCTCAAACGCCAGGGTGGCGTTGCAGCCATGGAACAGCGTAATATTGAGAAAGCGGCGCTGCTGTACGCGGCGCTCGATGCGGACGACTTCTACCAGAACCGGGTCGACCCCGCATACCGCTCGCGCATGACCATCCCGTTCTATCTGCGCGACGAAAGTCTGAACGACGCATTCCTGGCCGGCGCCAAGCAGCGCGGCCTGCTGCAACTGAAGGGCCACAAGTCCGTCGGCGGCATGCGTGCATCGATCTATAACGCGATGCCGATTGAGGGCGTGCAAGCCCTGGTCACCTATTTGAACGAGTTTGCCGGACGCTGAGTCGCTTAAGCGACCGCGCCGGCCCGCCGCCGGCGCAGGCCGCGCGGCAATGATTGAAGTACAGCTGACGAAACAAACAACCATGACCGATAAATTGAAACCGCTGCGCGAACAGATCGATGCGATCGACGCGCAAATCCTCGAACTGCTGAACCGCCGCGCGCAAATCGCCCAGCAGGTGGGCCACGTGAAGGCCGAGACGCAGGCGCCCGTGTTCCGCCCCGAGCGCGAGGCGCAGGTGCTGCGCGGCGTGGCCGAGCGCAATCCCGGTCCCATGGGCGATCGCGAAGTGCAGACCATCTTCCGCGAAATCATGTCGTCCTGCCGCTCGCTGGAAAAGCGCGTCACCGTGGCCTACCTTGGCCCGGCCGGCACCTTCAGCGAACAGGCCGTGTACCAGCAGTTCGGCAGCGCCGTCGAAGGCTTGCCGTGCGCGTCCATCGATGAAGTGTTCCGTTCCGCCGAGGCGGGTACGGCGGACTTCGGCGTGGTCCCGATCGAAAATTCCTCGGAAGGCGCCGTCAACCGCACGCTGGACATGATGCTGCAGACGAGCCTCATCATCAGCGGCGAGGTGGCGATCGCCGTGCACCACAGCCTGATGACGAAGAGCGGCAACATGGACGGCGTCACCTCGATTTGCGCCCATTCGCAGGCGCTGGCGCAGTGTCAGGTGTGGCTGAACCAGAATTATCCGCACGTCGCGCGCTACGCCGTGGCTTCGAACGCGGAAGCGGCCCGCATGGCCGGCGAAGACGGTAGCGTCGCGGCGATTGCCAGCGAACTGGCCGGCGCGCAGTACAAGCTGGGCGTGGTCAAGGGACATATCCAGGACGACCCGCACAACCGCACGCGCTTTGCCGTCGTGGGCACCTTGCAGACGGCGCCGTCGGGCAAGGACCAGACCTCGCTGGTATTGGCCGTGCCGAACAAGGCGGGCGCCGTGTACCAGCTGCTGGCGCCCCTGGCCAAGCACGGCGTATCGATGACGCGCTTCGAGTCGCGCCCGGCGCGCATGGGCAGCTGGGAGTATTATTTCTATGTCGATGTGGAAGGCCACGTGCAGGACGCGGCCGTCGCCCAGGCGCTGGCCGAGCTGCAGAGCAATGCGGCGTTTTTCAAGGTGCTGGGGTCGTATCCGGTCAGTCTGTGACTTCGTTGACTGGTGTCGGATTACGCTGTGCTAATCCGACCTACGGTAAGCTGTAGGTTGGGTTAGCGCAGCGTAACCCAACAACAACAGCCATCAGCCTAATCATTCACCAACTTTTAAAGAGCACCATGTCTAAAAATATCGGTCCAGAATACGTCCGCGCCATCGCCCCTTACCAGAGCGGCAAACCGATCGCGGAAGTCGCGCGCGAATTCGGCCTCGACGAGGCAGCCATCGTCAAGCTGGCGTCGAATGAAAATCCGTACGGCATGCCGGAATCGGCAAAGCAGGCGATGATCGCCGCCATCGATGATCTGGGCCGCTACCCGGACGCCAACGGCTTCGACTTGAAAGCCGTGCTGTCGAAGCGCTACGACGTGCCGGCCGACTGGATCACCCTGGGCAATGGCAGCAACGACATCCTGGAAATCGCCGCGCACGCGTTTGTCGAGCACGGCCAGTCCGTCGTGTACTCGCAATACTCGTTCGCCGTGTACGCGCTGGCCACGCAAGGCCTGGGCGCGCGCCACATCGTCGTGCCGGCGCAAGCCTACGGCCATGACCTCGACGCCATGGCGGCGGCGATCGCCGACGACACGCGTCTGGTCTTCATCGCCAATCCGAACAACCCGACCGGCACCTTCCTGACGGCCGCGCAGCTGGAAGCCTTCCTCAAGAAAGTGCCGGCGCACGTCGTCGTCGTGCTCGACGAGGCGTACAACGAATTCCTCTCGGCCGACGAGCAGTACGAGTCGACGGCGTGGGTGCGCCAGTATCCGAATCTGGTGGTCTCGCGCACCTTGTCGAAGGCGTATGGCCTGGCCGGCCTGCGCATCGGCTTTGCCATCGCCCAACCGGTGCTGACGGACCTGATGAACCGCATCCGCCAGCCGTTCAACGTCAACTCGCTGGCGCAGGCGGCCGCGATTGCCGCCCTGAACGACAAGGCCTTCCTCGAACAAAGCGCGCGCAACAACGCGGCCGGCTACCAGCAATTTACGGAAGCGTTTGCGCAACTGGGCCTGGAATACGTGCCGTCGCACGGCAATTTCGTGCTGGTCAAAGTGGGAGACGATGATGCGGCAGGCGCGCGCGTCAACCTGGCGCTGCTCAAGCAGGGCGTGATCGTGCGCCCCGTCGGCAGCTACGGCTTGCCGCAATGGCTGCGCATTTCCATCGGCCTGCCGCAGGAAAACGCCATCTTCATCGCCGCGCTGACGAAAGCGCTGGCCTGACCGTATGACGACGCCTGCACTGAACAAGGTCGTTATCTTTGGCGTAGGCCTGATCGGCGGCTCGTTCGCGCGTGCCCTGAAGCACGCGGGCGCTGTCGGCACGGTGGTCGGCATGGGCCGCTCGCCGGCCTCGATGGCGCGCGCGCTCGAGCTGGGCATCATCGACGAGATCGGCGGCGACATGGCTGCTGCCTTGCTTGGCGCCGACCTGGTGCTGCTGGCCGCGCCCGTGGCGCAGACGGGCGCCATCCTGGCGTCCATCGCGCCGCACCTGCGGCCCGGCACCATCGTCACCGATGCGGGCAGCACGAAAAGCGACGTGGTGGCGGCCGCGCGCGCAGCGCTCGGTGGCAAGGTGGCGCAATTCGTGCCCGGGCACCCGATTGCGGGACGCGAGACGAATGGCCCCGATGCGGCCATCATTGATTTATATCAAGGCAAGAAGGTGGTGCTCACGCCGCTGGCGGAAAATAGCGCCGCCGATGTGGAACGGGTGGCGGCCGCGTGGCGCGCCTGCGGCGCCATCCTGCACACCTTGAGCCCCGAAGAACATGACAAGGTGTTTGCCGCCGTCAGCCATCTGCCGCATCTGCTGGCTTTTGCGCTGGTCGACGACATCGCCAACAAACCGCACGCGGGCCTGCTGTTCCAATACGCGGCCAGCGGCTTTCGCGACTTTACGCGCATCGCCGGCTCATCGCCGGAGATGTGGCGCGACATCAGCCTGGCCAACCAGCCGGCGCTGCTGCATGAACTGGACGCCTACCTGGCGCAGTTGACGACCTTGCGCGCCCATCTTGCCGCGCACGACGGCGCCGCCATCGAGGGCGTGTATGCGAACGCCCAGCACGCGCGGCAGCAATGGATCGAGGCGATCGAAACGGCGGAAATACCGGCCGCGCCCACACGATAAATACTCAAGGATTCCAGCATGACCCAGACCAAGCACTACCCCCACCATATCGATCTGAAGCCGGTGATGCACGCCGAAGGCACGGTGCGCTTGCCCGGCTCGAAAAGCATTTCCAACCGCGTGCTGCTGCTGGCCGCGCTGGCCAAGGGCACGACGAAGATCATCGACCTGCTCGCCTCCGACGACACCTTCGTCATGCTGACGGCATTGACGTCGCTGGGCGTCAAATGGACGCAGGATGAATTGACGGGCGACCCGGCCACGGCGCACCAGGTGCACCACGTGGAAGGCTGCGGCGGCGCGTTCCCTCACCACGAGGCGGACCTGTTCATGGGCAATGCCGGCACGGCGATCCGCCCGCTGACGGCTGCGCTGGCCGTGATCGGCGGCGACTACACCCTGCACGGCGTGTCGCGCATGCACGAGCGCCCCATCGGCGACCTGGTCGACGCGCTGAACGCCGTCGGCACGCAGATCGAGTACACGGGCGAGCAGGGCTTCCCGCCGCTGCGCATCCGCCGCGGCCACATCCACGCGCAGCGCATCGCCGTGCGCGGCAACGTGTCGAGCCAGTTCCTGACGGCCCTGCTGATGGTGGCGCCGCTGATGGCGCGCGACCATGCGGTCACCATCGATGTCACGGGCGAGCTGATCTCGAAGCCGTATATCGAGATCACCCTGAACCTGATGCGCCGCTTCGGCGTGACGGTCGAGCATGACGGCTGGCAGTCGTTCACCGTGCAGCCGGGCCAGCAATACCAAAGCCCGGGCACGATCCACGTCGAAGGCGACGCCTCGTCGGCCTCGTACTTCCTGGCGGCCGGCGCCATCGGCGGCGGCCCCGTGCGCGTGGAAGGCGTGGGACGCGACAGCATCCAGGGCGACGTGCGTTTCGTCGAAGCCTTGCAGCAGATGGGCGCGACCATCACCATGGGCGAGAACTGGATCGAGGCCCGCTCGAACGGCGTGCTGAAGGCCGTCGACATGGACTTCAACCATATCCCCGACGCGGCCATGACGATCGCCGTGGCCGCCCTGTACGCGGACGGCACCTCGACCTTGCGCAACATCGCCAGCTGGCGGGTGAAGGAAACGGACCGCCTGGCCGCCATGGCGACGGAATTACGCAAGCTGGGCGCCGAAGTGGAAGAGGGCGCCGATTACCTGCGCGTGACGCCGCCGGCCGAGATCCAGGCGGCGACCATCGACACGTATGACGACCACCGCATGGCCATGTGCTTTTCGCTCGCCTCGCTGGACGGCGCCGCCCGCCGCGGCAACGAGATGCGCATCAACGACCCGAAATGCGTGGCCAAGACCTTCCCCGAGTATTTCGCCGCCTTCGCGGGGATTGCCAAAGATACATTAATTTAATTGATAAATAATACAATGCCGAACTCCACCATCCCAGTCATCGCCATCGACGGCCCCACCGCTTCCGGCAAGGGCACGGTGGCGCACCGCGTGGCCGACAAGCTGGGTTTTCATTACCTGGACTCGGGCGCGCTGTACCGGCTGACGGCCTTGAGCGCGCTGCGCCGCGGCACGGACTTGCGCGACGAGCACGCGCTGGCCAAGCTGGCTGAACACTTGCCTTGCCACTTTGCCAATGGCGAGATCCTGCTGGCGCAGGAAAACGTCACCGAGCACATCCGTGCCGAGGAAGTCGGCAACACGGCGTCGAAAATTGCCGTGTTGCCAACGGTACGCCAGGCCCTGGTCAGCTTGCAGCTGGGTTTTCGCAAGACGCCGGGCCTCGTGGCCGATGGGCGCGACATGGGCACGGTGATTTTCCCGCATGCCCAATTGAAGGTGTTCCTCACGGCCAGTGTCGAGGCGCGCGCGCAACGGCGCTACAAGCAATTGATAGACAAGGGTTTTTCTGCTAATATGGAAGACCTTCTGATGGATTTGCAGGCGCGGGACGAACGTGATACTCACCGTGCGATTGCGCCGCTGGTCCCCGCTGAAGGGGCGCATGTCCTCGATACGTCGGAAATGACGGCAGATGATGCCGTTGAAGCCGTGTTGAAATGGTATGCAGCTGCAGCAAAATAGCGTGTTGTTGTGCTATGTGGTGCCCGTTGACGGCTCCTGGCCTGTCCGGGTGTGTCAAAAACCTAACCCAGTTTAAGTCGCATCGTGCGATCTCTGCTGGATAACCTGTGTGAACCCTATGTCTACTGTTACAACTAACGAATCTACCGGTATGGAAAGTTTTGCTGCGCTCTTCGAGGAATCGTTGTCGCGTCAAGATATGCGCTCCGGCGAAGTTATTTCCGCTGAAGTCGTGCGCCTCGACCACAATTTCGTGATCGTGAACGCTGGCCTCAAATCCGAAGCATTCATCCCTGTCGAAGAATTCAAGAACGACCACGGCGAACTGGAAGTCAAAGTTGGTGACTTCGTTTCCGTGGCGATCGAATCGCTGGAAAACGGTTTCGGCGATACCATCCTGTCGCGCGATAAAGCCAAGCGTCTGGCTTCGTGGCTGGCTCTGGAAAAAGCGATGGAATCGGGCGAAATCGTCGTCGGTACCGTCAATGGTAAAGTCAAAGGCGGTCTGACCGTGTTGACCAACGGCATCCGCGCATTCCTGCCGGGCTCGCTGGTTGATACCCGTCCTGTCAAAGACACCACCCCATTCGAAGGCAAGACCCTCGAATTCAAAGTGATCAAGCTGGATCGCAAGCGTAACAACGTGGTTCTGTCCCGCCGCGCCGTCATCGAAGCTTCGATGGGCGAAGAGCGTCAGAAACTGATGGAAACGCTGAAAGAAGGCACGGTCGTGACCGGCGTCGTCAAAAATATCACCGACTACGGCGCGTTCGTGGATCTGGGCGGTATCGATGGCCTGCTGCACATCACCGACCTGGCATGGCGCCGTGTACGTCACCCGTCGGAAGTACTGACGGTTGGCCAGGAAATCACCGCCAAGGTCCTGAAGTACGATCAAGAGAAAAACCGTGTTTCGCTGGGCGTGAAACAACTGGGCGACGATCCTTGGACCGGTCTGTCCCGTCGTTACCCACAAAGCACCCGTCTGTTCGGTAAAGTAACGAACCTGACCGACTACGGCGCGTTTGTTGAAGTGGAACAGGGTATCGAAGGTCTGGTACACGTTTCCGAAATGGACTGGACAAACAAAAACGTTGCTCCTAACAAAGTTGTCCAACTGGGCGACGAAGTAGAAGTGATGGTTCTGGAAATCGACGAAGAGCGTCGTCGTATCTCGCTGGGCATGAAACAGTGCAAAGCCAATCCATGGGACGACTTCGGTGTTACCCATAAGAAAGGTGACAAAGTCCGCGGCGCGATCAAATCGATCACCGACTTCGGCGTGTTCATCGGCCTGGCCGGCAACATCGACGGTCTGGTGCACCTGTCCGACCTGTCCTGGACCGAAACCGGCGAAGAAGCCGTGCGTCGCTTCAAGAAAGGTGACGAACTGGAAGCCATCGTTCTGGCCATCGACGTTGAGCGCGAGCGCGTTTCCCTGGGCGTCAAGCAACTGGAAGGTGACCCATTCAACAACTTCGCAGCCATGAACGACAAAGGCTCGCTGGTAACCGGCACCGTTAAATCGGTTGAGCCTAAAGGCGCCGTGATCCAACTGTCCGAAGAAGTCGAAGGCTACCTGCGCGCTTCCGAAATCTCGCGCGACCGCGTTGAAGATGCTGGTACGCACCTGAAAGTCGGCGACACCGTCGAAGCAATGGTGTTGAACATCGACCGCAAAGCCCGTGGTATCCAACTGTCGATCAAAGCGAAAGACAACGTGGAAACCCAGGAAGCCATGCAGAAGATGGCAGCTACCGACAACAACGCAGCTTCGGGCACCACCAGCCTGGGCGCCTTGTTGAAAGCTAAGTTCGATAACAAGAACTAAGACTTCGCGGATACTGGCAGATGACAAAGTCCGAGCTGATCAACCGCCTCGCTGAGCGTTATTCTCAGCTGGTGGCGAAAGATGCGGAGTATGCCGTCAAGACCATTCTCGATGCGATGACCAACGCCCTGGCGACTGGTCAGCGTATCGAGATCCGCGGTTTTGGCAGTTTTGCCCTGAACAGCAGGCCCCCGCGCATCGGCCGCAACCCGAAGTCCGGCGACAAGGTGATGGTTCCTGAAAAACGGGTACCCCACTTCAAACCGGGCAAACAGTTGCGCGAGCGGGTGGACGCGATGGTCGGGCAACCGATCATCGAGGATTAATCGTCTGCTGGAAGGCGACATAAAGAGCGGCGTCCTTGGATGCCGCTTTTTTTTGTTAATATGCTGTAGAGCACTGCTCAAACCTACTGCGCGTCGCGCTTTGCGGCCGGCGATGCTCACCGTACTTCAGTACGGTTGCGCTTCTTGGCCACAAATCACTGCCGCTCGCTACGGTTTGATCAGCACTCTACGTTTGTGCCATGTGGCACGGGCATTTTTTTGTTCACTCTGGACCTATCGATGAAAATCATCTCCACCATCGTTGGCTGTGTTCTTTTCGTCCTGTTCTTCAGTTTTGCACTGAAGAATGCGCAGGTTGTCGACCTGCATGTTTTCCTCAATTATGAAATTCGCGGCCCCCTGGTCCTGATGCTGCTGGGCTTTTTTGTCGCCGGCGCCAGCCTGGGCGTATTGGCCCTGACGCCGACCGTGTTCCGTCACCGCCGCGAAGCGAGCAAGCAAAAAACCACCATTGCCGCGCTGCAGACCGTTGGCGTGGCCAGCAATGTCCAGCCGCAACCGGACAGCGTGAGCGCGCAGTAAGCGCCGCCGTCGCTCCTATCTCTCTTACTCGAATAAAAACAATCGCATGGATTTTGAACTCTGGTGGCTCTTGGGTATCCCCGTGTTTTTCGCGCTGGGCTGGATTGCCGCGCGCGTGGACATTCATCAACTGGTGTCCGAATCGCGCAGCCTGCCGCGCAATTACTTCAAGGGCTTGAATTTCCTGCTCAATGAGCAGCACGACAAGGCCATCGACGCCTTCATCGAAGTCGTCAAGCTGGACCCGGAATCGGCCGATATGCACTTTGCGCTGGGCAACCTGTTCCGCCGCCGCGGCGAAACGGAACGCGCCATCCGCGTGCACCAGAACTTGCTGGCGCGCCCGGACTTGCCGCTGGAACAGCAGGGCCACGCCGCCTACGAGCTGGGCATGGATTACCTGAAGGCGGGCTTGCTGGACCGCGCCGAAGAAACCTTCAACAGCCTGGTCGACACGCAATATGCGGCCCAGGCGCGCCGCGCGCTGCTGGAAATCTACCAGCGTGAAAAGGAATGGCCACGCGCCATCGAAGCGGCCGTGGGCTTGCAGGAATCGGGCGCCGGCGCGCGCCAGAAGGAAATCGCCCAGTTCTATTGCGAACTGGCGCATGACGCGCTGGTGCACATGAAGCCGGACGACGCCATGCCGCTGCTGGAAAAAGCCCTGCAGACGGACCGCAAGAGCGTGCGCGCCACCATTCTGACGGGCGACGTGCTGCTGGCGCGCGGCGACGTGGAAGGCGCGCTGACCACCTGGCGCCGCGTGGAGCAGCAAAGCGTGCCGCACGTGGCCCTGGTGGCGCAGCGCCTGATGGATGGCTACACCAAGGTGGGCCGCGCGCAGGAAGGCGTCAACCTGCTGCGCTCCTACCTGGAAGAGGCGTCGTCGATCGACCTGATCGAAGTCGTCTTCAAGGCCGTCATCGAGCTCGACGGCGTGGAAGCGGCGAAGCAGCTGGTCAGCGCCGAGCTGCGCCGCACGCCGACCCTGCTGGGCCTGGATAAGCTGCTGGAAGCGCGCATGATGGATGCGCCTGCCGCCATCTGGTCGGAACTGTCGATGGTGAAAAACCTCGTGCACGGCTACACGCAGAAGCTGGCCCGCTACCAGTGCAGCCATTGCGGCTTCAAGGCGCGCCAGTTCTACTGGCACTGCCCTGGCTGCAACAAGTGGGAAACCTACCCGCCGCGCCGCACAGAAGAACTTAACGTCATGAACTGATTCGTACACGTCACCTTGCCCTGAGCAATGTGGCGTGTACTTCTATGTAAGACCTGCTTTTTATCCATACGGTACATCCATGAAAATCACTATTATCGGCACCGGCTATGTTGGCCTCGTGACCGGCGCCTGCCTGGCGGAACTGGGCAACGACGTCTTTTGCCTCGACCTGGACGCACAGAAGGTCGCCTTGCTCAACAGTGGCGGCATCCCCATCCATGAACCTGGCCTGGAAGAAGTCGTGGCGCGCAACCGCGCCGCCGGGCGCATGACCTTTTCCACCGACGTCGAGGCCGCCGCCGCGCACGGCGCGATGCAATTCATCGCCGTCGGCACGCCGCCCGATGAAGACGGCTCGGCCGACCTGCAATACGTGCTGGCGGCCGCGCGCGGCATCGGCAAGTACATGACGGACTTCAAGGTCATCGTCGACAAGTCGACCGTGCCCGTCGGCACGGCCGAAAAAGTGCGCGCCGCCATCCAGGGCGAACTCGACGCGCGCGGCGTGGCCGCCACGTTCTCGGTGGCGTCGAACCCGGAATTCCTCAAGGAAGGCGCGGCCGTCGAAGACTTCATGCGTCCGGACCGCATCGTCATCGGCGTCGACGCCACGCCGGATGGCGAGCGCGCGCGCGAATTGCTGAAAAGCCTGTACGCGCCGTTCAACCGCAACCACGAGCGCACCTACTGGATGGATGTGCGCTCGGCCGAATTCACGAAATATGCGGCGAATGCCATGCTGGCCACGCGCATCTCCTTCATGAATGAGCTGGCGAACCTGGCCGACAAGGTGGGCGTCGATATCGAGGCCGTGCGCCACGGCATCGGTTCCGACCCGCGCATCGGCTACAGCTTCCTGTACGCCGGTTGCGGCTATGGCGGTTCCTGCTTCCCGAAAGACGTGCAGGCGCTCGAGCGCACGGCGCGCGGCCACGGCCAGGAATTGCTGATCCTGCGCGCCGTCGAAGCCGTCAACGACCAGCAGAAGCAGGTGCTGGGACGCAAAGTGGTCACTCGCTTCGGCGAAGACTTGACGGGCCGGCATTTCGCCGTGTGGGGCCTGGCCTTCAAGCCGAATACGGACGACATGCGCGAAGCGTCGGCCCGCGTGCTGCTGGCCGACCTGCTGGGACGCGGCGCCAGCGTGGCCGTGTACGACCCCGTCGCCATGGCCGAGGCGCGCCGCGTGCTGCAGCTCGATTTGACTCCGGCGCAATTGGCCAGGGTGCGCTTTGCCGACAGCCCGAAGGATGCGCTGCAGGACGCCGATGCGCTGGTCATCGTGACCGAATGGAAAGCCTTCCGCAGCCCCGACTTCGAGCAGGTCAAGGCGCGCCTGAAGCAGGCCGTGATCTTTGACGGGCGCAACCTGTTCGAGCCGGCCGTCATGGCCGAGAATGGCATCGAATACCACGGGATCGGTCGCTCGATCCTGACGCGCGCATGAGCGCCCAGGAGGTGGTCGCCTTGACGGCGCCGGCCGCGCTGGCCCAGGTACGCCTGCTGGTGGTGGGCGATGTGATGCTGGACCGCTATTGGTTCGGCGACGTCAGCCGTATTTCGCCGGAAGCGCCCGTGCCCATCGTGCGCATCGAGAAGCGCGAGGAGCGCCTGGGCGGCGCGGCCAACGTGGCGCGCAACGCGGCCGCGCTGGGAGCGAAGACGAGCTTGCTGGGCGTGGTGGGCGACGACGAGGCCGGCAGCCAGGTCGAGCGCCTGCTTGAGGGGGGCGGCATCCACAGCTATCTGCAGCGCGATGCGGCCATTTCCACCATCATCAAGCTGCGCGTGATCGGCCGCCAGCAGCAGATGCTGCGCATCGACTTCGAGGATGCGCCCAGCGATACGGTGCTGCGCGACAAGCTCAAGCAATTCAATGCCCTCTTGCCGCACTACGACGTGGTGATCCTGTCGGACTACGCCAAGGGCAGCCTGGTGAACGTGGCCGAGATGATCAAGGCGGCCCGGGCGGCCGGCAAGATCGTCATGGTCGACCCGAAAGGCGATGATTTCAGCCGCTATACGGGAGCGTCAGTGCTTACTCCGAATAAATCGGAACTGCGCCGCGTGATCGGCAACTGGAGCACGGAAGAGCAGCTCACGGAACGCGCGCAGCAGATGCGCGCGCAGCTGGGCCTGGACGCCTTGCTGCTGACCCGTTCCGAAGAAGGCATGAGCTTGTACACGGCCGACGAGGTGCTGCACATGCCCACCGATGCGCGCGAAGTGTTCGACGTCTCGGGCGCCGGCGACACGGTGATCGCCACCATGGCGGCCATGCTGGGTGCCGGCATGGGCCTGGGCGACGCCGTGCGCACGGCCAACCGGGCCGGCGGCATCGTCGTCGGCAAGCTGGGCACGGCCACCGTCACCCGCGACGAGCTGTTTCCGCAGTAATTATGCTGTATCGCCTGCGCCGGCCTGTTTGATCTGGCGCAGGTTCTCCCACCGTTCCGCCGTCCCGTCTTGTCAACCGTATCACGTCCCAGCCGTTAAAGCCGTTAAGGCGCTGCTCTTCCCTTGCGTTCGAGTCATCTTGAAACCACATCACGGAGAGATACCCATGTTCAAAAAAATACTGCTGGCCATCGCCACCTTGATCGCGACGATGGGCTTTGCCTTTGCCCAGGTCGATGTCAACAAGGCGGACCAGGCGGCACTCGACAGCGTCAAGGGCATCGGCCCCGTCACGTCGAAAGCCATCATCGATGAGCGCGCCAAGGGCGGCGCCTTCAAGGATTGGGCCGATTTCGAAAGCCGCGTGAAGGGCATCGGTCCGAAAAGTTCCGTAAAGCTGTCGGAAGCGGGCTTGCAAGTGAATGGCCAGGCCAAGTCCGGCGCGCCCGCGGCGCCCGCGACGGCGGCGAAAGCTGCGCCGGCAAAAGCTGCTGTGAAGGAAGTTGCAGCGAAAGAAGCCGCACCGAAGCCAGCTGCTGCGACCGACACCGCTGCGGCGCCGGCCAAGACAGCCGCTGAAGCGAAAAAAGAAGCTGCTGCCGCGAAGAAAGAAGCCAAGGCTGCCGCCGCTGCCGCCAAGAAAGAAGCCGCCGCGGCCAAGGTGGTGCCCGCCGCCGCGCCTGCCGCCGCCGATGGCGCCGCGCCAGTGAAGACGGCCGCCGAAGCGAAGAAGGAAGCTGCCGCTGCCAAGAAAGAAGCGAAGGCTGCTGCCGCTGCCGCGAAGAAAGAAGCGAAACTGGCTGCCGCCGAGGCGAAGAAGGCAGAAGCAGATAAAAAGTAAGCGTGTTGCTGTAAGGCGTGTTGCGTGGTGGTGCCGCGCAGCACGACAAGAAACCCCCGCGTGGTACCGGCCGCGCGGGGGTTTTTTTATTCTGCAGCCTGGACTTCTTGCTTGCCGGTGTGCCGGAATGGCGCAGCCAGTTGCCCCGCCAGCGTCTTTGGCATGGGAGCCTCGATGCCGCAGGCGGCCGGCCAGGCGCGCGGCAGGTGATATGTGCCGAACAGCCGGTCCAGCAGGGGCAGGGTCGAGGCGTAGTTGCGGTTGATGTGCTCGAATTTGCTGTGATGCCAGTGGTGGAAGGCGGGCGTGGCTACCAGCCATTCCAGCGGGCCGAAGCGCCAGCGCAGGTTGGCGTGGATGAAGAAGCCCCAGACGGTACCGATCAGCAACAGCAGCACGGGTGCGGCGCTGCCTGCCGCACCGGGGCTGGCCAGGCCCAGCAGATACAGGGGTGTCAGGCCGAACAGGCGCGTGACGACCATGTCGACGGGATGGGTGCGGGTATTGGCGAGGAAATACAGCTGTTCCGTGCTGTGGTGTACGGCGTGGTAGCGCCACAGCCATGGAATTTCATGGCTGAGCCTATGCCCCCAGTAAGTGCCGACTTCGCCAATCAGCAAGCCCAGCACGAGCTTGCCCCACAGGGGCAGGATAGACAAGGTGGCGGGAATGGCGTCTGGCAGCCAGCGCTGGCCAGCGACGGCGGCCAGGGCCAGCGGCACGGCCAGCAAGGCGGCCGGCAGCAGGCTGCTGATGAAATAAAAACCCAGGTCGCTGAACAGTTCCGTGCGGGAACGCCCCGCACGGGGTTGGCCAAAGAAGCGCTCGAGCGGCACGAAGAGCGCGGCCAGCAGCACCAGCCACAGGCTCAGGCGCAGTACATCGACGACGATGCCAGGCAAGGTGGTCAGCAGGCTCATTTGATTCCGTCAAACAATGGCAAAGTGTCGCTGTCTCAGGCCGCACGGGCCGTCTTGCGGCGGCGCGTCATGAAAGCCAGCAAGCCCAGGCCGCCGATCAGCATGCCCCAGGTCGACGGTTCCGGCACGGCCGAGACCAGCGACACGCCATCGAGCAGCATGAACGGCGGCGCGCCCGTCGGGCTGCCCTTGGCCATGAACGACAGCAATTCGCTGCTGTTCGTGGCCGTGAAGGTCATGCTGGCCTGGTGCCAGCCCGTGAAGCCCTGGCTGACATTGGCCAGGGATGCCGTTTGCTGCTTGCTGCTGCCCAGCGCAACGTCCCAGTAATTGATGGGATTATCGCCGCGGAAACCCACTTGCTGGCCAGCGCCGTACGAAAAGCTCAGGACGTAGGCCTGGCCGGCCACCAGGCCGCTCACCTGCTGCGTGACGGGGCCAGGAAAATAATCCCAGTCGGCGGCCAGCACATTGCCGCCCGTGGGGCTGACGCCCAGGCCGTTTTGCGGGCCGCGGCCGCTGTAGGAGTTCGGTCCCCACAGGGCCAGCGCCGTCGCGGCGTTGGTGTCGTCGATGTTGTTGCCGTTCAAGACGAAGTTATAGCCCTTGCTGGACCAGTCGCTCAGGTAGGTGCGGTCGTCGCGGGCGTATGTGCCTTCGTTCAATTGTTTCGAGGTGCCGTTACTGGTCAGTTCAAAATCGCCATTCTTGACCAGGTTGGTCGTGGCGGCCTGGGCGGCAGTGACGCACAGGGCGGCGGCCAGCGCCAGCAGGGTAGATGTTTTACGCATATACAGCTCCAAAAGGGACAGGGTCGTGTTGCAGTCTGTCGGCGAGCTTTTGGCCAACGTTGGATTCAATCGCGGAAGGGGCGAGAAGGGTACTTCAGGGACAGCGGCGGTGTCTCGTTGACGCCATTGACGCGATTATAGCAGCGTTTGGCAAAACGGCATCTAACATGTCTCGAAAACAACAAATATTTTTAAGTGGCAACCTTGTCAGGATTAACGTTTTTATATGCCATGCGCCTCTACAGCTGCGACTCGATCGGCAGCCAGCGCATCACGGATATCAGCAGGCGGCGCCAGAAGCCCGTTTCAGGGTCCTGTGTCCACACTTTAGCGGGCTGCTCGGTGGCGTCGGCCCAGCGCAGGGCGCCGTTGTCGAGGAACAATCGATAGCTGGTGTCGCTCGCCGTCGAGTGCAGGAATAGCGCGCGCATGTCGGCCGCCAGCGCGGCATCGTCGAACAGCACGCCCATTTCCGTGTTCAGCTGGGCCGAGCGGGGATCGAGGTTGAAGGAGCCGACGAAGCCCCGCTGGCCATCGACCACCACGGCCTTGGTATGCAGGCTGGCGCGGCTCGACCCCATCAGGCTGATGCGCTTGCGGTGCTGGGTCTTCAATTCAAACAGGGCGACGCCGCCATCGAGCAGCGCCTGGCGGTAGCGCGCATAGCCCGCATGCACGAGGGCCACGTCGGTGGCGGCCAGCGAGTTGGTCAGCACCTGGACCTGGACGCCGGCCGCGACTTTTTCGCCCAGGCTCTGCGTCAGCGCCGCGCCGGGCACGAAATAGGGCGAGGTCAGCAGCGCTTCTTCGCGCGCGTCCGTCAGCAGGGGCAGCAAGCTGTGCATGAGCCAGTGCTCGCTGCGCTGCAAACTGGCCATGGGCGCGGCTTTTTCCGGCGGGTCCGACAATACCTTCACCTGCGCGCTCCAGTGCAGGCGCAGGCGTCCGTCCAGGTGCGCCTGCAACTGGCCCGCATCGGTCAGCTGGCGCAGATACGGCGAGGCGCCCAGCTCGCCCGTGAGGGCATCGAGGCGGGCGCGCACAGCCTGCAGTTCCGGCGCGCCTGCATCCTTGCCGGCGTGCAAGGCGCCGATGGGGAGGACGGCGCGGCTGTTCCAGAAGCGGTCGAAGATGTCGCTCGTCTGCTGGACGGCGGGGCCCACCAGCAACAGGTCGGCATCCTGGAAATTGACTTGCTCGGCGGCGTCAAAATATTCATCGCCGATATTGCGCCCGCCGACGAGGGCGACCCTGCCGTCGACGATCCAGGCCTTGTTGTGCATGCGCCGGTTCAGGCTGACGGCGCGCAGGGCCATTTCCACGGCGCGCAGCCAGATGCCGTCGCGGTTGCGGCTTGGATTGAAGATGCGCACGTCGATCAGCGGATGGCTGTCGAGCGCGAGGATGGCGGCGTCCTGGCCGCGCGCATTGATATCGTCGAGCAACACGCGTACGCGCACGCCGCGGTCGGCCGCGCGCAGGAGTTCGCGCACCAGCAGGCGTCCCGTGACGTCGTTATGCCAGATGTAGTACTGCAGGTCGATGCTGCGGCCCGCTTCGCGCGCGCTCAGTGCGCGCAGGGCGAACGCTTCCAGATTGTCGTCGATCAGGGCCGTGCCGCTCTGGCCCGGGCGTTGCGCCAGCTGCGGCGCCAGCACACGGTCGAGCAGGGTGGCATCCGTCGCCACGGGCAAGGCCGTGCCCGGCGCGCCCAGTGAGCGTTCGGCGAAGCGCCCGTAGCTGTACAGGGCAGCGATGCTGAGCACGGCAAACAAGGTGGCCAGCAACAGCAATTTGACGAGCATGCGGCGCACCGTCAGCGGAGCGCGCGCAGGCTGCGGCGTGCGGGATGGAGGGCGGTCTGGCGCATGCTGTGTCTTTCGTGAGCGACGGGGAGTGGCCGATTGTAGCAGTTTCTACAATGCACGATTTTCGACCTGGGACATCCTTGCTTGCCGTCAAAAATGCGAGAATGATCACTTGTTAATGATCGGGAGACGGCGGCATGGTACGGATTTTGACGGCAATGACGGCAGCCATGCTGTCGGCGAGTGTGGCGGCGGCGCCGGGCGCCGAACCGGCACAGCAGCAGATACGGCAGGTGGTGGCCGACATCTCGCCGCAGCGCATCGAGGCGCATGTGCGCAAGCTGGTCGGTTTCCAGACGCGCCACACCATGTCCGATACCGTGTCCGACACGCGCGGCATCGGCGCGGCCCGGCGCTGGATCAAGGCCGAGCTGGAGCGCTGTGGCGCGCAGGCGGGCGGACGGCTGCAGGTAGCGTTCGACAGCCATGTCGCGCCCGTGTCGAAACGCATCGCGCGGCCGACGGAAATCGTCAACGTGGTGGCGACCCTGCCCGGCAGCCAGCCGCAGTCGGCCGGGCGTATCTATGTCGTCAGCGGCCATTACGATTCGCGCGCCACCGACGTGATGGATGCGCAGGGCGACGCGCCCGGCGCCAATGATGACGCCTCGGGCACGGCGGCCGTCATTGAAATGGCGTGCGCGATGGCGCGCCACCAGTTCGACGCCACGCTCGTCTTCATGGCCGTGGCGGCCGAGGAACAGGGGCTGCTCGGTTCCGGTCACTGGGCGCAGCAGGCAAAGTTGAACAAGCTCAACATCGCCGGCATGCTCAATAACGACATCATCGGCAGTTCGCGCGCGGAAGACGGCACGGTCGATGGCGGCCAGGTGCGGCTGTTTGCCGAGGGTATCCCGGCCGTGAAGGAGATGAGCGACGGCGTGCGCGCCCTGGTGGCGACGGGCGGCGAAAACGATTCCATCTCGCGCCAGCTGGCGCGCCATGTGAAACAGGTGGGCGAGCGCTACGTGCCCGGCTTCAAGGTCAACGTCATCCAGCGCGCCGACCGCTACCTGCGCGGCGGCGACCATATGCCGTTCCTGGCGCAAGGCTACGCGGCGCTGCGCTTCACGGAACCGCACGAGGATTTTGCGCATCAGCACCAGGACGTGCGCGTGGAAAATGGCGTGCAGTATGGCGACCTGCCGCAATTCGTCGACTACGACTACGTGGCGAAAGTGGCGCGCGTGAATGCGGCGGCGCTCGCTTCGCTGGCCCTGGCGCCGGCCGCGCCCGCCGGCGTGCAGGTGCGCACGGCCCAGCTGGAAAACGCCACCGCACTGGTATGGCAGCCGAACATGGAACCGGACCTGGCCGGCTACCGCATCGTCTGGCGCGCCACGACGGCAGACCAGTGGCAGGGCGCGCAGGACGTGGGCAAGGTCACCGAGGCCAAGGTCAAGCTGTCGAAAGACAACTATTTCTTTGGCGTCCAGGCCATCGATCGCGACGGCAACGTCAGCGTGGCCACGTATCCCATGCCGCTGCGCTGATCAGGAACCGACGGGCAGGCGCGCAAGAAAGCCGTGGATCTGGGAAACGACCGCCGCGCCTTCGCCCACGGCGGCGGCCACGCGCTTGGTGGAACCGGCACGCACGTCGCCGATGGCGAACACGCCCGGCACGCTCGTTTCCAGCGCGGCCCGCTCCGGCAAGCCCGGTGGCGGGTAGGGTAAATGCGCGGTGTGGCCATGGGCGCGGCATTCGGCGCGCGTGACGTCGAAGCCCGTGCGGATGAAACCCTGCTCGTCGACGGCGACGGCGCAGTCGTGCAGCCAGTCCGTGTTCGGATCGGCGCCGACAAACAGGAACACGCGGCGCACGGCGCAATCGCACTCTTCCCCCGTGTGGTTGTTGCGCCAGCGCACCTCCGTCAAGCCATCGTCGTCGCCTTCGAGGGCGATGATTTCCGTATGCGTATGCAGGGTGATGTTGGGCGTGGCGGCGATGCGCTCGATCAGGTAGCTCGACATGCTGGCCGCCAGGCCCTCGCCGCGGATCACCATGTGGACTTTGGCGGCGTGGCCCGAGAGGAACACGGCGGCCTGGCCGGCCGAGTTGCCGCCGCCGACGAGGATGATCTCTTCCTGCCGGCACAGCTTGGCTTCGATGGGCGAGGCCCAGTAATACACGCCACGTCCCTCATACGTTTTCAGGTTGGCCAGCGAGGGGCGGCGGTAGCGCGCGCCGCACGACAGCACCACCGTGCGGGCGCGCACCTGCGTGCCGTCGCACAGATTGACGCGCAGGGGCCAGGTGTCGCACAGCAGGTTGGCGGCGCTGGCCGGGGTGGCGATCTCGACGCCGAACTTTTGCGCCTGCACATAGGCGCGCCCCGCCAAGGCCCGGCCGGAAATGCCGGTGGGGAAACCCAGGTAATTTTCGATGCGCGCGCTGGCGCCCGCCTGGCCGCCGTACGCGCGCTGTTCCAGCGCCAGAACCGATAGGCCTTCCGAGGCCGCATACACGGCCGTGGCCAGGCCGGCGGGACCGGCGCCCACCACCAGCACGTCGAAGAGTTTGTCGCCGGATAAATCGGGCAGCATGCCCAGGCAGCGTCCCAGTTCCGCATTGCCGGGATTTTTCATGATCTTGCCGTCCGGACAGACCACCAGCGGCCACTCCTGCGGCGTGGGCTGGTAGCGACCGGCCAGCGCGGCGGCGGCCGCATCGCTGGCCGGATCGAGCACCGTGTGCGGATGGCCATTACTCGACAGAAAACTTTGCAGGTGGAACAGATTGCCATTGCCGCGCGGGCCCACCAGCACGGGGCCGCCCGAATTCGATTCGATCAGCGCCACGCGGCGCAGGATCAGGGCGCGCACGATGCGTTCGCCCATCTCCGCTTCGGCGACGATCAGCGCGCGCAAGGATTCCGAACTGATGTCGAGCAATTCCACCGGCCCCACGGCGCTGCCGTTGACGAGGGTGGGGCGGCCGGACAATTGCGCCACCTCGGCAATGAAATGGCCGACGCCCACTTCGCGCAACTGCGACGCCTGCCCCAGCACCTCGTGGCGCTTGATGCTGACCCGGCCGGACAGTATCACCAGCATGCCGAAGCTGCTGCTGCCCGCCTCGAACAGCGTCTCGCCATCGGCGAAGCGCCGCAGCGTGCCATAGCGCTGCAAGCGCTGCAGTTCGAGCGCATTGAAGACGGGCGAGATCTGGTGGCTGCGGCCCTGCAAGTCGAGCGTGGCGAACTGGACGGGATCATCCTGCGTCGTTTCGGGAATGAATTCGGGTGTGCTGCTGGCCATGGCGGGTCCGTTCGGAGGCTGAATAAGCAAATAACAAAAATAACTAACAGTGACGAGTCTAGCGCATGCGGCGCCCGCCCGCCGCAATATCCCTTGCGCACGCCCGGAAATGGCGGGGCGGCAAGCGCCATGCGGCCAGTGGCGGCGCAGCCGCGCACGCGCGCGGGCCCGGATGCCCCCGCCGATGAGCGATACGCCGTCCAGCATCTCATATTAGAATGGGTCCTTGTTGAATCCACTCAAACAGACACGATGGCTTACAAGACACTTGAAGATACGATAGGCAATACCCCGCTGGTGCAGCTGACGCGCTTGCCGGGCGCCGATGCGCTTGCGCGCAACAACGTCATCCTCGGCAAGCTGGAAGGCAACAATCCGGCTGGCTCCGTGAAGGACCGCGCGGCCATGTCCATGCTCAAGCGCGCGGAAGAGCGCGGCGTCATCAAGCCGGGCGATACGCTGATCGAGGCGACCAGCGGCAATACGGGCATCGCGCTGGCCATGGCCGCCGCCTTGCGCGGCTACAAGATGCTGCTCTTGATGCCAGACAACCTGAGCGTGGAGCGCCGCCAGAGCATGGCCGCCTACGGCGCCGACATTTTATTGACGCCGAGGACGGGCGGCATGGAATATGCGCGCGACCTGGCCGAGCAGATGCAGAAGGATGGCCGCGGCGTCATCCTTGACCAGTTCGCCAACGAAGACAATTCGCGCGCCCACTATGAAAGCACGGGACCGGAAATCTGGCGCGATACGCATGGCCGCGTGACGCATTTCGTCAGCGCCATGGGCACGACGGGCACCATCATGGGCGTGTCGCGTTACCTGAAAGAACAGAATCCCGCCATCCAGATCATCGGCGCCCAGCCCGAGGAAGGTTCGCAGATTCCCGGCATCCGCAAGTGGCCGGAAGCGTACTTGCCGAAAATCTACGACAAGTCGCGCGTGGACCAGGTGGAATACGTGAGCCAGGGCGTGGCCGAGCGCATGGCGCGCAGCCTGGCGGCGGAAGAGGGCTTGTTCTGCGGCATCTCGGCGGCCGGCGCGTGCGAAATCGCGCTGCGCATCTCGCAAACGGTGGAAAACGCGACCATCGTGTTCGTCGTCTGCGACCGCGGCGACAGATATCTGTCCACAGGTGTTTTTCCTGCGTAACGGCGAAGGATGTGAAGTGAGGTCGGCCAGAACGGCCTGAGAACTGCTGGAAATACCCCCTCCCCATGGCGGGGAGGGAAAACCTGCGAAACCGGCAGGATCAGCCTTGTGGCGTTTCGCCTTCTTTTGGTTTGAATTGCTTGTCGCTGATGCGGAATTTGTTACGACGGTCACCCATCAGGTAACGCAGGTCGCGGATGCTCAGATCGCTGACTTCGTGCATGCGGATCAGCAGCGATGCGCCGACCGGCAGGCGGTGATGGCGGATTTTGCTGATGACCGGTGGCGCCACTTCCAGCGCGCGGGACAAGGCTGCGTCGTTTTTCAGGCGCAGGTTTTCGATCAGGGTATCGAGCAGTCTGTTTGGGTTGTACTGGAGCAGATCGTCGGAGTCCGAATCGCTGTTCATATCAATGCCGACTTGGTTTGTCATGATGTTATTGTTCCTTCTGTAGTTGCACTGCAAAGTAAAAAACACTCGGAGCTCGCTCTTGCTGCGTTCATGTTCATTCTTTACTAAAAGGAACGAATTCACACACGGTACGATCCGGGAGACAGTTTTTCATGATATATACACAATTGTACAACAGGATTCAATTTCAAGCTGGAAAGCCCGATAATCTTGCCTTGTACAGAATTGGTGTTGTCTAGTTGCAACACCTATTTATTCTTTATTATGCTCTATGATAGAACAAAAATTGTACTTTGACAAAAGTTAAGTATAAAACCATTACTGCATCCCGTGCCGCACAAAGGCTGGCGAGCGAGGCTGGCACATGTTATCGGCCCTACCATAGTCTTGTTTGCTGGCCGCTTCAACATCCCTTACGCTTTCTTACAAGTAATATTATAACTTTACACTGACTTTCGGTTAGCGTGCGCGCACTTGGCTGATGGCCCTGCCCAAGTCGATCACTGACATGGCATAAAAATAACTTCTGTTGTACTGAGTTATAGCAAAGAAGTTATTGGTTGCCAAGTGATACTCAGTTGCTTCTGAACCATTTTGTAAATCGATCAGGCCGAACAACATGTTCTGGGGCGTGGACAGGGCGGCACCCACGCCGGCCTCCTGCAATTCCGCCAGCCGGTACTTGGCCTGCAAGCCCTGGCCGATGAACTTTTCCCAAGTGCGGCTGGCCGAGACGGTGACGGGATACGTGCTGATGGCGGGGTCGTCGCGGCGCCAGCCGTGTTCGACGAGGAAATGCGCGACGCTGCCGATGGCGTCGGCCGTGGAGTTGCGCAAGTCGATGTGACTATCGCCATCGAAGTCCACCGCATATTTCATGATGCTGCTGGGCATGAATTGCGGCAAGCCGATGGCGCCCGCATACGAGCCGAGCAGGGTCAATGGATCGATGCCATCCTTGCGCGCATACAGCAGCGCGTTTTCCAGTTCGCCCTTGAAAAATTCCATGCGCGCGGCGCGGTTCGGGCTTTCCGGATAGGAAAACGCCAGGGTGGTCAGCGCGTCGAGCACGCGGAAACGGCCCGTGTTGCGTCCGTACACGGTTTCCACGCCGATGATGCCGACGATGATTTCGGCCGGCACGCCATACTCGCGCTCGGCCCGCGCCAGCGCTTGCGCATTCTCTTCCCAGAATTTCACGCCCGCATTGATGCGCACCGGCTCGATGAAGCGGGCGCTGTACGCTTGCCAGTTCTTCGGCTTGCCCGGCGGGGCCGGTTTCATCAGCTGCACGGTCGACTCGACATAGCGCACCTTGCCGATCAGGGTATCGAGCCCGGCGCGGTCAAAGCCATGCTTGGCGGACATTTCATCGAGGAAGGCGCGGACTTCTTTCCAGTTGGCATAGTCGACGAATTCGCCTTCGAAGTCGAATTTTGCCGGTGCTTTTTTGGCTGCCGCCTTGGCGGGCGGGGCCTTGGCCGCGCGCACGGCACGGGCGCGGTCGGCGGCGGAAATGTTGCTGTTTTCGCCGGCGTGCGCGGTGGCCAGGCACAGGGGAAGGGAGAGGAGCAGGGACAGGGCGGAGGTTTTGATCGGTAACAAGGAGCGTCTCATCGGCATTGGGTTAACAGGCGGCGCAAGCTGCGCCGCGCGCGGAGTTGTTCGTCTGGGCTGGCATTACCATACTTCATCGCGGCATAGATTGCCAGAAACTGTGCGATGGCGGCGTGCGCTTCTTGTGTGGCCTTGCCTGCGGCCAGGCGCGCAGCATAACCGTGCGGGCCTTCATGCGGCGCACGGCTGTAGCCGCGCCCCGCCTGCTGACGGCAAAACCGCGCGTACAGGCGGTCGAGCGGATCGCCTTGCCGCGCTTGCCGCCACCAGACCAGCCCACCGGCCACGGCGGACAGCAGGGCCAGCACGGCGCAAGCGAGTGCCAGCTGCGTCGCAGGCAAGTTTTTCAAGCCATCGAGCATGGCGCGCTGGCGCTGCGGCGTGGTGTCGAGCACCCAGCTGCTCCAGGCGTGCTCGGCTTGCTGCCATTGCTGGCGCCACGCGGCGAGCGCCCCTGGCGCGCCGCCGTCGAGGCCGGCCAGGGCGCGCCACGCCGTCAGCGGCGACGGGGGAGGCGGCAGGGCGGCGTCGAGGTTGCGCTCCGTGCGCAGGGGGGCGACGGCGCCGGTGGGATCGATGCGCACCCAGCCCCGGCCCGCCAGCCACACTTCGCTCCAGGCATGGGCATCGGACTGGCGCACGCTCAGGCTGTTGTCCGTACCGTTGCGCAGGCCGCCCTGGTAACCGGTGACGACGCGCGCGGGAATGCCCATGGCGCGCATCAGCACGACAAAGCTGCCAGCATAATGTTCGCAAAAGCCCGCCTGCGTGCCAAACAGGAAGTCGTCGACGCCATGCTTGCCCAGCAGCGGCGGCTGCAGGGTGTAGCGGAAGGGCGCGCGGCGGAAGTGATCGAGCACGGCGGCGACGGCATCGGCTGGGGCCAGCGCCTGCGCGCCATGGCCGCGCAGGGCGCGGGCCCAGGCCACGCTGCGCGGATTGCTGCCAGCGGGCAAGGCCAGCCATGGCTGTTGCTGCGCGGCCGGCAAGCCGGCCTGCAGCCGGTAGCGCGCCTGGGAACTGACGCGGTAACGCACGGTCGAAGTAAGGGGCTGTACGGTCAGCACTTCCAGCGCGGACGAGACGACATACGGATTGCCGGGCAGGCGTTCGATGCTGCGCGGCACATCGAGCGCGAAGATGCGCCGCTGGCCGCTCGCCTGCAAGGTCACTTCATATTGGCTGGGCTGGCCTTCCAGCGCGATGTCGATGCGGCTGTCGCTGGCAGGCGCGCGCCCCTTTGCGCCCCTGCGCGTCCAGGTGGCGCCGTCGAAGTCGCCCAGCACCACGCCGCGCCAATACAGCTGGTCTTGCGGCGGGAGCGGTGTGGAAAATCGCGCCGTGAAGACGGGTGCGCTTGACAGGGCCAGCGAGGCGATGGCGCCCGGCTGCATGCTGTCGGACAAGCCCGTGCGCGCCTGCGCGCCGTCCGATGCGGCGCCCCACAAGGGGCCGTCCACGCGCGGCACGGCAAGAAACATCAGGGCCGACAGGGGAAAGGCCAGCGCCAGCATGCGTCCCAGCAAGCCCAGCCTTTGCGCCAGGCGCGGCTGCACCGCGCCGTACTGGGCCGACAGCAGGGCGGCCAGCAGGACGATGACGGTGGCCAGCATCCAGGCGGCGCTGAGGATGCCTTGCGCATGAAAGAAGTTCGCCAGCAGCAAAAAGAAACTGAGGAAGACGAAGACGAAGATGTCGCGCCGGCCATGCATTTCCAGCGATTTCAAGGCGAGCAGCAAGGCCAGCAGGGCCACGCCGGGATCGCGTCCCAGCACGGTGCCATAGCTGGCGTACACGCCGGCGATGCCCAGCAGGGCCAGCGGTGCGAGCATCGCCAGCGGCGGCTGGCGCCGACCCCGCACGGTGATCGCGGCGCGCCACAGCAGCAGGGCGGCGGCGGCTGCCGACAGCCACGGGGGCAGGTGCAGCGCGTGCGGCGCCAGCACCATGGCGGCGGCCAGCAACAGCAGCACGATGTCGGCCTTGTCACGCGGCAAGTTTGCCAGCCATTGCCTCATGCCATGACCTCATGCTGTGGCAAGCCGTGCAGGGCCAGCGCGCGCAGGCAGGCGTCGCGCTGGCTGGCGCCCAGGGCCGGCGCCACGGTCAGTGCGCCCAGGCGCAAGCCGTACGGCAAGCCCGTGCGTTCGGCCTGCAGCACCCAGGCGGCCAGGCGCGACAAACGCGCTTCCGGCGCCAGCGCGTGCAGGGCGGCGTGCTCAAGCATGATGCTGCCGTGAGCCATGCCGGCGGGCGCGTCGACGGCAGGCTCGAATTGCTTGCTGAAGACATGCTCACTGTCATGGCGGGCGATCTGGCGCCAGGCCAGGCGGTGCAAGGGATCGCCGGGCTGGTAGGCGCGCACGCCGGCCAGCTCCAGGACGCCGCCGGGCGAGTCTGGCGGCCGTGTCTGCTTTGCCTGCCGCACCGTGCCGGCAGGCAAGGGCAGCGGCGGCGCGTTGTGCTCGGGCTGCGGATACACGAGTACGCGGGCATCCGGCTGCCAATGGCACCAGGCAACAAACAGGCCCAGTGGAAAACTGCCGGACAGGCGCACGGGAGGAGCAGTGACCCAGCCGCGTTGCGGCGCCGCCACGACGATGCCGACGGCCGTTTCCCCTTGGGCGGCGATGTCGGCCAGGCTGGGCGCTGCCGGTGAGTCGCTGATGGCCAGGTGGATCGCATGGCGCGGGCGCGTACTGCGGTTGATCAGGCGCAAGGTGAACGAGGCGTGGCTGCCCGCGAACACGGGGCTGCCCGGCGTGGCGGCCAAGGCCAGGCCCGCCAGGTTGCGGCTGGTAAACAGCATGTCGGCGATGGCGCAGGCGGCGGCGAAATACGTGAGCGCATAACCGAGGCCCAGGCGGTAATTGACGGCGGCGATCCACAGCGCCAGCAGCAGGGCGGCAAACGCCAGGCCCGCGCGCGAAGGGCGGACGTGCACGCGCTGCGCGCCCAGCCAGGGGCGCGCCGGCAGCCAAGAGATATTGCGCCAGCGCATGCCGGTCAGACGGGTATGCTCAACAGCAGGTGCTGCAGCAGCGCGCGGCTATCCGTGGATCCTTGCGCCGCATGCAGGCGGTGGGCGCAGACGGGCAGCAGCACGGCTTGCACGTCGTCGGGCGTGACGTGGTCGCGTCCGGCCAGGGCGGCCCAGGCGCGCGCCGCCTGCAGCAGGGCCAGCGCGGCGCGCGGGCTCAGGCCATCGGCAAACACGCCCGGCGCGCGGGTGGCGTGCACGAGGGCCAGCACGTAGTCGACGACGGCGGCCGAGGCGTGGATGGCGCGCAGGCCCGCTTGCGCCTGCAGCAATTCTTCCGCGTTCATGACGGCCGGCAAGGTGTGCAGCATGGCGCGGCGGTCGGCGCCCAGCAGCAGCGCCCGTTCGGCGGCCGCATCGGGGTAGCCCAGGGTGACGCACATGAGAAAACGGTCGAGCTGCGATTCGGGCAGGGGGAAGGTGCCCAGCTGGTGCGCGCAGTTTTGCGTGGCGATGACGAAAAACGGCTGCGGCAGCGCATGCGTGACGCCGTCGAGCGTCACTTGCCGCTCTTCCATCGCTTCGAGCAAGCCCGATTGCGTCTTCGGCGTGGCGCGGTTGATCTCGTCGGCCAGCAGCACCTGGGTGAACAGGGGGCCGGGATGAAAGAGGAAACTGGCGCTGCCACGGTCATACACGCTCATGCCGGCCACGTCGGCGGGCAGCAGGTCGCTGGTGAATTGCTGGCGCTTCCATTGCAGGCCCAGCGTGATGGCCAGCGCATGGGCCAGCGTCGTCTTGCCCACGCCGGGCACGTCTTCGATCAGCAGGTGGCCGCCGGCCAGCACGCAGGCGAGGGTCTGGCGGATCTGCAAGTGTTTGCCGACGAGAACTTCGCCGATCTGCTGTGCGGCCTGGTGTATTTTCGAAAACATGCTATTTCTATCACAGTAAGACGGATTATTTAATTTACAATCGCTTTGGCCAGGTCAAACGGCGCCGCCCGCCACCTGCGCGCTCGTGGTAGATTAGAGAGGCAGCAAGGACGGCCAGGGCGGCACAGACCAGCCAGTGATTTTATGCGAGAACGCGCAGGGCGAACAGGAATGCCATGCGGTGTTCCCGGAGAATGGATAGAGACAGAGGTAACCAGTACAGCGCATGAGCACAGCCATTTATACCCATCCCGATTGCCAGCGCCATGAAATGGGCGACTGGCACCCTGAATCGCCGGCCCGCTTGCAGGCCATCAACGATCAATTGATCCTCGCGCACATCAGCGACCTGATCGAGCATCGCGACGGCGCGCGTGCGCAATTGTCCGATATCGAGCGCAACCACAGCGCCACGGCCATCGGCCTGGTGCGCGACAATGTGCCGCCCGAGGGCGACTACTATCCGCTCGACGGCGACACCCTGCTCAACGCGCACAGCTACGAGGCGGCGCTGGCCGCCGCTGGTTCGGCCGTGGCCGCCACGGATGCCGTCATCGATGGCGAGATCAGCAACGCCTTTTGCGCGATCCGCCCGCCCGGCCACCATGCGCGACCCAGCGAGCCCATGGGTTTTTGCCTGTTCAATAATATCGCCATCGCCGCCAAGCATGCGCTCGACGTGCGCGGTCTCGAGCGGGTCGCCATCGTCGATTTCGACGTGCACCATGGCAATGGAACGGCCGAGTCCGTGGCGCACGATCCGCGCATCCTGATGGTGAGCTTTTTTCAGCATCCGTTCTATCCGTACAGCGACGTGGAATCGTATACCGACACGCGCGTCAACGTGCCCGTGCCGGCTCGCTCGAAGGGCGACGCCGTGCGCCAGCTGGTGCTCGACCACTGGCTGCCGGCGCTGCACCGGCAGCAGCCGCAGATGATTTTCATTTCCGCCGGTTTCGACGCCCACCGCGAAGACGACGTGGGCGGCATGGGCCTGGTGGAGGCCGACTATACGTGGATGACGCAGCAGATGATGGCCGTGGCCCATCAGTATGGCAAGGGCCGCATCGTCAGTTGCCTGGAAGGGGGCTACAACCTGTCGTCCCTGGGCCGCAGCGTGGCGGCGCACGTGAAGGCGCTGGCGGAACTGTAACGGTGCAGCGCACTACAGCAAGGTGGGACGGCTGCCGGAGTTCGTGTGGCGGTGGGTCTGGTAGTCGAGCGCGTCGCCGGCCATGAAGCGGCGCCAGGCTTGCGTGTAGACGAGCGATGATTTATCCGCATCAAAACTGTCGAGCTGCAGCATGTCGCGGTGGTGCTTGATTTCATTGACCAATTGGTCATACAGCATTTGCAAGCCATAGCTGTCGGCGCTCTGGCGTTTCAATCGCTCTTCCAGCTGCGCCACTTGCCCCTGCAATTGCCGGCATTCCCTCTTCCAGTCATTGCGCGGCACGCGCTCGGGCGCCTTGCCAGTGTGTTCCTTCATCATATCGAACTATCCCCATCGTCTATCTCCCTGCACCTGGCGCTAGCCAGCCTGGAAATAATTGCTTTTCATTTAAGAGGCGATATTAGAGCACACTTTTTTATTACTCTCAGTAAATATAAAAATCCTTGTGGAAATATTTGACCTGGCTCGCCCGGTGCGCATCACTGGCGCTGCACCGCCTTCAACGGCGCCGCAGGGGCGGCTCCGGCCATTTTTTCGCCGTCGGCGTAGGTCAGGGTCAGCAGGGTATTGTCGTCCCAGCCCACGTCATGCAGCGGCGGCACGTAGCGCTGGCGGTCTTCCGTGACGCGGATGTCCAGCGTGCGCTCGCCCGAGCGCGCCTGCACGGCAAGCAGCTTGCGGGCCACGGGAAACGGCACGTGGATCAGCGACGAGTGGCACGGCCCGCCGGCCAGGCGGAACAGGTTGCGCCGGACAAACGGCAGATCATCCTGCTCGACGGCCCAGCGGATTTCGCATTCCAGACGCAGGTCGCCCAGGCGGCGCACGTTCTGGGGCAGGCCCGGCGTGTGGATGTCGGCGCGCCAGCGCAGGGTGTCGCGCTTCTTGTTGCTGACCAGGTCGGCATTCGCATCGTAGGCGGTCTTGTCGCGCGTCAAGGTGAAGCCGCCGTCCGCGGCCAGCGGCACGGGGATGGACAGGTTGTCGGCCGACAAATGCAGGGTCACGCCATCGAGCCTGGCCTTCGGCGTGGCGGGGATCAGCATGAAACGCAGCGGCGCGCCCGGCGCCAGGCGCTGGTGGTCGGCATACGCATCGAGTCCCTTGAGCATGGTGCGGTAGGGGCGCAGGTCGGGATCGCGCGTGCCTTGCACATCGACAATCTGCTGCATTTCATGGTTCACTGCATCGCCTGGCCCCGCCGGCTGTTCCTGGGCCATGGCGGGCAGCAGGCAGGCGCAAAGGGGGGCGAGGAGGAGGGAACGGGGAAGATGCATGGAAGGCGTGCCAGGTTGTGCTTGCAATGGGGAAACCGGCCAGGCTGGACGGACTGCGGATATTATCATTCGTGTAACTGCTAAATTATCACCAATTGTCTCGTTCGCGTCGCACGGCTGGTGCTGGCGGCGGAAAATGCGACGTCGCGGCGGCAACCACGTAAAATAGCGGATTGACCGAACGATTTTGAAAGCAAGAGCATGGCGATACAATGGTACCCAGGACACATGAACGCGGCCCGCAAGAAAGCGGCCGAAACCATGGAAAACACCGATCTGGTGATTGAAGTGGTGGACGCGCGCCTGCCGGCAGCCAGCTGCAATCCCATGGTGGACGAGCTGCGCCTGTTCCGCCAGCGCCCTTGCCTGAAAATCCTCAACAAGACCGATCTGGCCGACCCTGCGGCCACCGCCGCCTGGGTGGCGTACTTCAATGCCCAGGAAGGCGTGACTGCGTATGCGATGACGACCAAGAAGCCGGGTGACGTGGCGCGCATCCCGGAACTGGCGAAATCGCTGGCGCCGCATCGCGGCGTGCCGACGAAACCGCTGCGCATCATGATCATGGGCATCCCCAACGTGGGCAAGTCGACCCTGATGAACGCGCTGCTGAAAAAACGCGTGGCCAAGGTGGGCGACGAGCCGGCCGTCACAAAAATGCAGCAAAAGTTGTACCTGGACAAGAACACCATCCTCGTCGACACGCCCGGCATGTTGTGGCCGAAGATCGCCATCCCCAGCGACGGCCTGATGCTGGCGGCCAGCCACGCGATCGGCTCGAACGCGCTGATCGAAGAAGAGGTGGCCGTGTTCCTGGCCGAGGAATTGCTCAAGCGCTATCCGGACTTGCTGGCGGCCCGCTACGGCACCAAGGTCGGTGAAGTCGACGCCATCGGCGTGGTCGAGGGCATCGCCGCCAAGCGCGGCTTCCGCATCAAGGGCGGCGACTACGATTTCGAGAAAGCGTCGCACACCCTGCTGCTCGACTACCGCAGCGGCATCCTGGGACGCATCTCGCTGGAAACGCCGGACACGCGCGCGGCCCTGCTGGCCCAGCACGCGGCCGAGATGGCGGAAAAAGCGGCGAAGGCAGCGGAAATCGCGGCCGAAAAGGCAAAGAATGCGGCGCGGGGCAAGCGCGGCACGTAATTCACGGCCGCTGACTCACCCCAAAGCAAATTCTGGGGTCAGACCCCCGGTGACGTTGGCGCTGAACCAGCCGTTAGCGGTGTTGAGGGTCTGACCCCGGCTTACAAAAAGCGCCGCGACATCACTGTCGCGGCGCTTTTTTTATGCGGTGACGGATTATCCGAATCTGAAACTGGTCACCGCCAGCGCGCCAAAGAAATCCTCCTCGTGGTACGCCACGTGGGCCGCTTCCTGCTCGGCCGCGCCGAGCGCCACCATCAGCGGCAGCAGATGGTCTTCCTGCGGGTGGGCCTGGCGCGCGGCCGGCGCCCGGTCCCAGGCCAGCAGCTGTTCCAGCCTTTGTTCAGGCGGCAAGGCCATCGTCTGGCGCAGCCAGGCGTCGAACTGGTGCGAGGCGACGGCGCCCGCCTGGCCGAACTGGCGCAGGTTGTGGTAGCTGAGGCCGCTGCCCAGTATCAGCACGCCTTGCCGGCGCAGGCCGGCCAGCGCGCGGCCCACCTCGACGTGCGTGAGCGGATCGTAGCCGTGCTTCAGTGACAGCTGCACCAGCGGCATGTCCGCCTGCGGGTAGATGGGGAACAGGGCGCTGAAGGTGCCATGGTCGAAACCGCGCTCGTGGTCGAGGCGCGCCGGGTGGCCGGCCGCATCGAGCAGTTGCTTGACCTGCGCCGCCAGTGCCGGCGCGCCCGGCGCCGGGTACTGGATTTGATAGGTGTGCGGCGGAAAGCCCGAATAATCGTAGATCATGCCCGGCTTGGGGCTGGCCGAGACGAGAAACTGCGGCCCTTCCCAGTGCGCCGTCACGACCAGCACGGCTTTCGGGCGCGCGCCGATCTGGCGCGGGATATCCTGCAACGATGCTTCGAGCACGTCGTAGCGGCCGCCGAACTGGTCTTTCATGAACGGCCACGGGCCGCCGCCGTGCGACAGGAAGTAGGTGGGGAAGGTGTGCTCTTGCATGGCGGCTCCTGGTGGGAATGGCTGATGCTGTCGATGATAGTCATGCGCGGTCAGTTGATCAAGATCGCAATTATTGATATATCATTTCCATTTTGTTGATGATGGGGCAGTCATGGATACCTTGCGCAGCATGCGCGTGTTTCGCGCCGTGGTGGAACTGGACAGTTTCGTGCGCGCCAGCGAGCGCCTGGACCTGTCGCCGGCCATGGTCAGCAAGCACGTGATGCACCTGGAGCGCCACCTGGGCGCGCGGCTGCTGAACCGCAGCAGCCGCCACCTGAGCCTGACGGAAATCGGCAAGGTGTATTTTGAACAGTGCCGCGACATGCTCGACAACCTCGACGAAGTGGAAGCGACCGTGGGCCGCACGACGGTGGTGCCGCGTGGCATGCTGCGCCTGAGCGCCCCCGTCTGGTTCGCCAACGCCATCTTTACGCGCACCCTGGCGGCTTACCGCGAGCGCTTCCCGGAAGTGACGTTCGACATCGATTTGAGCGGGCGCGTGGTCAACCTGGTGGAAGAGGGTTTCGACCTGGCCCTGCGCGTGAGCCAGGCGCCGTCGCCGGCCCTGATCGCGCGGCCCATCGGCAGCATCGCCTTTCACCTCGTGGCCGCGCCCGCCTATCTGGCGCGCGCGGGCCTGCCGCAGCTGCCGCAAGACCTCACGCAGCACGCCATGATCAGCTATTCCTTGTTAGCGAACGGCAATGAGCTGGCCTTCGACGGGCCGCAGGGACGCGAGACGGTGAAGTTTACGCCCGTGCTGCAATGTAATAACGAAAGCCTGCTGCACGCGGCCGCGCTCGACGGCATGGGCATCGCCCTGCTGCCATCGTGGCAGACGGATGCGGACCTGGCGGCGGGGCGGCTGGTGCGCCTCTTCGACGATTTCAAGCTGGCGGGCGGCAAGGTGTACGCCGTCTACACGAGCCGCCGCTACCTGTCCTCGAAGGTGCGCACCTTCATCGACTTCCTCGCCGATGAAGGGCGCCTGGGGGCTTGATCACGCGAGCGAGCGCTTCACGTCGATCAGCGCGAACAGGCGCGCGCTGCGCATCCACGCCAGCACCAGCGCCGCCAGCTGCGTCGCCAGCAAGCCGGCCGCGATGGCCAGCGGACCGGGGCCGGCCAGGTTCAGCCGGGCCACGCCCAGCAGCGCATACAGGCCCAGTCCCAGCACGGTGATGACGAAGTAGATGGCCAGGCAGGCCAGCGGACGCCGGCGCAGCATGCCGAGACCGCGCCACCAGGCCTTGACGGCCGACGTGCGGCGCCGGTCGACGGCCAGCGCCGCGCGGCCCGCGTCGAGCGTGGCGCAGGCCAGCAGGAACAGCACGCCTGCGAGCAGCAAGGCCAGGTGGCGGGCCAGGTCGGCGTCCGCTTCCAGGATGGCTGTCGCCGTGTGCCTGCCGGCCAGTTTCAGCGCGCCGGCACCGATCGCCAGCGCCACGCCCAGCGGCACGATGCTCCACAACAGCATGCGCAGCATGCGGCCGTATTCGCTGAAGGCGCCAGTTAGCAGGGCACCGAAACCGGGTGGCGCGGGGGCGCGCGCGGCCGTCGCCACCAGGCCGCTCAGCAGCGGCGACAGCAGCAAGGCCAGCACGATGCCCGTGATGGCGGCCTGGCTGATGGCGGCCCCGTTGCGTCCCGCATTGGCCACCAGGTCGGCCACGGTCATCAGGTCGAGCTTGTGCGCCAGGGCCGCCGCATGCACGGCGTTATCGAGGCTGGCGCCCAGGGTGCGCCAGATGGGAATGACGGCAACGATGGCGGGAATCAGCAGCAGGCCCGCCCATAGCAGCAGCAAGCGCCATTGCAGGGCGGCGCGGCTGGCGCGCATGGTCAGGGTCAGGCCGCTGGCCCGTGTCGTGGAAGTGGCGCTCATACGATGGCGATCAGGGAAAGCAGGTATTGGAAGGCGGCGGCGATATCGAGGCCCCAGCGCCGCGCGGCGGACGTGTCGGCTTTCAGGGTGCGGCCGTCATCGAGCTTGTTGACGTCGAGGTAGTGCACGCGGTCGGGATCGAGTTCGGCAGAGACGGCCTTCACGGGCTTGCTCCAGGTGTAGCGCTGCCACAGCTGCTCGTTGTCCCACACCACGCGTTCGGAGCTGCCGTCGGCGAATTTCACCTGCAGCACCTGCGGCACGGGCGCGCCGCGGCGGCGCAGCACCACGCTGGTCAGATAGGGATACGGTCCCGTGCCCGGCTTGGCGTCCGGATGCGCCTCGTCCCACGCTGCGCGCACCTTGTCCTCTTCCTTTTCCAGCGCCTCGGGCGTGCGTTCCACGCGCTTGCCGTTCACCAGCGCCAGGCCGGCCAGCGGCGTCTGCTCTTCGCTGGTGAAGCTGCCGATGCGGTCGTCGATATTCGCGCTGGCATGGACTTGCTGCGCGAAGACTTGTTCCACGATGCGGCGCTGGCCCGTCGCTTCGGCCAGCGCTTCGCGCAGGTCGGCCACGCTGGGGTGGCGGAATTTCCACTGTTCGTAATAGGCCTTGAAGCCCCGTTCCATGGCCTCGCTGCCGATGCGCGCTTCCAGGTCGCGCAGGGTGACGGCCGTGCGGCTGTACACGGGCCCCACGCCCTGCAGGCGGTTCCAGGCATTCTGGCCCAGCGGGTCGGCCGCATCCTGGCGTGGCGCGGCCATGCGCTCGGCCTCGAAGACCTTGAAGGCGGGAGCGAAGCCCAGACGCTTGAGCAGGGGCGTGGTGGCGTGGATGTCCTGGCCGCGCGCGCGCAGCATGCGCTGGTCCCAGTACTCGTTCAAGCCTTCGTCGAGGATGGGTTCCTCGAATTCGTTCGAGGCCAGGATGCCGTAGAAATAGCCATGGCCGAATTCGTGGATGGTGACGAAGTCGAGGCCGAATCCGGCGATGGTCTTCGGCTGCAGGCTGGCGTAGCTCGAGGCCGTGATGAAGGTCGGGTATTCCATGCCGCCCGCTTCGGCCGCATTGAACGGCGGGATCACCACCGTCAGGGTCTTGTACGGATACGGGCCCAGGGTGCGCGAGAAATAGGTGAGCGAATCCTTGGCCGCCTGCAGCGCCGGCGCCGCGTTCGATGCGTACTCGGGCGGGTACAGCACCTGGATGGCCACGGGAGGGCTGCCAGGACCGCTCCATCTGCCCGTCAGTGGCTGCGCGCTGCGCTTGTCGGCTGTCCAGGCGAAATCGTGCACGTCGCCCTGCACATAGTGATGCGTGAGCATGCCGTTCTTTTCCTGCGGCGCGCCTTGCAGCTCGCCCGTGGCGCCCACCGTGTACTCCTTGGGCACGGTCAGCTTCACGTCATAGTGGCCGAAGTCGGCGTAGAACTCCGAATTCAGGTGGAATTCATGCGCGTTCCAGCGCGGCGCGGTGGCGCCCCGTTCGCAGGGCAGTTCCAGCACGGCGATCTTCGGGAACCACTGGCCCACCAGGTGGAAGCTGCCGAAATAGCCGGTGCGCGCGATGACGCGCGGCAGCTGGTCGAAGAAGCGGATGTCGAGCGTCGTCTCGGCGCCCGGCGCGACGGCCTGCGGCAAGTCGACGCGCACGACGGTGCGGTCGGTGGCCGGGCCGTTGTCGGGCTGGACGAAATGCCAGGGCGCCCTGGCGCCGTTCTGCGTCATGCTGCGCAGTTCCATGTAGCCCCACTCGCCGTCGCGCGTGCCGACGCCCGAGCGAAAGCCCGTGTCGAACTTGCGCTTCTCGGTAAAGAAGGTCGAATGCTCGCCTTCGAACGCATTCAGGTACAGGTGCAGGTACACGCTGCTGACGGCTTGCGCGCTGCGGTTGCGCCAGCGCAGTTTCTGCCGGCCGTCTATCGTGTGCTTGACGGGATCGAGCGTCGCTTCGATCTGGTAGTCGACCACGCGGTCCGACAGGGTCGCTTGCGCGTCCGTGCGCGCGCCGCCCCAGGCGTTGCTGGCGCTGGGCGTGCTGACGGCGGCCGCATGCGGCGAAGCGAGGGTGATGCCGTCGGCGGACGGCGCCAGCGGCAAGGGCGCGCCGGCCGGCTTGCCGTGGTCCGGCTGGGCGAGCAGCTCGGCCTGCAGGGCCAGGCCTGCCAGCAGCAGGGCGGCGGCGGCAAGGGCTTTGAGCTTGCCTGGGAGGGGGACAAGGCGGCGCGGCGTGCTACGGCTTTCCATGCGTGACTCCCACAGTGGCTTGTTGATTTTCAAATGCGGTCGGCTGCGCCCAGGATCGCCGGGCGCTCGTTAATATACCTGTAAAAATTACAAATAAGCAATGAATTATGCTGGCAGCCCCGCTCGCTGTTGCGGCGCCGCGCGCCGTGCGTATAATGATTCGCTTTTGCCATCCTCCCGTTTCACTACCGTGCGTGCCCCGGTAGCGCACCCAGCTTTCCGCCATGATGCCTGCCCCTTCCGTCCTGACCATCGCCACGCGCACCTTGCTGTTGTGCGCCCTGGCCATGCCGGCGTGCGCGCAGGAGCTGGTGCCGCCGCCCGTGCCGCAGGCCGGCGTCACGCACGGCGACTTGTCCGCCGAACTGGCGCAGGGCGGCCAGCACAGCATGCGCGCCGCCCTGTCGCGCGACCAGGACGGCATGTCGCTCGACGCGGCCATCGACGGCCTGCGTAACGGCAATTACCGCGATGGCAGCGTGTTTCACCAGCGCGGCTTCAACGGCGGCGCGGAATGGAAGCTGCGCCAGGGCCGCTTCGGCTTCAGCGCCGACCAGCTGAAGCAGGACACCCGCTATCCCGCGCCCGAGGCGCCGTTCCTGTCCTTGCTGGCGGCCCGCCCGGAAGACCTGTACCGCTATGAGGTGCGGCGCGCCAGCGCCTTCGTGCAGCGCTATGTGGGCAGTTTCGAGCTGGGCGTGGAATTGTCGCAGCGGGAAAAGCGCGCCACGGCCCACTATGCGGGCGAGGATGGCAGCAGCGAGTCGAGCTACAGCAGCCGCCGTCGGCAACTGGCGCCCCGCGTGCGCCATTACGGCAAGGTGGGCGGCGTGGGCACGGATACGGAAGTGGGCCTGGACCTGATGCAGTGGCAGCGGCGCTCGGGTCGCGCGGGCGATGCGCAGCGCCGCCAGTACTCGCGCGCGCTGCTGATGCGCGAAGAGCTGGCCTTCGGCGGCGCGTATGCGCCGCGCCTGCTGCTGGGACTGCGGCATGAACAGTTCCAGCTCGATCCGGCCGACATGCCGGCCGGCGGCAGCGACTGGGAAAACCAGAATGCCTGGGACTTGCAGGGCAGCCTGCAGCTGCGCCCGCAGCTGAGCGTGTATGCCAAGGCCGCGCGCAGCTACCGCATCGACGACGATGGCTATACCCGCGCCGGCTACCGCCCCCTGGCGGGACAGCTGCGGCGCGAAACGGAGGTGGGCGCCACCTACGGCGACGCGGCGCGCAGCGCTTCCGTGCGCGTGTTCGGCGAGCGCCTGAGCAACCAGATCGTCTTCGACCAGAGCCTGGGCCAGCTGGGCTTTGCGGGCAACCTCGATCCCTCGCGCCGTGCCGGCATCGCCATCGAGGCCAGCATGGCGCTGGCGCGCGACTGGCGCCTCGACGCCCAGGTGCGCCAGGTGCATGCGCGCTATGACGATTACGCTTACGACGGCCCGGACATCGCCCTCGTGCCGAAGACCCTGGCCAGCCTGCGCCTGTACTGGACGGGGCAGGGCGGCGCCAGTGCCGACGTGGGCGTGCAATGGCTGCGCGCCTTGCGCTACGGCCCCGATTTCGCCGGCAGCTGCCTGGCGCAAGTGCCCGCCTTCGCCACCGTGGACGGTCGCTATGTGCGCAAGCTGGGCGCCTGGGAGCTGGAACTGGCCGGCAGCAACCTGGCCAACCGCCGCCATTACGGCGATGCGCCGGGCTGCCGCTCCAGCATTTACCTCAACGATGCGCGCCAGCTGCGCGTGTCGGCGCGCTACCATTTCTGAGGCAGCGGCGCGGCGGCGCTTAAAAGCGGCTTAATCGGGCGCAAACGGGGCGCGTAAAAGCGCTTTTTTTCCGGCCGGGCCTCATCGCCCGGCGCAAAAAGTGGTAATCTCGCCCCGTTCACGACCACTTATGATGAAGGATTATTATGCGTTTTCTGCGTTTCTTGCGTCCCCTGCTTGCCGCCGTCACCCTGGTGGCGGCCACCGGCGGCGCCATGGCGGCCGATACCGGCTTTACCACGCTCCCGACGCCAGTGCGCACGGACACGGGCAAGAAGGTGGAAGTGGTCGAGTATTTCATGTACTCGTGCCCGCACTGCTACGCGCTCGATCCGCTGATGCACGACTGGGTCAAGAAGCAGGGCGACAAGATCGCCTTCCGCCGCATCCACCTGGCCTTCTCCGGCCCGAAGGATCCGCAGGCGCACGCCTATGCCACCCTGGAAGCGATGGGCCAGCTGGACCAGTTCCACGACAAGATCTTCCGCGCCATCCACGTCGAGCGCAACCGCCTGAACCGCGATGACGCCATCCTCGACCTGCTGGTGAAGAACGGCATCGACAAGGCGAAGTACCTGGAGATGTTCAATTCCTTCGGCGTGCAGACCAAGCTGAAACGCAACGAGCAATTGATCGCCGCCAGCAAGATCGACAGCGCGCCGACCATCGTCATCGACGGCCGCTTCGTGACGTCGCCGGCACAGCTGTCGCGTCCTGGCCAGTCCGAGCCGCAGACCCAGGCGGCGACCCTGCGCGTGATGGATGAACTGGTGGCGCGCACCCTGAAAGAGCGCGCTCCCGCGCCAGCGAAGAAGTAAGCGGAGAAACCATGAAACAGCTGCCCTGGACCCTGTGCGTGCTGGCCCTCGCCCTCGTGGCGTGGTTGTCGATCGCCATCGTCAACGTGGAAAACCAGCGCAATGCGCTGGCCAGCAAGGCTTGCGTGGACCCCGCGTTCAAGAACGAGGTCGATGCGAAATGCCTGGCGTCCGTGCAGACGCGCGAACACTGGTGGCAGCACCTGACTTATGCCATGACGCACTTCAGGTCATAGAACGCCGGATAAAATCTACTGCGCGTCGCGCTTTGCGGCCGGCGATGCTCACCGGCTCGGCGCCCCCGTACAAAGTACGGTTGCGCTTCTTGGCCACAAGGGGGCGCCGAGCCTCACTGCCGCTCGCTACGATTTTCTCCGGCGTCGTGACGATGAGGGATGGATCGGCAAACTGCCCGCTTTGTGCGGGCTTTTTTACGTCTGCAGCTTGCGGGTATCATGAGACCACAACCATCGAGGAGGGACAATGAAGGAAGTGATCCTGATTACGGGCAGCAGCCGCGGCATCGGTGCGGCGACGGCGCTGCTGGCGGCGCGCCAGGGCTATGCCGTCTGCGTCAACTATGTGCGCGATGCGCAGGCGGCCGGGGAACTGTGCGCGCGCATCGTGGCGGAAGGGGGCGAAGCCATCGCCGTGCAGGCCGACGTCAGCGATGAGGCGGACGTGGCGCGTTTGTTCGATGAAGTCGATGCGCGCCTGGGCACGCTCACGGCGCTGGTCAACAATGTGGGCGTGCTGGAGCAGAAATGCCGGCTGGCCGACATGTCCGTGCAGCGCCTCGAACGCGTGCTGCGCACCAACGTGATCAGTTATTTCCTCTGTTGCCAGCAGGCCGTGCGGCGCATGTCGACGGCGAACGGCGGGCGGGGCGGACGCATCGTGAATGTCTCGTCGGTGGCCGCGCGCATCGGCTCCCCGGGCGAATACATCGATTACGCCGCTTCCAAGGGCGCCGTCGATACCCTGACCCTCGGGCTGGCGAAGGAAGTGGCGGCCGAGGGCATCCGCGTCAACGGCGTGCGGCCCGGCATCATCTACACGGACATCCACGCCTCTGGCGGCGAACCGGGGCGGGTGGCGCGCCTGGCATCGGGCGTGCCCATGCAGCGGGGCGGCCAGCCGGAAGAAATCGCCGACGCCATCCTGTACCTGCTGGGGCCGGGCGCGACGTATGTGACGGGCAGCATCCTCGACGTGGCCGGCGGGCGCTGATTTTCAACGCATTTTCAACTTATTTTCAACCCTTGCAAGCAATTGCTTCAAGCGCGGGACCAATTATCAAGCAGGGCAAGCGAGTCCAGAATGACGGGGTGCTATGCGCACGCCGATTAACTCATTTGGAACCACCATGCCCACTTTTGCTCCCGCCATCCTGGCCCTGTCCCTGCTGGCCGCCGCGCCAGCCCATTGCGCCGCCAATCTGCCCATGCCCGCCCACCTGTCCGGCGCGCAAGCCGACGCCACGGTGGCGCTGGCCGCGCGCCGCTATGCCGCGTTCTGGGAAAGCGGCGATCCGGCCCTGGCACGGCTGGCACTGGCCGACGATTTTATGGACCGCACCTTGCCTGCGGGCCGGCCGCAGGGACTGGCCGGCCCGCTGCAGGCGTCGCAGGTGTTCCACGCGGCCGTGCCGGACTTGAAGGTGGCCATCGAGGAGATGCTGGTGGCGGGCGACCGGGTGACTTTGCGCCTGCATTTCACGGGCCGCTTCACGGGCGTCTTCCCCACGCCGCAGGGGCCCTTGCAGGGGCAGGGACAAGCCATCGATTTCCATGCGTTTGATTTATATCAGGTCAATGCGCAGGGGCGCATCAGCGATAACTGGCACCTGGAAGACAACCTGACCCTGCTGCGCCAGCTGGGCGTGCTGCCGCGGTAAGGATGGCCGTCAGGCTTGCAGCGCGGCGAACTGCCGCACGAGGAAGTCGGCCAGCAGGGCGACGCGCGGCGGCTGGAAGCGGCTGCGCCGGTACAGCAGGTTCAGGGGGACGCTGTCGGCAAAGTAATCGTCGAGCACCGTCTGCAAGCGCCCCGCGCGCAGGTCGTCGCCGATGTCGAGCAGGGATTTGTAGGCGTAGCCATGGCCGGCCACGGCCCAGCGGCGGATGATTTCGCCGTCGTTGCTGTGCCAGTCCCCCGGCAGGCGCAGGCTGTGGCGCTTGCCGTCTGCGCGGTAGCGCCATTCCTGCGGCGCGCCGTCGCCGGCCGTGAGCACGAGCGTCGGCAACGAGGCCAGGTCGTGCGGCATGGCCGGCACGCCCACCTTGACGGCCAGCGCGGGCGCCACGCACACGACGCGCCGGCCCGGGTGCAGCAGGCGCGCCACCATCTCGCTGTCGGGCAGCTCGCCGTAGCGGATGGCCAGGTCGACGTCGTCCTGCACCAGGTTGGCCGTGATGTCCGTCAGGGTCAGCGCATGGCGCAGCTGCGGGTGCAGCGCGGCGAAGCGGTCGAGCATGGGCAGCAGCAGCTGGCGGCCGATGTCGGACGGCGCCGAGATCCGTACCACGCCGCGCACGGCGCCGCCGCTCCCGTGCAAGCCGTCTTCCGCCTGCGCCAGCAAGTCCAGCGCCTGTTCGCTGTACTGGCGGTAGTGCAAACCTTCTTGCGTCAGGCGCAGCTGGCGCGTGGTGCGCTCGAACAGGGTGGCGCCCAGCGCCGTTTCCAGGCGCGCGATGGCGGCGCTGGCGGCGGCCGGCGACAGGCCGTGCTTGCGGCCGGCCGCGGAAAAGCTGCCCAACGCCGCGGCGTCGAGGAACAGGGCGATTTCCGCCAGGCGCCCGGCGCCGCCGCGCATCATGATCATGCCGGGTGCGCGGCCGCAGGCTTGGGCGCAGGCGCAGAATGGGGCGCCGAGTGGGGCGTGATCACGACGGTGCAGGTGGTGCCGGCCACCAGGACCTGATTCCTGTCTTGTTCATCTATGTGGATGCGCACGGGCACGCGCTGCGCCAGGCGCACCCAGTTGAAGGTGGGATTGACGTCGGCCAGCAGTTCGCGGCCCGTGGCGGCGTCGCGGTCGGTGATGCCGCGCGCGATGCTCTCGATGTGGCCGTGCAGGGTGCCGCCGCTCATCAGATTCATTTCCGCCTTGTCGTCCTGCGCCAGCATGCCCAGCTTGGTCTCTTCGAAGTAGCCGACGACGTAGTACGAGGCGCTGTCGATGACGGCCAGCTTGGCCGCGCCGACGGCGGCGAAATCGCCCTTGTGCACGTTCAGGTTCGTCACGTAGCCGCTGACGGGGGCGCGCACGGTGGTGCGTTCCAGGTTCAGTTGGGCCAGCGCGCGCGCGGCCACGGCGGCCTGCACTTGCGACGAGGCCGAGCTGGCGGCGTAGGCCGCGCTTTCGCGGCTTTCCGTCGAGATGATGCTGGCGTCCAGATTGGCGCGGCGCTGCGCTTCCTTGCCGCGGCGGCCCATTTCCGTTTTTTGCGCGGCAAGCACGGCGTCGGCCTGGGCCAGCGCGCTGGCATAGCGTTCCTTGTCGACGACGAACAGGATATCGCCCTTTTGCACGACCTGGTTGTCGCGCACCAGCACCTCCGTGACGGTGCCGGCCACGTCGGCGCTGATGTTGACGATGTCGGCCTTGATGCGCCCGTCGCGCGTCCACGGCGACTCCATGTAGCGGTCCCAGACGGTCTTGCCTATCCATAGGGCTGCGGCCAAGAGCAGCAGGGTGATTGCATAGCGTGTCAGTTTGCTTACCATGTCGGCAGCCTTTCCTTGATCAGGTTGAACAGTTTTTTTTATTTGTAAAGCGATAGAGCCAGCGCGCCGAAGATGGCGATGAAGATGCACAGCCGCGCCAGCGACGGGTGCCACACCATGCGGTACACGCCCAGCCAGCCCAGCACGCGGTCGAGCAGGGTTTGCAGACCGATGCTGAGGATGAACAGGGGCAGCAGGGTAGGAATCAGAATTCCGAACAGGGCGAATTCACGCGGCATGGTGGTCTCCGGCGCCAGGCGCCATGTGGTCGAGTAATGAGGTGTAGATCGAATGCAGGTCGGCCAAGGCCGTCTGCAGGCGCGCGCTGCGTTCGGCTGTCGCATCGGCTTGCGTTTGCGCCGCGCGCACCACGGCGCCCGCCTGCAGGGTGGCGTCCAGCGCCGCCTGCAGTTGCGCATCGCCGCGCGTGCGCAGCCAGGCGGCGATGCCGTCCACGCACTGCTGCAGCGCATGGCGCGTGGCGCCCGGGCGGGCGGTCGCGATCAGGTCGCGCAATTCGATCACGGAATGGCCGATCTCCAGCAGGGTCAGGGCCTGGCGCACGACGGCGCGCGTGGCCTCGCCCGGCGCCGGTCCGGCCGCCGCATTGAGCTGGCTGAGCAGGTCGCGCACGCGGTTGTCGAAGCGGTGCTTGACCCGGCGCGCCGGCGCCGTGCACGCCTGCAGCGCTTCGCGCCAGAGGGCCGGGCCGATATGGTCCTTGTGGCCCATCGTGTGCTCGGGCAGCAGCACGGCGAACACGAGGGCGGCCAGCATCAGGCCGACGATCAGCGCCATGCCCGTGTTCAAAAAGGCCGCGCCGTCGACGTGCATCAGATTCGTCGGCGCCATCTGCGTGATGAAGGTGGACACGCCCAGGCCCACGCCCAGCTTGGCGGGATTCGTCATCAGGTACAGGCCGACGGCGAGGAAGGGCGCAAAGCTGAGCACCAGCATGGGGAAGCCGTCGCCGTGCACCAGCACGAAATACACGCAGACGAGCGACAGGGGCATGGCGATCAAAAAGCCCGTCAGCACTTGCCGGATCATCAGGATGGGGCGCGGCGAGGACGAGGCCAGCGCGCAGAACACGGCCGCCATCAGCATCGCCGTGCTGGCGTAGGGCCAGGCGAGGAAGTAGGCGCCCAGCGCCAGCAGGGCCAGGCTGATGCCGGCGCGCGCGCCGCTGGCGAGCACCAGCGCGGGCGGCGTCTTCGGCGCATACGCCTGCGGCGTGCTCACGTCGAGCGGCGTGTCGTGCACGAGGCTGAAATACACTTCGTGAAAGCGGCTCATGTCGCGCGCGAAGCGCTCGAGCAGCTCGCAGACGGTGTCGAAATCGATGCGCTGCGCATGCGCGATGGCCGCGCCGTCGATGTCCGCGCGCGCCTGCGCCAGCGCCGTTTGCAGATGCCGCTGCATGGTGTCGAGCGAGTCTTGCGACGGCGTCGCTTGCAGCGCCTCGGCGACGATGGCGTACAGCGGCGCACAGGCCTGCATGACCTGGGTTTCGCCATCGCGCTGCAGGCGGTCGAACAGACGGTGGAAGGTATAGAAGGTGGTCAGCGCCGTCATGAAGGTGGCGTTGAAGGCGTGCAGCTTGCGGTTCTGCGCGCGCACGTGGCTCACTTTGCTGGTGACTTCGAACAGCGCGGCCGAGCGCCCCAGTTCCAGCGCCGCCACGTCGGCGGCAAACTGCAGATGCGTCAGTTCCACCTGCGCCGGCGTGAGCTTTTGCTGCAGCACGTCATGGCAAAAGGCGAGGAATTTGCCGTAGCGGGCCTGCACCGTGCGCATCACCTGCGTGCCCTGGTGGCGCGGCAGCAGTACGCTGGAGACGGCGGCCGAGCAGATGATGCCCAGGCCCACTTCAGCCACGCGCGTGACGGCCAGCGAGAATACCTGCATCGGCTGCTCGATGGCGGGCAGCACGATCATGCAGGCCGTGTAGCCGGCCAGCACGTACACATACGATTGGGCGTTGCGGTGCAGGGCCGAGCCGCTCGTGCACAGGCCCACCCACAGGGCCAGGCCGGCGAACAGCAGCACGGGCTGCTGCGGGAACAGGCCGATCAGGGTCAGCGCGGCCGTGCATCCCAGCAGGGTGCCGCACAGGCGGTAAAAGCTTTTTTCCAGCACCATGCCGCTGCTGGGCAGGGCCAGGATGATGGTGGTGGTCATCGCCGTACTGGGCGAGTCGAGGCCCAGGCGGTAGGCCAGCCACAGGGCGCAGAACGCGGCGATGAGGGTCTTGCCGACGTAGATCCAGCGTTCGCCTTCCGTCGCGCGCCAGTCCTGCAGCGCCAGCGCCAGCCAGTGGGCCGCCCGGCTCAGGGGGCCATATGTGGGTTTTGTTGCTGTGGCTGGCGTCATCGATAGGCTATCAGTTCTGGTTGTTGAGATTGTTCAGGTTGCGCAGCTGGCGCATGTACAGCTTGTCGAGCACTTGCAGCTCTTCTTCCGTGAACCCGTCGTACAGGGCCGAGGTTTCCTGGTACACGTCGGGCAGCGCCGTTTCGATCAGCGCGCGGCCCTTGTCGGTCAGCGAAATCATCACGGAGCGGCGGTCGCCGGGGCGCGTGCCGCGGTGGATCAGGCCACGCGTTTCCAGGTCGTTGCACACGCGCGTCAGGTTGGCCGGCTTTTCATGGCAGGCCATGCCCAGGGTGCAGGCGTTCGAGGTTTCGTCGTCCGTGCCGTACAGCACGGCCAGCACCATGTAGCTGGCATCGACCAGGTCGTGCTTTTTCAGCGCGGCATTGGTCAAGTCCTTCATGCCTTTTTGAATGTGGTACGTCATGCGCAACAGGCGCATCAGTTCCATGGGGAAGCCTGGCATGCGCGTGCGGATGTTTTGCAGCCGCTTGGAGGTGGCGTCAAAAGCGGTCATGTCATATTCCTTCATGTGTGAATAAAGCTCCGATTGTATCTTGTTGGGCTAGGGCAATGCCAGGATTGCAAGCCTAGATGCCGCCTCCCAATGCATTCATCAAGGAAACGTACAGATCGAGCTCGCGCGCCCCATTTTGCGCCTGCTGCTGTTCTTCCGCCAGCAGCGCCACTTGCGTGTTGAGCATGTTGATGGCGTCGCTCATGCCCGCCTTGTACGCTTTTTCCGCCAGGTCGCGCGCGCGCTGCGCCGTGGCCAGCGCCTGCACGGTCAGCTGGTGCTGCTTTTCCAGCGATTGTGCCTTGGTGACGGCGTTGGCCACGTCCGACATGGCGTTGATGACGGTGGCGTTGTACTGTTCCACGGCGCCGTCGTACACGGCCGTCTGGCTGCCCAGCTGCGCGCGCAAACGGGCGCCGGCAAAGATGGGCAGGCTCAGCGCGGGAGAGGCGCCGCGGATGTCCGAGTTGGCATCGAGAAAATGGCTGAAACCGAAGGCCTGGAAGCCGGCAAAGGCCACCAGGTTGACGTTCGGGTAGAACTCGGCCTTGGCCGCATCGATGCGCCGCGCTGCCGCTTCCACTCGCCAGCGCTGGGCGGCGATGTCGGGCCGGCGGCCGATCAGGTCGGCGGGCAGGGCGGCGGGAATGGCCAGCGGCTGGTCCAGGCGCAGCACGGGGCGCGTGAGCGCCGCACCCGCTGCCGGACCCTTGCCGGCCAGCGCGGCCAGCTGGTTGCGCAGCAGGGCCAGCGACTCGGCCGACTGCTCCAGCTGGCGGCGTCCCGCGGGCAAGGTGGTTTCGATCTGCGCCACGTCAATGTCCGTGCCGATGCCGGCCGCCTTGCGCTGGCGCGTGATGTCGAGGATGCGGGCGCGCTGCGCCAGGCTGCGTTCGATCACGTCCTGCAGCTGGAATTCATACGACAACTGGATGTAGGTGCGCACCAGCGCCGTTTCCAGGGCCAGGCGGGCCATCTGCGATTCGGCCGACGCCATCTGCACGTCGCCCAGGGCGGCGGACAGGGCGGCGCGGTTGCGGCCCCACAGGTCCAGGTCGTACGAGGCCGTGACGGTGGCCTGGTTGCGCCACGCGTAGTTGCCGGCCAGCGGCGCCGGCGTGCTGCCGTGCTGCGAATACAGTTCGCGGTTGATGGAGACGTTCGCGTCCGCCTGCGGGCGGGTCTTGTCCTCGGCTGCGCCGGCCAGCGCCTCGGCCTGGCGCACGCGCGCCTGGGCGCCGCGCAGGGTGGGGCTGTCGGCCAGCGCCTGCTCCATCAGGTGGTTCAATTGCGGGTCGTGCAAGTCTTGCCACCATTGCGTGCGCGGCCATTGTATGGCGGCGCTGGCGGCGGCATCCATGGCCTGGCTCGCTTTCAGCTTGTTGGCATCGAGCATGGCCGATTGCGGCGCGATATGGCCCATGTCGGCGCAAGCGCTCAAGGCAAGGATCAGGCTGGCAGCAAGCAAACGGCGGTGCAGGGACATGCAGGAACTCCGGGAGAGATATGTTGGGGGTGCTGCTGGGGTATCACAGCTCGCCGCGGTGAGCGCCGGGAGTGGCCCGGGTGCTGCGCCGCAACTGAGTTGTTACTGACTGAAACCGGCTGACTGGTTTCTTATTGCACGACGTGCTTGGCCGTTTGCGCGACATCAAAGTCCGCTTCCGTTTGCGGGATCAGGCCAGCCTTGCGGGCGGCGTAGAACTCGGCCATGACTTGTTCGCGCGTCACCTGGCTGGCGGCGGTGGCCGGCGTTTTCGGATAGTCGACTTCGCTGGTGGCGATTTCGCCGGCGTTGCGGGCACGGATGTATTCGGCCGTGACGTCAGCGCGCGTGAGTTGCTGGCTGGCAGCGGCAGGCGCGGCGCTTTGGGCGAAAGCCGAAGTGGCGGTGGTGATGGCAAACAATGCTGCGATGAGTGATTTGGCTTGCATGATAAGACTCCAAAATGTGCATGATGGCTGGGTGGATGGGCCGGATCGCCACGTACCGGTCGGTTCGGCGGCGCTGCGCTGGTGGGCGCCGTGCCGCCGATGAAGCAATTTCTGGATGAGAAGATGCTTACTTGAATTAACTATAGCAATGAATAGTACATTTGTGAAGTAATTTCTGAAAATATTTGTGCGCCGCCGCATTTCCCCCTCGTAAAAGGCCGGGCAGGCGTGCGCCGCTGGACTGGCCAGGAGAGTAAGCTGGTTTTTTTGTTAACGGGAGTCAGCCATGAGCAGCAGCACACTCGATCCGGACAATTTGCCCGTCACGCCCGACCGCGTCCTGGGCAGCGGCCATGGCAAGGGCGCGCTCGGTCCCAGCGACAGTTCCGACAGCGGCAGCGACATGCAGGGCGTGCCCGGCCAGGATGTTGAAGCGTTGGAGAACGACAGCGATGCGGCCGGCACGGGCGAACGGGCCGGCGTGGAGCCGCGCAATACGGCGCCCGATGGCGGCGACATCGACGTCGATCATGTGGAAAGCCTGGCGCCCGTAACGCCGGCGGAGGAGGGCGAGGGGGAATTGCCGCCACGAATTACTGTCCCTCCCGCGCCATCGGCGTAAAATGCGGGCAAGGCGGCATGCGCGCCGCCATGGCCAGCCGGCCTGCACAGGATAGGATGTCAGAGGATGCAAACGCAGATGTCGGAAGAGAAAGAAAAAGACTTGATGTCGATGTACCGCGAGACGCGGCCACGCGAGTTTTTTGGCGAAAAAAGTAACACCAATCACCTGGCCTGGAGTGCGCTGGTGATCTTGCTGGCGCTGGCGTTCTGGCTCGTCGTGGCCCTGGCGGCGGCGGAAAACCAGCGCTATGCCCTGGAAACGAAGGTGTGCCAGGATCGCGTGTTCCCCACGGAAATCGACACGTCTTGCCTGAAACAGGTCAGGTCGCGCGATCACTGGTGGCAGCACGTGGGCCACGCGCTGCTGCGGATGGGCGCCTGACCCGGGTGTGAGCCGGCGGTGGTGGGAGCCGCCGCAGTGACAGGGGAACGGGGCGACAGGTAAATGGGGCAATAGTGCGACAGTGCGGGAGGCGCCATGCCACGCGATCACTCGCGCGAGCAGCCGCAATGGCTGCTGGCGCGCCACAGTGCCTTGACGGCGCGACAGTTGCTGCGCGCCTATGGCTTGCTATGCCTGTTTTCCCTGACGATTGCCGCCGCCTTTGCGCTGCGCGGCCTCTGGTACATTCCCGTCTTTTCGTTCGCCGAGCTGGGCCTGGTGGCCGTCGCCCTGCTGCATTACCTGCGCCATGCGCGCGACTATGAGCACATCGCCCTGCGCGATGGCGAACTGATCATCGAACAGGTCAGCGCCGGCCACTGCCGGCGCCACCACTTTTCGCCATGGCGCACGCGCGTCGAAGTGCCGTGCTGGCCGCGCCAGTTGATACGCATCAAGGATAGCGGTCATGGCGGCGCGCAGGTGGACGTGGGCGTCTTCGCCACGCCCGAACGGCGCCGGCAGGTGGCGCAGGAACTATGCGCGCTGCTGCCAACGCCCCTGTCGCCGCCAGCGCTGCCCTGAACGCCTTACACGGCCCGCGACGGGCCTTCCCACAGATTGATATGGCCTTCGCGTGCCTGCACGTCGATGGCGGCCAGCTCGTCGGCCGTGAACGACAATTGCTGCAGCGCGGCCACGTTTTCGCGGATTTGCGCGCTGCTGCTCGCGCCGATCAGGGTCGAGGTGACGCGCGCATCGCGCAGCACCCAGGCCAGCGCCATCTGCGCCAGGGTCTGGCCCCGCTGCGCGGCGATCTGATTCAGGGCGCGCACGCGGGCCAGGTTTTCCGCGCTCAGGTGCTGTTGCAGCAGCGAGCCGCCGCCGGGGCGGTTGACGCGCGCATCCTGCGGCACGCCATCGAGGTATTTGTCGCTGAGCAAACCCTGCGCCAGCGCCGTGAACGTGATGCAGCCCATGCCTTCTTGCTGCAAGGTATCGAGCAAGCCGTCTTCCTCGATCCAGCGGTTGAGCATGTTGTAGGCAGGCTGGTGGATCAAACACGGCACTTTCCACTCCTTCAGCAGGGCGGCCGCCTCGGCCGTCTTTTGCGGCGAGTAAGACGACAGGCCCACGTACAGTGCCTTGCCCTGCTGCACGGCGGTCGCCAGCGCGCCCATGGTTTCTTCCAGCGGCGTGTCGGCGTCGTAGCGGTGCGAGTAAAAGATGTCGACATAGTCGAGACCCAGGCGCCGCAAGCTCTGGTCCAGGCTGGCCAGCACGTATTTGCGCGAACCGCCGCCCTGGCCGTACGGGCCCGGCCACATGTCCCAGCCCGCCTTGGTGGAAATGATCAGCTCATCGCGGTACGGTAAAAAATCGTCGCGCAGCAGCTTGCCGAAATTGCTTTCCGCGCTGCCGTAGGGCGGGCCGTAGTTGTTGGCCAGGTCGAAATGCGTGATGCCCAGGTCGAAGGCCGTGCGCAGCATGTCGCGCTGCGAAGCCAGATTGTTGCTGTCGCCAAAGTTGTGCCACAGGCCCAGGGACAGCAGCGGCAGTTTCAGCCCGCTGCGCCCGCACGTGCGGTATGGCATGCTGTCGTAGCGGTTCTCGGCGGCGTGGTAGGTCATGGCATCTCCTTGTAAATGAATCGCCTATTTTGGCGCAAAATCAAGGTGTGCGTGCGTGCGCCTTGCGCGCGGCGGGACGCGCCTTACAATGGGCGTTCAGGAATCTCGCAAGGAGCGGTCATGGAAATCGAATTGAAATTGCTGCTGGCGCCGCAAGACGCGCCCCGCCTGCGCGCCCACCCGCTGCTGGCGCAGGCTGCGCAAGCAGAGGTGCAGGTGCTGCAGATGCACGATATCTATGTCGATACGCCCGATTTGCAGCTGTGCCGCCACCACGCGGGCTTGCGCGTGCGCCAGGTGGACGGGCACTGGGTGCAAACCCTGAAGGCGGGCGGCACGGTCAACGGCGGCTTGCACAGCCGCCACGAATGGGAAGGCGACGTGCCGGGGCCGCAGCCGGATCTGGCCGCGCTCGACTCTGCCATCGGCCGCAAGCAGCCCGTCCGCGCGCTGCTGCGCCAGGACGCCGTCCGCGACGCCTTGCGGCCCGTGTTTACCACGCGCATCGAACGCACCGTCTGGCAGCTGCGCACGCCGCAGGGCGACCAGATCGAATGCGTGCTGGACCAGGGTGTCATTGAAAGCGGCGTGGACGGGGCCGATGGTGCCGATGGTACCGTATACAGCGTGCCCGTCAGCGAGGTCGAACTGGAATTGAAGCAGGGGCAAGCTTCCAGCCTGTTCGACGTGGCGCTGGCGCTGCTGCGGGACGTGCCGCTGCAGCTGGGCCACATGAGCAAGGCGGAACGCGGTTACCGCCTGGCGGTGCCGCAGCCTCTGCAGGCGGTCAAGGCGCAGCCGCTGGCGCTGGACGCGGCCATGTCGGTGGAACAGGTGTTTGTGGCCATCGCCGGCAATTGCCTGGAACAGGTCAGCGGCAACCAGGATGGGGTGGCGGCGGGCGAGGACGTGGAAAGCGTGCACCAGATGCGCGTGGGACTGCGCCGTTTGCGTTCGGCGCTGGGCATGTTCAAGTCCCTGCTGGTGCTGCCGGACGCCTTGAAGGCCGAACTCGACTGGCTGGGCGGCGCGCTGGGCGAGGCGCGCGATTGGGATGTGTTGGCTGGCAATACCCTGGCGCAGCTCGACGGCGAGGCGCAGGCCGATGCGGCGGCGCTGGCACAGGCCGCGCACGCGCAGGCGCGGCTCAAGCACCAACTAGCCGCCCAGGCCGTCACCTCGGCGCGCTGCACGGCCTGCATGCTGGGCTTGCAGCGCTGGCTGCAGGCGCGCGCCTGGCGCGATGGCTGTTCCGCGCGCCAATTGCGGCGCCTCGATGCGCATGTCTCGCCGTTTGCCCGCGCCACCTTGCGCAAGGACCAGCGCCGCCTGATGAAGCGCGGCAAGCGCCTGCTGCATGCCACGCCGCAGCAGCGCCATCAAGTGCGCATCGCGGCCAAGAAGACGCGCTATGCGACGGAATTCTTTGCCTCGCTGTTTGCGGGCCGGGCCGTGAAACCGTATGTGGGGCGCTTGTCGGCCTTGCAGGATGAACTGGGCTGGCTCAACGACGTGCAGGTGGCCGACCGGTTGCTGCAGCAATTGCCCGAAGTTCAGGCGGGCCAGGCCGACCAGGCTGACCAGCCAGCCCAGGACGGATTGCGGCTGCACGCGGCCTTCGTGCGCGGCTATCTGGCGGCGCGCGCGCAGGCGGACGGCAGCGATGGCCGCATGCACAAGGCCTGGCGGCGCTTCAAGGCGGCCCGCTTGCCGGCCTGAATCCGCTTTTATCGGGCGTGAGGCCCGGCCAGATCAAACCAGGCTAGGCCAGCGGGCGCTGCAACCGGCGCTCGAGGATGGCCAGCGGCGACTTGTGGGGCGCTGCCATGGCGCGCACGGGCAGCAGCCAGGTTTGTTCCAGCGCATGCTGTCCCCGCAGGGCCGCGTGCGATACGGCGTCGCTGAAGACGATCCACGTCTGGCCCGGCGCGAACGCGTGCGTTTGCTGCTCCACCTGCGCCTGGTAATCGAGATCGGCCTTCATGGCGTCGTGCAGCTGCAGCATGTAGTGATCGTAGGCCGTGCGCCGCGACTTGGTGATGCGCAGCCATTGCAGCAGCGCCGCCAGCACGGGTTGCGGACGCTTAGCAAGGGGTAGAAAACGCTGCGCCACCTGCTCGAACGGCGCGCCCAGTTTCCACACGCGGGGCGCGCCGCGCGGATCGATGTTGGTGAAGACGCGCAGGATGCGCCGGCCCTGCGTGGGTGAGGAAGGAAAGCTGTCGACGTGCAGGCGCGTATCGTCCTTGCGCCACGAGGTGATGCGCCCGGCGATTTCCACGGGGCGAAAGCTGCCCTTGCCTTGCTGCAGATGAGGAACATAGCCGGGCAGCAAGCCGGCCAGCAAGTGCCGCGTGTGCCGCGCATAGCGCCGCATCAGCGCGGCCAGCAGGGCCGCATCGCAGGCCTCGCCCTGGCCGCGCACGCCGCGCGCCGCTTCCCAGCTGATGTTCTTGGCGCTGCTGGCGCTACCCACAGCGCCGTCGAGCAGGGCATGCTCTTCCTGTTGCAGGGGAAAGCCCAGAGCCGGCAATAGCAGCACTTGGCCATCTTCGAGCGCCTGCAGCGCCGCCGCTTGCTGCGCGGCGCTGCCGCTGGCGTCCCACCGGGACAGGGAAATGTCGATGAGCTTGCTCATGGCGCAAACGGGAAGACATGGGAGCGGCCAGTATGGGCGCTTGCCGCCCGCTCCCGTTTGCGCTGGCGCAGACTTACATCACAGTTTGCTGTTCTGGCAGCCGGCGCTCACGCATTCGCGCACGCGGTCCTGCAGGAATTGCGCGCGTTCGATGGTGGTCTTGGTGGCGCAATCGAGGTTGACGTAGAAACCCGACGATTCGCGTTTGGAACAGCTGTCGTTGCGGTTGGCGATCCACGCCAGCTGGCCCGATTTCAGCTTCTGCTTGCCGCCGGCATCGAGCTTGGCGGCGAGTGTCTTGTAGTTGGCGTTGAGTTCCTTGTCCGCTTCCTGGTACACCTTGTTGAGGCAATACAGGCCGTCGAAGTCGTTGCGCGGCGTGTCGCAGGCCGAGTTGGCGAAGGCGGAACCGGATGCGCAGAGCAGCAGGGCGAGCAGGCATTTTTTCATGGCGGGCTTTCGGTAAGGGGGAGGGAGATGCAAGAGCATGTCAAGCTCTTGTGCATCGTATAACATTATCCGTCCTGGCCCCTGCACGCTTGCGGGCGTGCTCCGCCAGCTTCGCCGGCGCCGTCAGTAGGCCAGGCGGCCCGGCACGCTCACTTCGACCTGCGTGCCGGCGCCGGGCCGGCTGTCGATGCGCAGGCTGGCCCCGATGCCGGCGGCGCGCTCGCGCATGCCGACCAGGCCCCAGTGGCCGGGCCGCTGGCCCGTTTGCGCCACGGCGTCATCGAGGCCGCAGCCGTCGTCGCGCACGCGCAGGGTGAATGCCTGCTCCGCATAGTCGAGTTCCAGCACGATGTTTGCCGCCTCCGCATAGCGCGAGGCGTTGAACAGCGCTTCGCGCGCGATGGCATAGATCTCGTCATGCACGCGCGGCTGCAGGCGCCGGCAGCTGCCGCTGACGTGCACCGTGAAGGCGTGCGCGCGGTGCTCGGCCAGGCCCTTGCCGAATTGCTGCAGCGCCAGCCGCAGTTCGTCCGGTTCGGCCGAGGCGCGCAAGTCCATGATCTGGTCGCGGCCTTCGATCAGCAGCTGGTCGGCCAGGTTGAGGGTGCCGTCGAGGCGCGCCCGTTCGCGCGTGCCCTTGGGCAGCATGTCCGCATGCGCATGGAACGACAGGATCAGGCCCTGCACGCTTTGCAGCAGGGTGTCGTGCAGCGAGCGGGCGATGCGCGAGCGTTCGGCCAGGCGCTCCTGCAAGCGTTCCTGCAGCCGCTCCTGCATGTTGCGCGTCAGGTGGCGGATGCGCAGCACATAGCCGCCATACAGCAGCAGCGCGGCGCCCAGCGCCAGCAGCAGCACGAACCACGGCGTCTGCACGAAGGCGGGCGCGATGACGATGTCAAGCTTGGCTCCCTGCGTGTTCCACACGCCGTCTTCGTTGGCGGCCGTGACCTCGAAGCGGTAGCTGCCGGGCGCCAGGTTGGTGTAGTACGCTTCGCGCCGTCCCACGGCTTCCTGCCAGCCCGCGTCCACGCCCGCCAGCCGGTAGCGCAGGCGCACGCGTTCCGGCATCGACAGGCTCAGCGCCGTGAAGCCGATCTGCAGGTTCTTGCTGCCTTGCGGCAGGTGCTGCGGCTTGCCATCGTCCAGGGCATAGCGCACGCCATCGGCCAGCAAGCTGTGGATCTGCACGGGCGGCGGCAGGCGATTGCGGCGGATATGCAGCGGGTCGAGCATGGCGATGGTGGCCGAGGTGGAGAACCACAGCTTGCCGTCGGGCGCATGGATCAGCGACGGCACGGGGCGCAGCTGCGAGGCATGGCCCTGCAAGCCGTCGAGCGCGTCGAAGCGTTCCGAGACGACGGCGCTGCCGTCGCGCATCCACGCGGCCAGGCTGGCGGCGCCGATATGATCGATGCCGTCCGCGCCATGCAGCCACAGGTCGCCGTCCGGCAGGCGCACGATGCCCGACACGCCGCGAAACGCCGCGCCGCGCGCGCCGCGTAGCATGTGGAAGCGGCCGGCGCGGTACAGGGCCACGCCGTTTTCGCCGCCGGCCCACATCGCGTCGCCATCGCGGTACAGCTGCAGCACCGTGCCCACCTGCAGGCCCTCGTCAGCGCCGAGCCGCCTGACGGCGCCCGCCCGCTGGCCATCGGCCACCAGGCTGACGGTATTGTCGGCATGGCCCAGCCAGACGGTGCCGGCGCCATCGATCGCCATGGCCGTGGTCAGTGCCGCCGGCAGGCCGGACAGGCCGCCGTTGGCGCTCCATTTTCCTGCGTTCAGGCGAAACAGGCCGCCGCCGGAAAACGAGGCCCACAGGGCGCCCGAGCGGTCCTGCTGCAGCGCCTGCGGATCGAGTCCCAGCACGGGCGGCACCACGCGCGTCATGCTGCCGTCGCGCGCGCGATGGTGCAGCTCCTGCTCGTTGCCCAGCCACAGCGTGCCGTCGGGCGCCCAGTGACTGGCCGCCAACGCCCCTTTCAAGATCACTTTTTTCACCCCGTCGGCCGTAAAGCTGCGCACGTCGCCCACGTAGTCGCCGATCCACACGTCGCTATCGGGTCCCGCCAGCATGCCGGGATGGTCGAAGGGCACGGCGACGGGCAAGGTCCGCAGGCGGTTCGGCCGCAGCCGGTCCAGGCCCGTCGAGGTGCCGAACCACAGATTGCCCTCGCGGTCCTGGAATGACGTTTGCGGCAGCGGGCCGCTGATGCCGTTCTGGCGCGTCAGGCGCTGGGCCGGCAGGCTGGGACCGGAAGGATCGAACTTGCGTTCGATGCCATCGGGCTGCATCAGCCACATGGTGCCGGCGCGGTCGAAGCGGATGCCGTTGCCCCTGGCGTCGGGCCGGATGGGCGCATCGCCGCGCGGCGCGCTGGTGCGCACGCGGTAGTAATTGCTGTGCGTGTCGACGGCCCAGATGGCGCCATCGGGCGCTTCGTCCATGCTGGTGAGCATGGTGCGCGGCCAGGCATGGGAAAAACGCGCCTGGCCCGGCTTGCGGAAAAAGACGCCATGCATGGTGCCCATCCACTGCGTGCCATCGCGTCCGAACAGGATCTGGTACACGCGCTTGTCGGGCAGGCCCACATTGGCGGCTTGCGCGACGAAGCGGTCGGCGCCCGGCGCCAGGCGCGCCGCGCCATCGCGCGTGCCGACCCAGATGGCGCCGTCGGGCGCTGCCTCGATATGGAACACGGCGCCCGGCGGCAAGCCGTCCGCTTCGCGGTAGGTGCGCGCGCCACCCCGGCGAAAGACGCTGACGCCGCCGAGGCGGTAGCCGACCCACACGGCGCCGTCCGGCGGCGTGGCCAGGCCCAGCACATTGCTCGACGGCAGGCGGTGGCCGTACACGCTGTCGACGCGGTCGAAACGCACGCCATCGTAGCGGTACAAGCCGGTGGCCGTGGCGATCCACAGCCAGCCATCCTGGCCCTGGGCGAATTTGAGGACGTCGACGGGCGCGCCTTGCAAGGCGCCCCAGGCATTGTGGGTGTAGTCGGACAGCAGGGGAGCGGCCGCGCATGCGTGCAGATGGCACGCCAGCAGGGGCAACAGCAACAGGCGGCGCAGCAGGCGAGCGGACATCGGTGCAGAGGAAGATGGCGGTGGCAGGGCAGTGATTGTAGCGCAGCGCCGTGCGTTTCAGCAGGCAAAAAAAAGCCTGCGCGGGATGGCGCAGGCTTTTTTCGCCCTACGTTGACAAGGACCGCTTACGCGAAGTTCTTGGCAACGAAGTCCCAGTTGACCAGGCCCCAGAACGTTTCCACGTACTTGGCGCGCAGGTTGCGGTAGTCGATGTAGTAGGCGTGTTCCCACACGTCGCATGTCAGCAGCGGCTTGTCGCCGGTGGTCAGCGGGCAGCCGGCGTTCGAGGTGTTGACGATGTCGACGGAGCCGTCGGCTTTTTGCACCAGCCAGGTCCAGCCCGAACCGAAGTTGCCCACGCACGACTTGGTGAATTCTTCCTTGAACTTGTCGAACGACGACCATTTGGCGTTGATCGCGTCAGCCACGGCACCCGTAGGCGCGCCGCCGCCGGCCGGCTTCATGCCGTTCCAGTAGAAGGTGTGGTTCCATACTTGCGCCGCATTGTTGAAGATGCCGCCCGACGATTTCTTGATGATCTCTTCCAGCGACAGGTTCTCGAACTCGGTACCCTTGATCAGGTTGTTCAAGTTGGTGACATACGCCTGGTGATGCTTGGCATAGTGGTATTCCAGGGTTTCTTTCGAAATATGCGGCGCCAGAGCGTCCATTTCATACGGCAGTGGTGGCAGAGTATGTTCCATGTGATGTCCCTTTATGGTGAGTATTCGGAGTCTACCGGCCTGCGGCCGGAGGGTTGAGCCAAGCTTGCTTGAAGCAGGCATTCTTGCTGAACGAGCCACTATTGTAAAGCGGATGCGCCATTGCTGCAGATTCCGGCATGCGTTGCGGATGCGGGTAGCGTAGTGATTCTCGTTCAGCCTGAATTGGGCGGAAAAGTTCCCCGCCGTAAGCCTTAGCGGATCCGCCGCGTGGTCTCGCGTACGATCAGTTCCAGCGGCGGAATGGCCGCCTGCACGGCTTCGCCATTGATCAGTCCCAGCAGCGCTTCCGTGGCGATGCGGCCGATGTCGTACAGGGGCTGGTGGATGGTCGTCAGCGGCGGCGTCGTGTAGGACGAGCCGGGCAAGTCATCGAAACCGACGAGCGAGATATCGTCGGGCACGCGGATGCCCTTGCGGTACAGGCACAGGCGTACGCCATAGGCGGACAGGTCGTTGGCGGCGAAGACGGCGCTGAACTGCTGCTGCGTATCAAACAAGTGGTTCATGGCCAGCATCCCGCTGGCCTCGTGGAAATCGCCTTCCGCCATCAGTTTCGGGTCGATGGCGATGTCCGCTTCGCGCAGCGCGCGCTGGTAGCCCGTCAGGCGTTCGGCCGCATCCGTGTTGTTGGCGGGCCCGGCCACGAAGGCGATGCGGCGGTGGCCCAGCTCGATCAAGTGGCGCACGGCCAGGTAGGCGCCGTATTCGTTGTCGAGCTTGAAGCCGATGGCGCTCCTGGTCGCCAGCAGGCGGCCCGTCGAGACGATGGGCCGCTGCTGCGAGAAATCGAGCACGCTCTCGTCCGAGATGCGCCCCGACAGCAGGATGATGCCGTCGACCTTTCGCGCCAGCAGCAAACGGATGCGGTCCGCCTCTTCCTGCGCATTCCAGTGCCCGCTGACGATGACGGACGCATAGCCCGTGTCCTTCAAGCCATCGTCCACGCCGCGCAGGCTTTCGTCGAAGAAGGGGCTGGAAATATCCTGCACCACGATGCCGATGGTCATCGAGCGGCCCTTTTTCAAGCCCTGCGCCATCTGGTTCGGCGCGAATTTCATGTGCGCGATGGCCGCCAGCACGGCGTCGCGCTTGTCGTCGGAGACCCTGGCCGTGCCGTTCAGGATGCGCGACACGGTGCTGGGCGACACGCCGGCCTGGCGGGCCACGTCGAGCAGGGTGGAGGGAGAGGCGGCGTGGTCGCTATCGTTCAAGGCGGTTCCTGGGTATCAAGATGGCTGGTCGTCAGTGCTCTGAAAACCTTTTCATCGAAAGATTACCATAAATGGCCGATAACGACCGCAGGTCGGGGTAGGTCGGGTTAGCCCGCAGGGCGTAACCCGACACATCACGGCCAGCAATGCGCCGGAACATGCCTCTGCCGCCAACAATATTGTCGGATTACGCGCTCACCCGCTAATCCGACCTACGCTTGAAAACGTTTTCACAAAAAACAACGGCGGCTCAAATGAGGAATTTTTGCGCTTTTTCATAGGAGAACACGTGCCACGGCGTGCAGCTTGCCACACCACCGTCGATAAAAATGACAACTTTTTCGGTTGACTTGGTTTTCTTTGCGGTGTTAAATGGACACATGTTGTGAAAACGTTTTCAAGATAGAAGACGCTCAATAATCGGAGATGAAATAATGAAGTCAAGCATCCTTGGCGCTGCCCCCCTGGCCGCGCTGACCCTCGCCTGTGGCGTGGCCGCCGCAGCCGCCCCGCCTGCCGCACAGCCGCCGGCGCTGGCCCCCGCCACGATCACTGTCGCCTCGTTTCCCGACCTGGACCGTGCCGTCAAGACGGCCTTGCCCCTGTGGGAAAAGCTGTACCCGCAAGTGAAGGTCAAGCTGGTCAGCCTGCAGATCGACGATCACCATAACTCGATGACGACGGCGCTGGCGGCCGGCGCGCGCCTGCCCGACGTGATGGCCATCGACTTCCGCTACGTGGGCAGCTTCGCCGAATCGAAGGGCATGGAAGACCTCTTGCTGCCGCCCTACGGCGCAGGGCAGTACCGCGCCCAGTTCGTGCCGTTCACCTTCGTGCAGGCCACCAGTTCGCGCGGCACCCTGGGCGCCATGCCGGCCGACCTGGGACCGGGCACCCTGTTCTACCGCAAGGACCTGATGGACAAGGCGGGCATCAAGGAGGCCGACCTGACGCAATCGTGGGAATCGTACATCGCCGCCGGCAAGAAGCTCAAGGCCGCCACCGGCACCTATCTGCTGGCCGGTGCCAGCGACCTGGCCGACATTTATATACGCGCCAATCTGAAGGATGGCGAAGGCATCTACTTTGGCGACAAGGGCCAGGTGCTGGTCGACTCGCCCCGTTTCATCAAGGCCTTCGAACTGGCCAAGGCGGCGCGGGTGGCCGGCATCGATGCGCGCACCGTGGCCTGGACGGGCGAGTGGGCCGAAGGCTTCAAACGCGACAAGGTGGCCAGCCAGATGATGGGTTCCTGGCTCAGCGGCCACCTGGCCAAATGGCTGGCGCCCGATTCCAAGGGCCAGTGGCGCGCGGCCAACCTGCCGGCCGGCGCGCTGGCGTCCTACGGCGGCTCCTTCTACGGCATTCCGAAAAAGGCGGCGAATAAAACCCAGGCCTGGGAATTCATCAAGTTCATGACCGTCAACAAGGATATCCAGCTGCACTCCTTGAAGGAGATCGGCGCCTTCCCGTCCCTCAAGGCGGCATATGCCGACCCGATGATGGACGAGCCGCAGCCGTATTTCGGCGGCCAGAAGACGCGCCTGCTGGCGCGCGACACGGCGGCGAAGATTCCCGTCATCCGCGTCGACAAGTTCGACGCCGTGGCGCGCGACATCGTCAACATGGAACTGGAAAGCGTGCTGGCGCAAAACAAGGATATCAAGACGGCGCTGGCCGACGCCAAGGCCCTGATCACCCACCGCGCGCGGCGCTAGGAACAGCATGAACACGACCATGCCTTGTGCCGATGGCGCCGCCGTCCCGGCGCGGCCCGCCAAAAAACGCTTCAACATGAAAAAATGGGCGCCGTATATTTTCATCAGCCCCTTCTTCATCCTGTTCGCCGTCTTCAGCCTGTTCCCGCTGCTGTTTTCCATCTATTTGTCGTTCAACCAGTGGGAAGCGGCCAGCGGCGTGGAAGCCATGCAGTGGGTGGGCCTGGACAACTACAAGTATGCCTTGAGCGACCCGTGGTTCTTGCGCTCGCTGGGCAATACCGTCTGGCTGGCACTGGCCTCGGGCGTGCCGCAGCACCTGGTGGCCATTCCGCTGGCGGCGTTCATCCACAACAGCTTCAAGCGCTCGCGCAACCTGGTGATCGGCATTTACTTTTTACCGTTCATCACCTCCAGCGTGGCCATCGCCATGGTCTTCAACACCCTGTTTTCGCGCGACTATGGCCAGATCAATGTGCTGCTCCAGTGGTGCGCCAGCCTGCCGCTGGTGGGCGGGCTGTTTCCGGCGGAATCGATCGACTGGCTGGGCAGCTCGCTGTTCATCAAGCCGGCCGTCGCCTTCGTGATTTTCTGGCGCTACCTGGGCTGGAACCTGGTGCTGTACCTGTCCGCGCTGCAGGTGATACCGAAGGATCTGTACGAGGCGGCAACCATCGACGGCGCCTCGACACGCCAGCAGTTCTGGTACATCACCCTGCCGCAGCTGCGCCCCATGATCTACCTGGCCGTCACGCTCACCATCATGGGCAATCTGCAGCTGTTCGAGGAACCGTTCGTGCTGGTGGCCGAATCGAGCGGCGTGAGCCAGTCGGTGATGACGACGGCCATCTTCGTCTACAAGACGGCGTTTTCCTCGGGCGACTTCGGCACGGCGTCGGCCATTTCCTGGCTGCTGTTTTTGATCATCGCCAGCACCACCTGGGTGAATAACCGCATCTTCAGCCGCAATGAACGTCAAGAACGCAAGGAGGCACGATGAAAACCACGCGCTGGACGGCCTATGCCATGGTGGCCATCGGCGCCCTGATCATGGTCGCGCCGTTCTACTTCATGTTCGTCTTCGCCACGCACACGAGCGCCGAGATCTACAGCCTGCCGCCGCCGCGCTGGTTCGGCACGGCCCTGCTGAACAATCTGGAACTGCTGCAGGAGCGCCTGCCGTTCTGGCGCAATATCGGCATCAGCCTGTACGTGGCCCTGATGACGACCGCGCTGACCCTGTTCTTTTGCTCGCTGGGCGGTTATGCGTTTGCCATGTACGAATTCCGCTTCAAGCGGCCCTTGTTTACCCTGGTGATGGCGTCGATGATCATTCCGTCGTTCATGAACATGATCCCGACCTTCATGCTGATGGATTTCCTCGGATGGCTGGACCAGCCGCGCGCCCTGTACTTGCCGGGCGCGGCCGGCGCGCTGGGCATTTTCCTGATGCGCCAGTACATCGGCACGGCGATTCCGAAGGACCTGATCGAGGCGGCGCGCATCGACGGCTGCGGCGAATTCGCCATCTACTGGCGCGTCGTGCTGCCGCTGATCGGCCCCGCCATGGGCACCCTGGGCCTGATCACCTTCATCAACTCGTGGAACAATTTCATCACGCCGCTGGTCGTCATGCGCTCCGTCGAGAACTACACGATCCCGCTGGCCCTGCGCAGCATGCAGGCGCCGAACAACACGGAGTGGGGCGCGCTGATGACGGGCGCCGCCATCGCCGTGCTGCCGCTGCTGCTGATGTTTTTTGTCGCCTCGAAGCGCCTGATCGAAGGCTTGACGCAGGGCGCCGTCAAAGGCTGATCCACACATTTATCTCAACCCCTCACACTGACATGACGACCATGCACAACGACGACATCGACACCAACTTCCCCGCCACCTTCACCTGGGGCGTGGCCACCAGCGCCTACCAGATCGAGGGCGCCGCCGCCATCGACGGCCGCGGCCCGTCCATCTGGGATACCTTCAGCCACACGAACGGCAAGATCATCGACGGCAGCAATGGCGACGTGGCTTGCGACCATTACCACCGCTATGCCGAGGACGTGGAGCTGATCGCCAGCCTGGGCGTAAACGCCTACCGCTTTTCCATGTCCTGGTCGCGCGTCCAGCCGACGGGTTCCGGCGCCTGGAACGAGGCCGGCTTTGATTTTTACTCCCGCCTGCTCGATGCCCTGGCCGCCCAAGGCCTCGATGCCCATCTGACCCTGTACCACTGGGACTTGCCGCAAGCCTTGCAGGACGAGGGCGGCTGGCTCAACCGCGCCACCTGCTACCACTTCGCGGCCTACGCGGCCGAGGTGGCGCGCCGCTTCGGCCACAAGGTCGCCAGCATCGCCACGCACAATGAACCGTGGTGCACGGCCGTGCTGGGCCACGGCACGGGCCAGTTCGCGCCCGGCATGGCCGACCCGGCCGCCGCCGTGCAAGTGTCGCACCACCTGCTGCTGTCGCACGGCCTGGCGATGCAGGCCATGCGCGCCGTGAATCCGCCCGCGAAGCTGGGCATCGTGCTCAATCAATGGACGGCCACGCCGGCCACCGACAGCGCCCAGGACCGCGAGCTGGCCGAACTCGAATATGCGCGCTCGGTGCAGTGGTATATGGACGCCATCTTCAAGGGCCGCTACCCGGCCCTGGCCCTGAAACACGTCGATGCTTCTGCTTTGGCTATCTTTGAAAACGATTTCATGGATATCAAGCAGCCCATCGATTTCCTCGGCGTGAACTACTACACGCGCGCTTACATGAGCGCCGAGACGCCGCCGCGCAAGCCCGAATGCAAGCTCGGTGTCAACGACATGGGCTGGGAAACCTATCCGCAAGGCTTGACGGAGCTGCTCGTGGGCCTGCACCGCGAATACCGGCTGCCGCCCGTCTACATCACGGAAAACGGCATGGCCGTGGCCGACAAGCCCGTCGGCGGCAAGATCCACGACGCGCCGCGCATCGAGTACGTGCGGCTGCACCTGGACGCCTTGCGCGCCGTGATCGCGCAGGGCATCGACGTGCGCGGCTATTTCTACTGGAGCCTGATGGACAACTTCGAGTGGAACTCGGGCTACGCCAAGCGCTTCGGCATGCTGTACGTCGATTACGCCACGCAGCAGCGCAGCTTCAAGGACAGCGCCCTGTGGTACCGCGATTTTATTATCGCTCAGCGCGCCGCCCATGCGCCGGCCCTGGCGGGGGAGCACTGACATGGCCGCCATTTCCCTGCGCGGCATCCGCAAGACCTACGGCGACGGCCCGGAAATCGTCAAGGGCCTCGATCTCGATATCCACGACGGCGAATTCATGGTCTTCGTCGGGCCGTCCGGCTGCGGCAAGTCGACCCTGCTGCGCATGATCGCGGGACTGGAAGACATCAGCGCGGGCCAGCTGCGCATCGGCGACCTGCTGGCCAATGACGTGGCGCCGGCCGAGCGGGGCATCGCCATGGTCTTTCAGAGCTATGCCCTGTACCCGCACATGACGGCGCGCGACAACATGGGCTTTGCTCTCAAATTGGCGGGCAAGGGGCAGGCCGAAGTGCGCGCGGCCGTCGGCAAGGTGGCCGAGATCTTGCAGATCACGCACCTGCTTGACCGCAAACCCAAGGCCTTGTCCGGCGGCGAACGCCAGCGCGTGGCCATCGGTCGCTCCATCGTGCGCCAGCCCAAGGTGTTCCTGTTCGACGAGCCGCTGTCCAACCTCGATGCCTCGCTGCGCGTGCAGACGCGCATCGAGCTGGCCAAGCTGCACCAGGAGCTGGGCACGACGATGATCTACGTGACGCACGACCAGGTCGAGGCCATGACCCTCGGCGACAGGGTCGCCGTCTTCCACGGCGGGCACCTGGAGCAGGTGGGCGCGCCTTTGGAGCTGTACCGCCACCCGGCCAGCCAGTTCGTCGCCGGCTTCATCGGCGCGCTGCGCATGAACTTCTTGCCGTGCGCCGCCGTCCCGGCCCTGGCCAGCCAGCTTGGCGGCGCGGCGGGCATGCTGGTCGGCATACGCCCGGAACACCTGCGCCTGGTGCCGCGCGAGGAGGGCTACGGCGCCACCGTCACCCTGATCGAACAGCTGGGCGATGCGCAGATCATCCACGCGACGCTCGAGGGAAGTTCGCATGCGGTGGCCATCAAGCTGCACGGCGAGGCGCGCCACGCGCTGGCGCAGGGCAGCGCCATCGGCTTCGCGCCGGAAGAAGGCCATGCCTTTCTGTTCGACACGGCCGGGCGCGCCGTGGCTACCCATAGACCCCGCACGGAGGCGACATGACTTCAGATTGACACCCAAAAAATGTGCAGCAGTAGCCAAAGAGCTATGTGATCATCATTCAACCAGCGGTACAGGAGACAACAACAATGCAACAGCTCAAACGCAATACCATCGCCCTCAGCCTGGCGCATGCGACCTTCGCCCAGTTCATCTTGCTGGGCAGCGGCGCCGCCATGGCCCAGGAGGCTGCAGCCACGGATGCGGCAAAACCGGCAGCCGAACAGATGGACCGCATCGTCGTCACGGCCACGCGCCGCAATACCTTCGTGCAGGAGACGCCTCTGGCCGTCACCGCCTTCAACCAGGACACCCTGCAAAACAATCAAGTGAAAGACCTGGCGTCGCTGGCCACCATGGTGCCCAGCCTCGTCGTCGAGCAGCATGGCGACTCGGGCGGCGTGCACGTCTACATGCGCGGCGTCGGTTCGGCCAACCACACGGAGCTGGGCGACCCGGCCGTCGCCTTCTATGTCGACGGCGTGTATTCGCCGCGTCCCCAGGGCGCCACGGCGCTGATGTATGACTTGAGCCACGTCGAGGTGGCGCGCGGACCGCAGGGCACCCTGAACGGCCGCAATTCGACGGCCGGCGCCGTCAACCTCGTCTCGGCCGCGCCAAACACATCGAAGTTCATGGGCTCGGCCGGCATCACCGTGGGCGACTACCGCCACCTGCAGACGCAGGGCATGCTCAATATCCCGTTCTCCGACGACGTGGCGCTGCGCATCGCCGCCATCAAGGATAGCCACGACGGCACGGTGGACTTCCGCCGCGGCTCGAACGTCATGCCCGGTACGGCCAAGTATGGCGCCGGCGACCAGATGGGCGTGCGCGCCTCGCTGCTGTGGAAGTTCACGCCGCAGCTGCGCGGCACTTTTATCGCCGACTACTTCCTCGACCAGGGCGCCGGCAACGTCTATCTGGCGGCCGAACCGAAAGGGGGCGAGAAGCTGCGCTCGGCCCTGATCGACACACCGGGCACACTGGACCAGTCGATTTTGACCTACAAGGGCAAGCTCAATTACAAGCCGACGGATGCGCTGGACTTCACGTACCTGGGCAGCTGGAGCCGCTACAAGCGCCAGAACAGCAACGACGCCGATGCGGGCCTGTTCCCCGGCTTCAAGTCGGAAAACCGCACCGACTGGGCGCAGTTCGACAGCTATTCGCACGAGCTGCAGGCGCGCTCGGACGACGATGCGCCGTTCCAGTGGGTGGCGGGCCTGTTCCTGTTCAATGAAAAGAACAAGGTGCGCTTCGATATCGACCGCAGCCAGATTTCGCAGGCCGCCGTGCAGCAGGATATCGCCAACGGCGCCGTGATCTTCGTGCAGCCCACCGTGGGCCAGTATGCGTCGTCCATGTCCTTCATCCAGGGCGACCGCCAGCTCAAATCGAAGGCCGTCTTCGGCCAGGTCAGCCAGCAGCTGACGGACCAGATCAAGCTGACGGCTGGCGCGCGTTACACGAAGGACCATAAATTCGACATCGGCGGCCAGAATTGGGCGTGCCCGAACTGGCCCGCGAACACGCCGCTGGGCACCACCGTGCTGACTGCCGATCAGCTGCGCCAGCTGGTCACGCCGGGCACGGGCCTGGCCAACACGCACAATATCGGCCCCGGCGGCGCCATCACGGCGGCCGCCTGCGGCAATACGCCGGGCGACAACACGGCCGACCTGAAATACGGCCAGGCCACGTGGCTGGGCCGCATCGAGTACAAGCTGCGGCCGGACATTTTGCTGTTCGGTTCCGTGACGACGGGCTTCCATTCGCCGGCCATCGGTGACGGCGGCGCCACCACCAAGCCGGAAAAGCTGACCAGCTATGAAATCGGCTTCAAGTCGGACTTGCTGAACCGCGAACTGACCCTGAACCTTGATGCCTTCCTGATGAAGTACAAGGACAAGCTCGAATCGCAGGTGGTCAACAGCGTGCTGGCCAACTTCAACGCGGCCGGCGCCACCGTCAAGGGCCTGGAAGCGGAATGGGTGTGGCGGCCGACGAAGGTCGACCGCCTGACGGGCAACGCCACCTGGCTCAAAGCCGTGTATGACGATTTTCTTTCGTGCGACGTCGATGCGGCGCGCGCGAATGGCCAGTCCTGCGGCTCGACGGCGCCCTTGGTGAACGTGGGCGGCAGCACCATGAAGCATGCGCCGAAGTTTTCCACCACCGTCCAGTACGAGCACGATTTCGCCGTCGCCGGCGGCCAGCTCACGCCGCGCGCCTCGGTGCACTATGAAACCATGTCCTACGTGGGGGCGGGCGCGTTCAACGGCGACGTGCCGGGCCATGCGGGCGTCAAGCGTCAGGAAGCCTACACGACCCTGGACCTGAGCCTGCGCTTCCAGCCGGCGAACAAGGCGTACACGGTGGAAGCGTTCGTGCAGAACGCCACCGACAAGGCGGTCAAGCTGGACGTCAATGAAATCTGCACGGACGTGGGCATGCCATGCCAGCCGACGCAGCAGATCTACGGCGCCTTCTACAACGCGCCGCGCACGTTTGGCGCGCGCGTGTCGATGAAGTTTTAAATGCGGTAGTGTGAAAGGGCAGTTGCAGCAGCAGTCCACTCAGTAGGGGAAGGTGTTGGGCCGGGGAGCTTCCCCGGCCTTTTTTATGCCGGCGCCTATTCCAGAGTTGCCTGCACGCTGGCGATGCCGATCTGCGCGCTGCCGTCGGCCAGGCGCACGTTGACGTTCTGGCGCGCCTGCAGCTGCGCCGGCGAGCGCACGATGTTTCCCTTTTCGTCGCGCAGGATGGCGTAGCCGCGCTCCAGGGTGCGCTGCGGATTCAACAGCTCCAGCTGCGCCGCCAGGCCGTCGAGGCGGTGGCGCCGCTGGCTGAGCAGCTGCGCCATGGAAGCGCCGCCGCGCCGCTGCATCTCCACCAGGCGCGCGCGCGGCGCCGCGACGTCAGGCCGCAAGGCGGCCCAGCGGCTGCGCAGGCGTTCCAGTGCGTACTGCGACTGGTTCACGGGCGCGCGCGCCGCGTGCGTCATGGCCGTGGACAGGGCCAGCAGCTGCAGGCGCTGCTGCCGCAGCTGCGCCTTCGGGTTGAGCAGGCGGCGGCTGTGGCGGTCCAGGGTCTGGGCCGAGTCGTCGAGGCTGCGGCGCATGGCGCGGCGCAGGTCGGCCGCATCGGCGCGCAAGGATGCCATCCAGTCGGCGCGCGGCGTGGCCGCCAGTTCGGCCGCCGCCGTCGGCGTGGCCGCGCGCAGGTCGGCCGCGAAGTCGGCGATGGTGAAATCCGTCTCGTGGCCCACGCCGCTGATCACGGGCATGGAGCAATCGGCGATCGCGTATGCCACGGCTTCGTCGTTGAACGACCATAAATCCTCAATGCTGCCGCCGCCACGGCACACCAGCAGCACGTCGCACTCGGCCCTTGTCGATGCCGTGCGGATCGCTTGCGCGATCTTTTCCGGCGCCTGCTGGCCCTGCACGGGCGTGGGATACAGGATGATGGACACGTGCGGCGCGCGGCGCTGCAAGGCGATCAGCACGTCGCGCAGGGCCGCCGCCTGCGGGCTGGTGACGATGCCGATGCTGCGCGCGAACATGGGGATGGCGCGCTTGCGCTCCTGGTCGAACAGGCCCTGCGCGGCCAGCTTTTCCTTCAGGCGCTGGAACGCTTCGTACAGGGCGCCCACGCCGGCGCGGCGGATGGTTTCCACGTTGATCTGGTAATCGCCGCGCGCGCCGTACAGGGTGACGAGGGCGCGCACTTCGACCTTGTCGCCTTCGCGCGGCGTGAAGCCCGCGTACTGGGCGCGGCCGCGGAACATCACGGCGCGCACCTGGGCGCCGTCATCCTTCAAGGTGAAATACCAGTGGCCGGAGGCGGCGCGCGTGAAGTTGGAAATCTCGCCGGCGATCCAGGTCAGGGGAAACGAGCGCTCGAGCAGGCGCGCGACGGCCTGGTTCAGGGCGCTGACGGTCAGCACGGGCGGGGCGGCAAAGCCGCTGTCAGTCGGGGTGTCGGTCATCATAAAGCTGGGGGCGGGAAGGGAACTGTCCACATATTATCGGCGAGGTCATGCTTATGTCATATATCGTGCAAAACAACAAGATCTATTTCTAAGTAATTGATTTCATGATGAATTCCCGTATGCCTGATTTGCGTGCACAGGAAAAAAATCCTTTAATATCAAGCACATCAGTGCCGCCCCTTCCACTTACGCACAAAGTTATCCACAGAAAGTGTGCGGAACTTTTTGCCTTGGACAAACGTTAGCGGACCGGCTCCTTTATTCCCATAAAAGTGCCTTGCTACATTTTTGCGCAAGGAAATAAAGTGCATAGGAATCAAGCGCTTAGTATGCCATGCATGGCCTTGCGCACAATCTTATCCACAAAAAATGTGCAGAACTCCCGCGCGGCGCTGGATTTATCCACCGGAATGCCCACGGCATGGCTTGCCTGAATTTTGCGCAGCATGAAAATAGCCATATAGATCAAGGGTCTAGCGTTCGACCGTGCGCCTTGCTCACAATCTTATCCACAGAATATGTGCAAAACCGCATAAACCGTTTCGTCTTTTCCTGGTGTTTTCCACGGCGCGAGCAGGCGCTTGCGCTGCCTTATTTTTCAGCATCGAAAAAAACTCCTTTAAAATCAATGCTCTTGCGTGGAGTCAATCGGCTTGCTCACAATCTTATCCACACTTTATGTGTGGAACTGCCTTCTCGGTGGAAAACTGTCCTTTTGCCGTGAAATGTGATGCTGAAAAGCGTGCTTTTCCGCCCTTGCTACATTTTTATGCAAGGCAATAAAAACGATATAAATCAATGTACTTAGCGCCTATCTTTGAGCTTGCGCACAATCTTGTCCACAGATTGTGTGCAGAACTTTGACGCTCCATCTGCCGCCGATTACGCGCTGCCTGCCACTTTTTTGCGCATCGACTTAATTTTCTTTAAAATCAATGACTTAATTGAATTTCACGGCTTTGCGCACAATCTTGTCCACAGTAAATGTGCAGAACTCTGCAAGTATTAATTTATTGACATTGACTACTGTCGATAAGCTGCTATGCCTGTATTTTGCGCAGCGCGATAATTCCCATGCAAATCAAGGGCTTGCATGCTGGACTTCATGCTTGCTCACAATCTTATCCACACAAAATGTGCAAAACTGTGCGCCGGCAGCGTGCTGGGGACAAGTGCCATGCAGGCGCCACTTGCCGCCGGCGCGGCAACGCGCTACATTGCGCCATTCCCGCGCGGACGTACAATCGGTCTTCGGCGCTCGGTACAATACAGGCTGTCCAGGCGGTCCATCGCCTTCCCTTTATCAGGAGTTTCTTTTGCTCGCTATATTTCAAGCCGCTGGCTGGCCCATCTGGCTGTTGTTGATCGCTTCCATCGTCGCCCTGGCCCTGATCATCGAGCGCCTGCTGTATTTGCGACGCGCCAAGATACTGCCACGCAAGCTGTTCGATGAAGTGGTGCAGGTATATCGCAGCGGCAAGATCACGCCGGACACGGTGGCCAAGCTGGAAGACAATTCGCCGCTGGGCGTGGTGCTGGCCGCCGCCCTGCGCAACGTCGACGCGCCGCGCGAGGTGATGAAGGAATCGATCGAAGAGGCGGGCAGCGGCGTGGCCCACACGCTGGAACGTTTCCTGACGACCCTGGGCACCATCGCCACCCTGGCCCCGCTGATGGGCCTGTTCGGCACGGTGGTGGGCATGATCGAGATCTTCGGCTCGCAAAACGCCAGCGGCTCGAATCCCGCCCAGCTGGCGCACGGTATCTCGGTGGCCCTGTATAACACGGGCTTCGGCCTGGCCATCGCCATGCCGACCCTGGTCTTCTACCGCCATTTCCGCGCCCTCGTCGACAGCTTCGTCATTGACATGGAGCAGCAAGCAGTCAAGTTCGTCGACATCGTCCACAGTGGCCGCAAATGAACTTCCGCAAAGGCAAGGGGCGTGAAGACCCCGAAATTAACCTGATCCCGTTCATCGACGTGCTGCTGGTGATCCTGATCTTCCTCATGGTCAGCACCACCTACAGCAAGTTTACGGAGCTGCAGATCACCTTGCCGACGGCCGATGCCGAGCAAGCCAAGGACAAGCCGCAGCAGATCGACGTCACCGTCGATGCCAAGGGCAATTACACGGTCAACCGCGAGCCGGTCTCGTTCCGCGACGTGGCCGGCCTGGCCGAGGCCCTGCAGGACGCGGCGAAAGCGGCCAACGGCGGCAAGGCGCCGGCGCAGACGCCCGTGGTGGTGGTCAACGCCGACCAGTTCGCCATGCACCAGATGGTCATCCACGTGATGGAAGCGGCGCGCCTGGCCGGCTATGAAAAGCTGACGTTTGCGGCGCAGGCGGGCGGCAGCAAGTAGGTCGGCTTAGCCGGAACGGCGTAAGCCGACACAAGCCGCAGCCGAGCATGTCGGATTACGCTGCGCCTGGCGGCGCGGCTAATCCGACCTACACCATTTTTACGTCTTCCTTCATGCCCACATCCTCCCCCGCCAAGCTTGAAACCACATTCACCCGCGCCTGGTTGTCGCGCGGCCCGCTGGCGTGCGCGCTGTGGCCCGTTTCCCTGCTGTTCGGCGCCCTGAGCGCCATCCGGCGCGGCCTGTATCGCGCCAACATCATCAAATCCGCGCGCCTGCCCGTGCCCGTCGTCGTCGTCGGCAATATCTTTATCGGCGGCACGGGCAAGACGCCGCTGACGATCTGGCTGGTGCAAGCCTTGCGCGAGGCGGGCATGCGCCCGGGCGTCATTTCGCGCGGCCATGGCAGCGCCGACCGGCTGCCGCGCGCCGTCACCGCCGCGTCCACGCCGCAGCAGGTGGGCGATGAGCCGCTGCTGATCTTCCAGCGCGGCGGCTGCCCCGTGATGGTGGGGCGCGACCGCGCGCAGGCGGGCAGGGCGCTGCTGGCCGCGCATCCGGACGTCGACGTGCTGGTGACGGACGACGGCTTGCAGCATTACGCCTTGCGGCGCGACGTGGAAATCGTGCTGTTCGACGGCCGCGGTGCGGGCAACGGCTGGCTGCTGCCGGCCGGCCCGCTGCGCGAACCGCCGCGCCGCCGGCGCGACGTGACGGTGATCAACGCGCCCGCGCTGGCGCCGGCGCTGGTGGACCAGGTCGCGCCCAAGGGCGGCCTGGTGGTGCAGATGCGGCTCGATGGCGATGTGGCCGAACGCTTGACAGACCGCAACGAGCGCATGCCGCTAACAAACCTGGCGGCCGGCGGCCAGCGCATCGTGGCGGCGGCCGGCATCGGCAACCCCCGGCGTTTCTTTGCCATGCTGCGCGGGGCCGGATTGGACTTCGCGGAACTGCCCTTGCCCGACCATCACGACTTTCTCGACCAGCCATTCGCCGCCCTCGACACGGATGTGATCTTGATCACCGAGAAGGATGCAGTAAAATGTGCGCAAATTGAATATCTCAAAGATGACCCGAGACTGTGGGTCGTCCCCGTCAGTGCGCGCATCGATAGCGCGCTGGCCCAACAAATTGTGGAGAAATGTCGTGGACGCTCGACTGCTTGATATCCTGGTCTGCCCTGTTTGCAAGGGTCCGCTTGAACACGATAAGAAGGCGCAGGAACTGATTTGCCGCGGCGACCGCCTCGCCTATCCTATCCGCGATGGCATCCCCATCATGTGGGCGGACGAAGCGCGCACCCTGCAAGACGCAGTGGAATAACGATGGCGTTCATCGTCATCATCCCGGCCCGCCTGGCTTCGACGCGCCTGCCGAACAAGCCGCTGGCGGACCTGGGCGGCAAGCCCATGGTGGTGCGCGTGGCCGAGCAGGCAGCCCTGTCCGGCGCCGCGCGCGTCATCGTCGCCACCGACCATGCATCCATCCGCGACGCCTGCGCCGCGCATGGCGTGGAAGTGTGCATGACGCGCAGCGACCATCCGTCGGGCACGGACCGCATCGCCGAAGTGGCGCGCACGCTCGATCTGCCGCCGGACGCCGTCGTCGTCAACCTGCAGGGTGACGAACCGCTGATCGACCCGGCCCTGCTGGCCGCCTGCGCGGCGCAGATCAGCGCCGCCGTCCCCATGGCCACGTGCGCCCATCCGCTGCACGAGGTGCTTGAGGCCTTCAATCCGAACGTCGTCAAGGTGGTGCTGGACAAGGCAAACCGCGCCTTGTATTTTTCGCGCGCCACCATCCCCTGGCACCGCGACGGCTTCGCCCAGTCCCGCGAGAACCTGCCGCAAGGCTACGTGCCGCTGCGCCATATCGGCCTGTATGCGTACAGCAATGCATTTTTGCAAACGTACCCCACGCTCTCCGCCTCGCCGCTGGAAGCGATCGAGGTGCTGGAGCAGCTGCGCGTGCTGTGGCATGGCTATGCCATCGCCGTGCATGTCACGGACTCGGCCCCGGCCGCCGGCGTGGACACGCCGGAAGATCTTGCCAGAGTACAGGCGCACTACCAGCACGCCACCTGAGAAAACACCCATGGCTGCCTTGCCCTGGACGTGTTTCAGGCGCCGTGCGTGCGCGAGAAAAATTTTATGCGGGGCCTGCCACAAAAAACCACATTTTGAAACACCTGCTTCGCTAATTGTTGGCTTTGATCAATCAGGGCATAGCAATTCGACAGCAAACTGGCGCTTCGGGGATTTTTTGTGGTAAGTTTCGTAGGGAAAGATAGCCATAGCAACATCATCTAAAAATAATTACACATACCACCATCCAAAATCTGTTTTTTAGGAACTTTTCAATGCGTCTGATACTTTTAGGAGCACCCGGTGCCGGCAAGGGCACCCAAGCTAACTTCATCAAAGAAAAATACAATATTCCACAAATCTCCACGGGCGACATGCTGCGCGCGGCGATCAAGGAAGGCACCGAACTGGGCCTGGCAGCGAAAAAGGTCATGGATGCGGGCGGCCTCGTGTCGGACGACATCATGATCGGCCTGGTCAAGAACCGCCTGCAGGAGGCCGATTGCGCCAATGGCTACCTGTTCGACGGCTTCCCGCGCACCATCGCGCAAGCGGACGCCATGAAGGATGCCGGCATCAATGTCGACTACGTGCTGGAAATCGACGTGCCGGACGCGTCCATCATCGAGCGCATGGACGGCCGCCGCAGCCACCCGGGTTCGGGCCGCGTCTACCACGTCAAATTCAATCCGCCCAAGGTCGACGGCATCGACGACATCACGGGCGAGCCGCTGATCCAGCGCGACGACGACAAGGCGGAAACGGTCAAGAAGCGCCTGGACGTGTACCACAACCAGACCAAGGTCTTGCTCGGTTACTACAATGACTGGGCCAAATCCGGCCTGCCAGGCGCGCCGAAATACCGCCGCATCGCCGGCGTCGGTCCTGTCGAGCAAATCCGCGACAGCGCATTTGCCGCCCTGGCGGAATAAGCAGTGTTTGAAAAGCGGACCTGAGTGTCCGCTTTTTTTGTGCCCGCGCTTCAGGCGGGCGCCGTATCGTTTTCGTGGTTCAGTTTTTTTTGCAGGTCGTGTTTTCCTGGCTGCGCGTGCCTACCCGGTGCGGTCTGCAGCTGTCGGCAATGACGTCGGATAAAAACAGAAGGGGACGATATGGCAGCCAGTTTGTGGTTTGCGGTAGCCTGCGGCGTGGTCGCAGTCATCTATGGTTTGGTGTCGCGTAGCTGGATCCTGCGCCAGGATCCCGGCAACGCGCGCATGCAGGAAATCGCGCTGGCCATCCAGCAGGGCGCGGCCGCCTATCTGGCGCGCCAGTACCGCACCATCGCCATCGTCGGCGTGGTGCTGCTGATCGCCATCTATGTGCTGCTTGGCCTGCACACGGCGCTGGGCTTCCTGATCGGCGCCGTGCTGTCGGGCGCCTGCGGTTTCATCGGCATGAATGTCTCGGTGCGGGCCAATGTGCGCACGGCGCAGGCGGCCACCCTGGGCATCAACCAGGCTTTGAGCGTGGCCTTCAAGGGCGGCGCGATCACGGGCATGCTGGTCGTCGGTCTGGGCTTGCTGGGCGTGACCCTGTTCTACTGGCTGCTGGTGAAGACGGGCGCGCCCGGCCTGACCCAGCATGACCTGATCAAGCCTCTGATCGGCCTGGCCTTCGGCGCCTCGCTCATTTCCATCTTCGCGCGGCTGGGCGGCGGCATCTTCACCAAGGGCGCCGACGTGGGCGCGGACCTGGTGGGCAAGGTCGAGGCGGGCATTCCCGAGGACGATCCGCGCAACCCGGCCGTCATCGCCGACAACGTGGGCGACAACGTGGGCGACTGCGCCGGCATGGCGGCCGACCTGTTCGAAACCTATGTCGTGACCCTGATCGCCACCATGCTGCTGGGCGCGCTGCTGATGGCCGAAGCCAGCAGCACGGCCATCCTCTATCCGCTGCTGCTGGGCGCCGTTTCCATCCTCGCCTCCATCGTCGGCTGCTCGATGGTCAAAACGGTGCCCGGCAAGAAGATCATGTCGGCCCTGTACACGGGCCTGTGGTGGGCGGCCGGCCTGTCGCTGGTGGGCTTTGCCGTGGTCACGTGGCTGCTGTGGCCCGACGACGCCATGCGCTACAAGATGCTGGGCGCCACCGTCGTCGGCATCGTGCTTACGGGGCTGATGGTGTACATCACCGAGTACTACACGGGCACGGACTTCAAGCCCGTGCGCCATATCGCCGAAGCGTCGACGACGGGCCACGGCACGAATATCATCGCCGGCCTGGGCGTGTCGATGAAGTCCACCGCGTATCCGGTGCTGGCCGTCTGCATCGCCATCCTCGTGTCGTACCAGCTGGCGGGCCTGTACGGCATCGCCATTGCGGCCACCTCGATGCTGTCGATGGCGGGCATCATCGTCGCGCTCGACGCGTACGGCCCCATCACCGATAACGCGGGCGGCATCGCGGAAATGTCGGGCTTGCCCGACTCCGTGCGCGCCATCACCGATCCTCTGGATGCCGTCGGCAACACCACCAAGGCCGTCACCAAGGGCTACGCCATCGGCTCGGCTGGCCTGGCCGCGCTGGTGCTGTTCGCCGACTACACGCACGCGCTCGAATCCGTGGGCCAGCACATCACGTTCGACTTGTCGAACCCGATGGTCATCGTCGGCCTGTTCATCGGCGGTCTGATTCCGTATCTGTTCGGCGCCATGGCGATGGAAGCCGTGGGCCGCGCGGCCGGCGCCGTGGTGGTCGAGGTGCGCCGGCAGTTCCGCGACATCAAGGGCATCATGGAAGGCACGGCGCGGCCCGAATACGACAAGGCCGTCGACATGCTGACGGCGTCGGCCATCCGCGAAATGATCGTGCCGTCGCTGCTGCCCGTGGTGGTGCCCATCGTCGTGGGCATGCTGCTGGGGCCGGCGGCGCTGGGCGGCCTCTTGATGGGAACGATTGTGACGGGTCTGTTCGTGGCCATTTCCATGACCACGGGCGGCGGCGCCTGGGACAACGCCAAGAAATACATCGAGGATGGCCATTTCGGCGGCAAGGGTTCCGACGCGCACAAGGCGGCCGTCACGGGCGACACGGTGGGCGACCCGTACAAGGACACGGCGGGTCCTGCGGTGAACCCCTTGATCAAGATCATCAATATCGTGGCCCTGCTGCTGGTGCCGCTGCTGCCGGCCACGGGCTGGCTGGCCGTCAAGGCGCCGGCACCCATCCACGCGCCCGCGCCGCCCATCCTGGCGCCGGCCACGCCGGCGCAGGTCTTGCCGGCGCAATAAAACCCGTGCCATCTCAAACAGCCCCGTGTCACGGGGCTGTTTCACGTCTTGCACATCAAAATTTCCTGGTTTTCATATCGTTCGGGCGGGGCTGGTACGGCGACCTGTGGTACCGCCATCCTTACGGACGCACGGTCGTGGTGCAGCCGCTGTCCGTCACGCCTCCCATATATGTCGAACAGGGCGGGGTGCCGACGGCGCCGATGTGCTAATACTGCCGCCATCCGCAAGGCTATTTTCCCTACGTGACCAGTTGCACGCTGCCGTGGCGCCGGCGTGGGAGCGGGCGCGGCCGACAGTTCCGCGTACGGCATGCAGCGCCGCGATGACTACGCCTACCAGCAATGCCTGTATGCGAGCGGCCACAAGGTGCCCGTCGCCGGGCGGATGCGCAGCAGCGTGCCGGCTGCCGCCACGCCGCCGCCCCGTGATTAGAACCGCGAGGTCAGGCCGACGAACATGCGCCGTCCCGGCACGTAGTAGTCGACCAGGCCGTCGGCCATCGGCCCTTTCTTGAACAGATTTTGCACGCCGCCGCGCACCGTCCACTGGGGCGTGACCTTGTACGACACGACGGTGTCGACGATGGTGTAGGCTTTGTCGGCCAGCTTGCCCGCGTCGAGTTCCTTGCCCGTGTACTGGGCCGACACTTCGCCGAACAGCTGGTCGTTGACTTGCCAGCCCAGCGCCGAATACCACGACAGCTTCGGCGTCGACAGCAGGTTGGCGCCCGTGGTCAGGTTTTTCGCTTCCGCCATGTAGGTGACGTTGTTACGCCAGTCCAGGTTTTTCGTCAGCGGGATGGTGGCCGTCGCTTCCAGGCCGCTGGTGCGCGCCTTCTGGATATTCGTCATCTTGGTCCACCAGCGCTTCTGGTAGAAACCCAGCGGCGCATAGTCGATCTTGTTCTTGAAATCCGTGTGGAAGTACATCAAGCCGACGTCCCAGCCATTCTGTTCCCACGCCACGCCGATCTCGCCGGCCGTGCTCGTTTCCGGCTTCAAGTCCGCATTGCCGGCCATGTAGCAGCCGCCCGTGACATAGCCCAGGGGCTTGAGGCTGCCGCAACCGCGTCCGCCCGACTGGGTGGCCGCCGCCGGCGAGTTTTCCTTCAGGCTCGGGGCGCGGAAGCCTTGCGATACGCCGCCCTTGATGGTCCAGGCGGGAGCAGGGTGGTACACGAGGTACAGGCGCGGGCTGTAATGGTTGCCGAACTTGCTGTGGTGGTCGAGGCGCAGGCCGGCCGTGGCCGTCAAGTTGTCGCGCAGGAACAGCTGGTCTTCCGCAAACAGGGCAGAGGTGGTGCCGGACAGGGTGGCGCCGCTGACGGGCTTGCCCAGGTAATCGGTCGGCACGGTGCCGATGGTGTCCGTATTCGTCAATTCCTGGTGCTTCCACTGGCCGCCCATCACCAGCATCTGCTCGATGCCGCCCCAGCCGACGCGCTTTTCCAGGCTGGCGTCGAGCGTGCTGTCCTTGGATTTCGCGATCGTGCCGACGACTTCGTTGTCGAAATCGTTGTGATACAGGTTCACCACGGCCTTGCCGAAGTCCCAGCGGCCCTCATAGCCGATGCTGGCGCTCTTGCGTATCAGCTTGCTCGCGCCCCAGGCGCCGAACAGCGGGTAGCCGTCCGCGTCGAGCGTGGTCGAATCCGTCGATTGCTGCTTGCCGTAGCTGGCGTCCAGCGACAGGTTCTGCTTCTTGTCCAGCGCCCAGTTCAGCTGGCCCGAGACAGTCTGGTTGCGTTCGCCGCCGATGCCGCCCGATTTGCCGATGGCCTTTTCGTCGGGATTCTGGCGCGTCTGGCCCACGCCCAGGCGCATGCCCACCGTGTCCGACAAGGGACCGGCCAGGTTCACGCCCAGCTGGTGCGCCGTGCCGCGGCCGCTGTCCTGCGGCTGCGTGTAATTGGCCGTGGCCGAGCCGTTCCACTTGCCCGGCACCTTGCGCGTGATGATGTTGATCACGCCGCCCATGGCGTCCGAGCCGTACAGCGAGGACATGGGTCCGCGCACCACTTCGATGCGCTCGATCATGTCGGGCGAGATCCAGTTCAAGTCCTGGCGGCTCAGGTCGGGACGGTAGGCCGTGTCGGCCGAACTGCCCACGCGCTTGCCGTCAACGAGGATCAAGGTGTATTTGTCGGGCAAGCCGCGCAGCTTGATCTTCGATTCCTCGCCCACCGGGCTGGTGCCGCCCGTCACGCCGGGGATGCGGCGCAGCAAGGTATTCAGGTCATACACGGGCTGGCGCTCGATTTCCTCGCGCGTGATGACGCTGATGCTGGCCGGCGCATCTTTGATGTCGATGGCCGTGCCCGATGCCGTGACCACCACCGTGTTCATGGTCGGATCGGCGGCCGCATTGCCTTCGGCCCAGGCGCTGCCGACGGCCAAGGACAGCAGGCAGGGCAGGAGCAGGGTGGCGCAATGGATGGGGCGGGCGGGCGTAACAGGATGAATGAATGCGGGACTACGCTGGATCATGGTGAACTTTCCGGATGTTGTTATTTCCTGGCTGCCTTCCGGGTGGCTCGGGTATGAATGAAAAGATAGTAAATTGCGCTCGAATTCCGCTAATGAGAATAAGAATCGTTCTTATTGTAATGCCATCCTGGCAAGAAGGAAAGTGCTGAAAGGAAATAAAACACCGTTGCAGCATGTGCGTGGCAGCCGCAGACGTGAGAGTGTTGCCCTCGCTGGCATTTGGCGCGGCGTGTGCCAATAATGAAAGCGGTAGGATCGATGCTGGGGAGGGGGTATGAAGAAGATGACAAAAACCATGCTGGCGCTGGCCGGCGCCCTGCTGCTCGCTGGCGGCCATGCCTGGGCACAGGAGCCGGCGGCGTCCGATGAACTGCCCGTGTGCCAGCTCGACCCGCGCGACAGCAGCAAGCTGGCCGTGGAACCGTGCCGCCCGGCGCCGCCCGTGCAGCCGCGCCGCGCCGTGGCGCAGGTAATCGGCCGCATGCCGGCACAGCCGGCGCCTCCCATTGTGCCCATCGCGCCCCTGCCGCCCGGCCCGGCCGTGCCGATGCCGCGCGCGCCGCAGCCCATCGGTGCCTGCGACACGGGCGGCTGCCGCGATGCCGCCGGCGCGCGCTACAACGGCGCGGGCAACGCCACGCTCGATGCGAACGGGCGCATCTGCCACCGCAATGGCGCTTTCATGCAGTGTTTTTAACCTTGCCAGTCGCCGGCGTTGCAAGTTTTCGCTCGGTGACGGCAAAAATGGCTACAATTGTCGCCGACATTACGTTTACGTAAACGTAATAGCGTAATAGCGTAATAATGGCATTGTGCATCAACCATCAGGCGCCGGGAACACGGCCCTTATCACTCAGGAGATTTCATGCAGATTCAGGACAATGTATTCATCATCACGGGCGGCGCATCGGGTTTGGGCGCGGCCACGGCGCGCATGCTGACGGCCGCTGGCGGCAAGGTCGTGCTGGCCGACGTGCAGACGGAGGCGGGCCAGGCGCTGGCCGCTGAGCTGGACGGCGTGTTCGTGCAGTGCGACGTGACGTCGGAAGAGGACGGCCTGGCCGTGGTGGCCGCGGCTACCAAGCTCGGTACCTTGCGCGGCCTGGTCAACTGCGCCGGCGTGGCGCCGGCCGTGAAGACCGTGGGCAAGGATGGCCCGCATCCGCTGGCCCTGTTCCAGAAGGTCGTCAACATCAACCTGGTGGGCACCTTCAATATGTGCCGCCTGGCGGCCGACGCCATGGCGAAACAGGACGCGACGGCGGAAGGCGAGCGCGGCATCATCATCAACACGGCTTCCGTGGCGGCCTATGATGGCCAGATCGGCCAGGCGGCCTACGCCTCGTCGAAGGCGGCCGTGGTGGGACTGACCCTGCCGATGGCGCGCGACCTGTCGCGCAACGGCATCCGCGTGATGACGGTGGCGCCCGGCATCTTCGAGACGCCCATGCTGCTGGGCATGCCGGCCGAAGTGCAGGATGCGCTGGGCAAGATGGTGCCGTTCCCTTCGCGCCTGGGCAAGCCCGGCGAATACGCGCAGCTGGTGAAAGCCATCGTGGAAAACGTCATGCTCAATGGCGAAACGATCCGCCTGGACGGCGCCATCCGCATGCAGCCCAAATAAGCGTGGCGTGATTTGATGTAGGATACCCCCGTATGGGGCGTACAGCCTTGCTCGGCTGTGCGCCCTTTTTTTATCGGAGAAACCATGATCGCATTGAAGCCGCTGGCCCTGAGCCTGACCTTGCTGGGAGCCCTCGCTGCCAGTCCCGTATTTGCCGAAGTGCCGCAGAAGGCGCCGGAAATCGCCACCGCGTATGCGGAAAAAAGTGGCTGGGCGGCGCAGAAATTCATGGTCGCCGCCGCCAATCCGCTGGCCGCCGATGCCGGCTACCAGATGCTGAAGAAGGGCGGCAGCGCCATCGACGCGGCCATCGCCACGCAGCTGGTGCTCACCCTGGTCGAGCCGCAATCGTCGGGCATCGGCGGCGGCGCCTTTTTGCTGTACTCCACGGCCAAGGGCGTGCAGGCGTTCGACGGGCGCGAAACGGCGCCTGCCGCCGCCGATGAACACCTGTTCCAGAATGCGGACGGTAGCCCCGTCTCGCGCGCCACGGGCGTGGTGGGTGGGCGTTCCGTGGGCGCGCCGGGCGTGCTGCGCATGCTGGAGCTGGCCCACAAGGAGCATGGCAAGCTGCCGTGGGCGACCCTGTTCGGCCCCGCCATCAAGCTGGCGCACGGCGGCTTTCCCGTCAGCCAGCGCCTCAACGGCTTGCTGAACTGGGACCAGGCCCTGAAGCGCGACCCCGTCGCCGCCGCGTATTTCTATGACGGCGAGGGCAAGGCCTGGCCCGTCGGCCACGTGCTGAAGAACCCGCAGCTGGCGCGCACCCTGCGCGAAATCGCCCGCGGCGGCGCCGACGCCTTTTACAACGGCCGCATCGCGCGCGACATCGCCGCCAAGGTGGCGTCGCACCCGAGCAACCCGGGCAAGCTGACGGCGGCAGACATCGCCGGCTACCGCGCCAAGGTGCGCGAGCCCGTCTGCAGCGATTACAAGGCTTGGACCGTATGCGGCATGCCGCCGCCATCGTCGGGCGGCATCGCCATCGCGCAGATGCTGGGCATGCTGGAAGTGAAGGACATCCGCCCGTATGCGCCCGTCGACGGCGTGCTCGATGCGCAGGCGATCCACCTGTTTTCGGAAGCGGGGCGCCTGGCCTACGCGGACCGCAACCGCTACGTGGCCGACACGGACTTCGTGCCGCTGCCGGGCAAGGGCATCGCCTCGATGCTCGACAAAACCTACCTGGCGCAGCGCGCCGCCCTGATCGGCGACAAATCCATGGGTAAAGCCTTGCCCGGCACGCCGCCCGGCATGCAGGTGGCGTGGGGCATGGACAACGCCTTGCAGCGTCCGTCGACGTCGCACCTGGTGGCCGTCGACGCCTTCGGGGGCGGCCTGTCGATGACCACCAGCGTGGAAGACGCCTTCGGTTCGCGCCAGATGGTCGACGGCTTTTTGCTGAACAACCAGCTGACGGATTTCTCGTTCGATTCGCGCGATGCCGATGGCCCCATCGCCAACCGGGTCGAGGCGGGCAAGCGTCCGCGCAGCGCCATGTCGCCCACCCTCGTGTTCGAGAAGGGCACGCACAAGCTGGTGCTGGCGACGGGCTCGCCGGGCGGCTCGTCCATCATCAACTATGTCGCCAAGGTCCTGGTCGGCACCATGGACTGGGGCTTGAACGTGCAGCAGGCCATCAGCCTGCCGAACTTCGGCAGCCGCAACGGTCCGACGGAACTGGAAAAGGGCCGTGCGCCGGCCGCGCAAGTCGAGGCACTGCAGGCGATGGGTCACGAGGTGCGCGTCATCGAACAGAATTCCGGCTTGCAGGGCATCATGCGCCTGAATGCGCATGGCAAGGATTTCTGGTTTGGCGGGGCCGATCCGAGAAGAGAAGGGATGGTCCGAGGCGACTAAACTTTTCCACAAAGCATCAAGACCCTGCTAATCTGCCGGCATGGGAATGCAAAATAAAACAGGCTTGATACTCACGGGAGGGGGCGCCCGTGCCGCCTACCAGGTGGGCGTGCTGCAGGCGATTTCGGCGATTCTGTGGGAAGCGGGCTGGGCGCCGGCGCGCAACCCGTTCGATATCATCTGCGGCACCTCGGCCGGCGCCATCAATGCCACGGCGCTGGCCTGCCGTGCCGATAATTTCGGCGAAGGCGTGCAAAAACTGCTCGACGTGTGGCAGCACATCGAGGTCGAGCAGGTCTACCGGGCCGACTCGCTGGGCGTGATCCGCTCGGGCGCGCGCTGGCTGTCCTTGCTGTCGTTCGGCTGGCTGCTGCGCCAGTGGCATGCGTCGCCGCCCAATTCCCTGCTCGACAATACCCCGCTGGTCAGCCTGCTGCACCGCATGCTCGACCTGCCGCGCCTGGACGCGGCCCTGGCCGACGGCTTGCTGCATGCGCTGGCCGTGACGGCGTCGTCGTATTCGGGCAGCCGCCACATGACGTTTTACCAGACGGCCGAGGATATCGCGCCCTGGGTGCGCACGCAGCGCCTGGCCTTGCCGGACCAGATCGGCGTGGAGCACTTGCTCGCCTCGGCCGCCATCCCTTTCATTTTTCCCGCCGTGCCCCTGTACGTGGGCGGCCAGCGCGAATACTGCGGCGACGGTTCCATGCGCCAGCTGGCGCCGATCTCGCCGGCCATCCACCTGGGCGCGAACAAGGTGCTGGTGGTGGGCGCGGGGCGCATGACGGAACCGGCACCGGCCGCCTCCGAAGCGGCGCGCTACCCGAGCCTGGCACAGATCGCCGGCCACGCGCTGTCGTCGATCTTCCTCGATGGCCTGGCCGTCGACATTGAGCGCCTGAACCGCATCAACCTGACCCTGTCGATGCTGCCGCCCGAGTTGCTGGGCAAGACGGCCTTGCGGCCGGTGGAATTGCTGGTCATCGCGCCGTCCGAGCGGCTCGACGCCATCGCCAGCCGGCATATCGGCAGTTTGCCGCGTCCCATCCGCACCATGTTGTCGGGTATCGGCGCGGCCGAAGCGCGCGGCGCGGCGCTGGCATCGTATTTATTGTTCGAATCGACGTATACTAACGAGCTGATCCGTCTTGGACAGCGCGATACGCAGGCCCGCAAGGACGATGTACTGGCGTTTTTTGGTTCTTGAGACGGCCCCCGGAACAGTTGCGGGAGTTTTCGCGTTTTTTTGACAGGACGATTGTGCAGGTATTTCGACGTGTTTTCGATGTTGCCTTACTGTTAATTCTGCTGCTGGGCGGTCCGGCCATGGCCGCGCCTGCGCCCACCCTGCGCTTCGACCAGCTCAGTGTAGACCAGGGCCTGGCGCAGGAATCGGTACTGGCCATCGCCCAGGACCGGCAAGGCTATATGTGGTTCGGCAGCCAGTCTGGCCTGAGCCGCTACGACGGCTACCGCATGGTCGTCTACAAGAATATCGAGGGCGACAAGACCAGCCTGGCCGATAACTGGGTGGGCGAGCTGCATGTCGATAGCCAGGGCCAGCTGTGGGTGGGCACCGACAATGGCCTGGACCGCTTCGACGCCGCCAGCCAGACCTTCATCCACTACGTGCCGGCCGAAAAGAGCAAGCGCGGCAACGGCAACCGGCATATCCACGCCATCCTCGACGATGGCGCGCGCGGCTTCTGGATCGCCACCTCGGACGGCTTGCAGCATTTCGACCCCGCCACAGGCGTCTTCCGCACCTGGCACCATGAAGAAGGCAACCCGCACAGCCTGGGCGACAATGAAATCAAGGCGCTGGCGCTGGACGCGCAACGGCGCCTGTGGATCGGCACGGTCACGGGGCTGGACATGCTGGCGCCGGGCAGCGAGCGCTTCGAGCATTTCGCCGTCGATGCGATGCCCGGCTCGAAATACAACGTGATCCAGTCGCTGCTGGTCGACCGCCAGCAGAATCTGTGGATCGGCACCATGGCCGGCGCCGAGCGCTGGCGCCTGGGCGGCGCCGGCCAGCCGCCGCAGGCGCGCGTGCGCCTGAGCGAAAAACAGGGTTTTTCCGCCATCCGCGTGGCCAGCCTGTACCAGGACGTCGACGCCACCGTCTGGCTGGGCAGCAATGCCGATGGCCTGTTCCGCTGGCTGCCCGACAGCGACACCTTCCTGCAGTACCGGCACCAGACGGGCGACAAGTTCAGCGTCGCCGACAACCAGCTGTCGTCCTTGTACCGCGACCGCGCCGGCACTTTCTGGGTCGGCTCCTGGTACAACGGCGTGAGCCGGGTCGACCTGGGCAGCGGCGGCTTTGCGCGCATGGCGCGCGCGCCCGGCGACGTGGGCGCGCTGGCGGACAAGAAAGTGCGGGCCGTCGCCGACGCGGGCAATGGCAAGCTGTGGCTGGCCACCAAGGGCGGCCTGAAACTGTACGACACGCGCGACGGCAGCTCGCGCCTGTTCGACCTGCGCAGCTCGCCCGGCATGTCGCGCGACGAGCAGATCACCACCCTGTACAAGGGGCCGGACGGCACCCTGTGGGTGGGCGGCTCGACCGGCTTGCACCGCTTCGATCCGGCGCTGGAACGCTTCTTTACCATGCGCTTTGCCGCCGGCGACCCGAACAGCGACACCATCCGCAATGTCGTGAGCGACCGCAGCGGCATGCTGTGGGTCTCGACGCGGGGCGGCGTGCACCGTTTCGACCCCGTGAGCAAACGCTTCACCACCTACCGCCACGATCCGGCCGACCCGAACAGCCTGTCCGACAACATGGTGCGGCCCGTGCTGGAAGACGGCAAGGGGCGGCTGTGGATAGGCTCCTTCCACGGTCTGGACTTGCTGGACCGCGCCAGCGGCCGCTTCCGCCATTTCCGCCACGATCCGCAAGACCCGCATAGCCTGAGCCACGACGAAGTGCATTTCCTGCACGAAGACAAGCGCGGCGTGCTGTGGGTGGGCACGGCCAACGGCTTGAACCGCATGGACGTCGACGCCAAGGTCGGGATCCGCTTCCGGCGCTTCCTGCGCAAGGATGGCATGGCCGACGATGCCGTCGCCAGCATCCTCGGCGACGACAATGAACAGCTGTGGCTGAGCACCAACAGCGGCATCACGCGGCTCGACATGCGCAGCGGCCTGTTCCGCAACTACGACAGCGCCGACGGCACGGTGGAAGGCTCGTACTTCGATGGCGCGGCCTTGCGCGCGGCGGACGGGACCATGTATTTCGGCGGCTTCAACGGCATGACGGCGTTCGTGCCGCAGGATATCCACGACAACCGCGTGCCGCCGCTGGTGGCCATCACGGAACTGCAGATCTTCAACAAGCCGGTGGCCATCGGCCGCGGCGAGTTCGCGCACGTGCTCGGCACGGCGATCGACCATACGCGCAAGCTCGTGCTGACCAGCCGCGAAAGCGTCTTTTCGCTGGAATTCGCGGCCCTGCATTTCGCCGCGCCCCAGCGCAATATGTTCGCCTACCGGCTCGAAGGCTTCGACCAGGACTGGGTCATGACGGATGCGGGGCGGCGCTTTGCCACCTACACCAACCTCGATGCGGGCGACTACGTGTTTCGCGTCAAGGCGGCCAACAAGGACGGCGTGTGGAACGAGAGCGGCGCCACCCTGGCCATCACGATCCTGCCGCCGTTCTGGAAGACCTGGTGGTTCCGCACCCTGATGGCGGCGCTGCTGCTGGGCGCCGTGTACGTCGCCTACCGCCAGCGCGTGCGTGCGCTGCGGCGCCAGCAGAACGAGCTGGAAAAACTGGTCGGCGAACGCACGGCCGAGTTGCAGAGCAAGGAAATCGAAGTGCTGGCCCAGTCGGAAAAGCTGGCGCAAGTGAACAGCAGCCTGACGAAAAACGAGGAAAGCCTGCGCCAGGCCAAGCGCAAGGCCGAGGATGCGACGCGCCAGAAGTCGGAATTCCTGGCCAACATGAGCCACGAGATGCGCACCCCGCTGGCCGGCGTGATCGGCATGCTGGGCTTTGCCCTGCGCGACGAGCAGCTGCACGACGCCACGCGCGAGCAGATCCTGCGCGGCCAGGCCAATGCCCAGTCGCTGCTGGTGATCATCAATGACCTGCTCGATTTTTCCAAGATCGAGGCGGGCAAGCTGAGTATCGAAAACATCGACTTCGCGCTCGGCGCGGCCATCGAGACGGTCGTCAGCCTGTTCGAGGAGCAGGCGGCCGCGCGCAGCATCGGTTTCTCCATCGATTTCGCGCCCGACCTGCCGCCCTTCGTGGTGGGCGACCCGACCCGCTTGCGCCAGGTGCTGGTCAACCTGGTCGGCAATGCTTTCAAGTTCACCCAGCGCGGCGGCGTCAGCGTGTGCGTCGAGCGGGCCGGCGTGGCCAGCGGCAGCGGTGGACGCCGTGTCAACCTGATCCGCTTTAGCGTCAGCGACAGCGGCATCGGCATCGATGCGGACGCGATGGCGCGCCTGTTCCAGAAGTTCGAGCAGGCCGACGCCAGCACCACGCGGCGCTACGGGGGCACGGGGCTGGGCCTGGCGATCTGCCGCCAGCTGGTCGAACTGATGGAAGGCGAGATCGAGGTGGCCAGCACGCCGGGGCAGGGCAGCACGTTTGCCTTCACCTTGCCGCTGGCCGACGGCGTGGCGCCGCCGCTGGTGCCGCAGGTGGCGCTGGCGCCGCACAGCCACCAGTTGCGCGTGCTGTGCGCGGAAGACTTCCCCACCAACCAGATCATCATCCGCGTCATGCTCGAGGAACTGGGACACCGGGTCGACGTGGTCGCCAACGGCATGCTGGCGGTGGCGGCTTGCGTGCACACGCGCTATGACCTGATCCTGATGGACGGGCGCATGCCGGAAATGGACGGCGCCACGGCGACGCGTCTGATCCGCGTGGGCGGCTGGCCGGACCAGCCCGTGCGCGACCAGGAACTGATGATCGTGGCCCTGACGGCGAACGCCAGCGAAGAAGACCGCGGCCGCTACCTGGGCGTCGGCATGGACGATTTCCTCAGTAAACCCGTGGACGAGGCGGCGCTGCATGGCTTGCTGGCGCGCGCCATCGAGCGCCAGCTGCAGCGCGGGTTCATGTTGCCGCGCATGCCGTCGAACGCGCCGCGCGCTAGCGCGCGGGGGCAGGCCGAACTCGACGCCCTGTTCGGCATCGCGCCGGCCATCCCCGTCGTCGCGCCTGCGCAATCCGGCCGCGGCGGCGAACTGCAGCGGCGCATCCGCGTCGCCTTCGTCGCCGACCTGGAGGGGCGCTTGCGCGAACTCGACGACGCCCTGGCCGCGCAGGACAGCGACAACGCCGGGCGCCTGCTGCACGGATTGAAGGGCAGCGCCGCCTATCTCGATGAAACGCAGTTGCACATGCTGTGCACGGAAATGGAGGAGGCGGCGGACGGCGGGCGCTGGACCCAGGTGGCCCTGCATTTGCCGCAATTGCGCACACTGTTGGCGCAAATAGCCGTTTCGGGCAAGAAAATGTAAAATAGGCAATGCCGGCCATCGGGCGCGCGGCGAAACTGGGTAGAATACGGCCAGGCCCCTGACGCCGCCGGCAATGGAGAAAGCAATGAAAGTACTGGTGGTTGACGACGATGTCGTGTCGCGCATGGTATTGATGCATCTGATCGACAGCTGCGGCGTGCACGATATCGTGGAAGCCGAAGATGGCGCGGCGGCGTGGGAGCAGCTCGAAGGCGGCTTGCGCCCCGCGCTGTGCTTCTGCGACTTGCGCATGCCGCGCCTGTCCGGCATGGAGCTGCTGCAGAAGATCCGCTCCGACAGCGCGCTCGATGCCATGCCGCTGGTGCTGGTATCGTCGGCGAATGACCACGACACGGTGCGCGACGCCGTGCAGGCCGGCGCCGCCGGCTACATCGTCAAGCCTTTCCAGCCGGAGCAGGTGCGCCAGCATATCGACGCCTGCTTCGACGTCTCGGCCTTGCCGGCCGAGGCGCCGCGCGACACCTTGCAGCGCCTGGGTATCGACGGCGAACGCCTGCTGGCCTATCTGACAGGCTTTCAGGGACAGATAGTCGCCGCCAGCGAACAGGTCGACGCCTTGCTGGCGCGCGGTGAACCGGCGCAGGCGCGCCAGCAGCTCGAACGGCTGCACCTCGGTTGCCGCACCCTGGGCTTGCACGGCGCGGAAGCCGGCATGAGCGCGCTGCTGCAGTCGGCGGTGCTCGATGGCGAGCAGATGCAGGCTGCCCTGGCCGCGCTGGCGCGCAGCGCGGCGCAGCAGGCGCGTTTGCTGCGCCAGGACGGCGCCGACTGATACACCATAACAAAACCTACTGCGCGTCGTGATTTGCGGCTTCCGATGCTCACTGTGCATCCGCACAGCTCCGCTTCTCGGCCACAACTCCCATCCGCTCGCTACGGTTTTGTTAGGTGTGTTGAAATTGCTGTTTCTGCTTGCTGGAAAAATACTTTAGGTTTAAAGTATCTGCTTCCGGGCCTTGTGCACGCGCCCGCCACCAGCCAGGATGAGCATGAGCAGCGACCCTTCGCCTACCACCGCATCTCCCCAGGATGATTTTGCGCGCGCGCACCTGCCGCCGCGCGCACTCTGGCCGCAGCTGTGCCTCGACTTGCCCGGGCTGCAGTATCCGGCGCGTCTCAATTGCATCGCCGCGCTGCTTGATGCGGCCGTGGCCAACGGCGGCGGCGAGCGCACCGCCATCCTTGCCGACGGCCAGCGCTGGAGCTACGCCGAGCTGGCGCGCCAGGTCGACCGCATCGCCCACGTGCTGCACGCCGACCTGGGCCTGATCCCCGGCAACCGCGTGCTGCTGCGCGGCGCGAATACCCCGATGATGGCCGCCTGTCTGCTGGCCGTGCTGAAGGCCGGCTGCATCGCCGTGCCCACCATGCCGCTGCTGCGCGCGCGCGAACTGTCCACCATCCTGACCAAGGCGCAAGTCAATGCGGTGCTGTGCGCGCAGGGCCTGCGCGGGGAGCTCGACGGCTTGCCCGGCCTGCCGGCCATGCTGTGCTTTGGCGCCGCCGATGCGGAACTGGAACGGCGCATGGCGGCCCACGATGCGCCATTTCCCGCGCACGACACGGCGGCCGACGACGTCTGCCTGATCAGCTTTACCTCGGGCACGACGGGCGTCCCCAAAGGCACCATGCATATGCACCGCGACCTGCTGGCCATCTGCGACTGCTTTCCCCGTTCCATGCTGCAGGTGCGCGCCGACGACATCTTCATCGGCACGCCGCCGCTGGCTTTTACTTTTGGCCTGGGCGGCCTGCTGCTGTTTCCCCTGCGTTTTGGCGCGGCCACCGTGCTGCTGGAAAAACTCACGCCCGAGACCCTGCTGCGGGCCATCGGCGCCTATCAAGCCACCATCTGCTTCACGGCGCCCACCTTTTACCGCCAGATGGCGCCCCTGGCGGCCAGTTACGACTTACGCAGCCTGCGCTTGTGCGTGTCGGCCGGCGAAGCGCTGCCGCTGGCCACGCGCGACGCCTGGCAGGCGGCGACGGGACTGGCCATGACGGACGGCATCGGCGCCACCGAAATGCTGCACATCTTCATTTCCGCCACGGGCGAGGGCATCCGCCGCGGCGCCATCGGCAAGGCCATTCCCGGCTACCAGGCGTGCATCGTCGACGATGCGGGCGTGCCGCAGCCGCCCGGCGTGACGGGCCGCCTGGCCGTAAAAGGCCCCACCGGCTGCCGCTACCTGTCCGACCCGCGCCAGCGCGAATACGTGCAGAACGGCTGGAACCTGACGGGCGACACCTTCGAGATGGATGCCGACGGCTATTTCTATTACCGCTCGCGCAGCGACGACATGATCGTCTCGGCCGGCTACAACATCGCCGGCCCGGAAGTGGAAGAGGCGCTGCTGCGCCATCCTGCCGTGGCCGAATGCGGCGTGGTCGGGCGCGCCGATGCCGAGCGCGGCCAGATCGTCGAGGCGCACATCGTGCTCAAGGAGGGCTGCCAGGCCAGCGACGTGCTGGCGGCCGAACTGCAGGACTTCGTGCGCCAGCAGATCGCCCCGTATAAATACCCGCGCGCCATCCATTTCCTGCCTGCGCTGCCGCGCACGGAAACGGGCAAGCTGCAGCGCTTCAAACTTCGCACGGACACCCCATGAATATCGTCTGTATCGGCGGCGGCCCCGCCGGCCTGTATTTCAGCCTGCTCATGAAAAAGCAGAACCCGCATCACCGCATCACCGTCATCGAGCGCAACCGCCCGTACGACACGTTTGGCTGGGGCGTGGTGTTTTCCGACCAGACCCTGGGCAACCTGGCCAACGCGGACGAGCCGACGGCGCGCGCCATCCTGCAGGCGTTCAACCATTGGGACGATATCGAGATCCACTTCAAGGGCGAGACCGTGCGCTCGGGCGGCCATGGCTTTTGCGGCATCGGCCGCAAGCGCCTGCTCAATATCCTGCAGGCGCGCTGCGAGGAACTCGGCGTGCAGCTGGTGTTCGAGACGGAAGTGCGGGACGACCAGGCCATCGCGCGCCAGTACGGCGCCGACCTGGTGATCGCCAGCGACGGCTTGAACAGCCGCATCCGCACGCGCTATGCGGCCAGCTACCAGCCCGAGATCGACCAGCGCCATTGCCGCTTCGTCTGGCTGGGCACGCGCAAGAAATTCGAGGCGTTCACGTTTGCCTTCCGCCAGACGGAATTCGGCTGGTTCCAGGCGCATATCTATCAATACGATGGCGAGACGTCGACCTTCATCGTTGAAACGCCCGAATACGTGTGGCGCGCCGCGGGGCTCGATAGCATGAGCCAGGAAGAGGGCATCGCCTTTTGCGCAGCCCTGTTCGCCGAGGAACTCGACGGCCATGAGTTGCTGAGCAATTCGCCGCACTTGCGCGGCTCGGCGCAGTGGATCACCTTCCCGCGCATCGTCTGCCGGCAATGGGTGCACCGGCAGGACGGCGTGCCCGTCGTGCTGATGGGCGACGCGGCCCACACGGCGCATTACTCGATCGGCTCGGGCACCAAGCTGGCGCTGGAAGACGCCATCGAGCTGGCGCGCTGCTTCGGCCTGCATGGGGATAGCGACGCTGCGCTGGCCGCCTACCAGCAGCTGCGCGCCATCGAGGTGCTGAAGATCCAGAGCGCGGCGCGCAATTCCATGGAGTGGTTTGAAAATGTCGAGCGCTACAGCGCCATGGAAGCGCCGCAGTTCGCCTATTCGATGCTCACGCGCAGCCAGCGCATCTCGCATGAAAACCTGCGCCTGCGCGATCCCGCCTACGTGGCCGGCTATGAACTGTGGCTGGCGCGGCGCGCCGGCGAGCAGGCCGGCGTTGTATTTCCGCAAGAACCTTTGCCGGATCAGGCCTTGCCGCCCATGCTCACGCCGTTCCGGCTGCGCGGCATGCTGCTGAAAAACCGCATCGCCGTCTCGCCGATGGCGCAGTACAGCGCCGTCGACGGCGTGGCGGGCGACTACCATCTGATGCACCTGGGCGCGCGCGCCATGGGCGGCGCCGGCCTCGTGTTTGCCGAGATGACGTGCGTGTCGGCCGACGCGCGCATCACGCCCGCCTGCCCCGGCATGTACAGCGAGGCGCACACGCAGGCCTGGCGGCGCATCGTCGATTTCGTGCACGCGAACAGCGATGCGAAGATCGCCCTGCAGCTGGGCCACGCGGGGGCGAAAGGCTCGACGCGGCCCATGTGGGACGGCATCGACCTGCCGCTCAAGGATGGCAACTGGCCTTTGACCTCGGCCTCGGAGCAGCAGTATCTGGCCGGCGTGTCGCAAACGGCGCGGGCGGCCACGGAAAACGACCTGGCGCGCATCGAGCACGACTTCGTGCGCGCCACCCTGGCCGCCGCCGTCGCCGGTTTCGACTGGCTGGAACTGCATTGCGCGCACGGCTATCTGCTGTCGAGTTTTATTTCGCCGCTGACCAACCGCCGCACGGACGAGTATGGCGGCAGCCTGGAAAACCGCTGCCGCTATCCGCTGCGCGTGTTCCGCGCCATGCGCGCGGCCTGGCCGCAGGATAAACCGATGAGCGTGCGCATCTCGGCCCACGACTGGGTCGAAGGCGGCATCACGCCAGACGATGCGGTCGTCATCGCGCGCCTGTTCAAGCAGGCGGGCGCCGACCTGATCGACTGTTCCTCGGGCCAGGTCAGCAAGCTCGAACAGCCGGTCTACGGGCGCATGTTCCAGGCGCCGTTCGCCGACCGCGTGCGCAACGAGGCAGGCATCGCCAGCATGGCCGTCGGCTCGATCTTTGAAGCGGATCACGCCAACAGCATCATCGCCGCCGGGCGCGCCGACCTGTGCGCCGTGGGCCGCCCGCACCTGGCCAACCCGGCCTGGACCCTGACGGAAATGGCGCGCATCGGCTACAGCGGCGCAGGCGCTGGGAAAGGCGCAGCCTGGCCGAAACAGTACCGGCCGGGCCAGCAGCAGCTGGAACGCAATCTGCAGCGCGAGCGCCAGCTGGCCGCCGCCAACACGGGCCTCACCCCGCAACAGGTGGCCGCGCGGCTGCTGGAAGGATGACATGAGCAAGGAAGCATTGATGGACGCATTATCAGGAAAGCATGCGCTGGTGACGGGCGCCGGCAGCGGCATCGGCCTGGCCTGCGCGGGCGCCTTGCTGGACGCGGGCGCCAGGGTCACCCTGGCCGGGCGCGATGGCGCGCGGCTGGCGCGCGCGCGCATGCAGCTGGAAGAGGCGGGCCATGCGGGTCGGGTGGCCATCTGTGTGCTCGACGTGGCCGTGGAAGCATCCGTGCAGGCGGGCTTCGCGCAGGCCGCCGCGCATTTCGGCCGCATCGATATATTGATCAATAACGCGGGCCAGGCGCATGCGGCGCCTTTCGGCAAGACGGATGCCGCCATCTGGCAGCAGATGCTGGCCGTGAACCTGACGGGCGTGTTCCACTGCTGCCAGGCGGCCATGCCGGCCATGCTGGACGCGGGCTGCGGGCGCATCGTCAACGTGGCGTCGACGGCGGGCTTGAAAGGCTATCGTTACGTCAGCGCCTATGTCGCCGCCAAGCATGGCGTGATCGGCCTGACGCGCGCACTGGCGCTGGAAGCGGCGCCGCGCGGCGTCACCGTCAACGCCGTCTGCCCCGGCTACACGGAAACGGACATGGTGGCGCAGGCCGTGCAGAACATCGTGCGCAAGACGGGGCGCGGCGAAGACGCGGCGCGCGCGGAACTGGCCGCTGCCAATCCGCAGCAGCGGCTGGTGCAGCCGCGCGAAGTGGCCGATGCGGTGGCGTGGCTATGCCTGCCCGCGTCGGCCGCCATGAATGGACAATCGATCGCCGTCGCCGGCGGCGAAGTCATGTAGACAATGGATAAAATGGATAATCAACGCGACCTCCAGCAGGCAGAACCCGTGCTGGACCTGGCCAGCCGGCTGACGCAGGACCACCACCAGTCGCTCAAGCTGTGGCTGCGCATGCTCTCGTGCACGGTGAAAATCGAGAACGAGGTGCGCACGCGCTTGCGCGCCACCTTCGGCATCACCTTGCCCCGCTTCGACTTGATGGCGCAGCTCGAACGCTTTCCCGATGGTTTGCGCATGGGCGAGCTGTCCAGGCGCATGATGGTCACGGGCGGCAATATCACGGGCATCACCGACCAGCTGGAGCAGGAAAAATTGGTGGCGCGCGTGGTCGACCCGAAAGACCGCCGCTCGTACAGCGTCAAGCTGACGCCGGCCGGCCGGCGCGCCTTCGACGAGATGGCGCGCGTGCATGAGGGCTGGATCGCCGAACTGCTGCACGGCGTGACGCCGGACGACAAAAACCAATTGATCGACCTGCTGTCGCACATGAAGCAGCAGCTGAATAACACCTCAATAAAGGACTGAGCATGCGCCATCTACCCGGCCAGCCGCAAGACCTGCCAGGCAACCGCGCCAGCCTGGCCGGCTACGCCGCGCGGCATTTCCTGTTTGCCGTCGACGCAGGCGTCGCCACCTTGACCCTGCACCGGCCCGAGCGCAAGAATCCGCTCACCTTCGATTCGTATGCGGAGCTGCGCGAGCTGTTCCGCGCGCTGGCGCATGCGGACGACGTCAAGGCCGTGGTCATCACGGGCAGCGGCGGCAATTTCTGCTCGGGCGGCGACGTGCACGACATCATCGGCCCGCTGACGCAACTCGACATGCCCGGCCTGCTGGCGTTTACCCGCATGACGGGCGACGTGGTGAAGGCCATGCGCGCCTGTCCGCAACCCATCATCGCCGCCATCGACGGCATTTGCGCGGGCGCCGGCGCCATGCTGGCGCTGGCTTCCGATATCCGCATCGGCACGGCGCGCAGCAAGACGGCCTTTTTGTTTACGCGGGTGGGCCTGGCCGGTTGCGACATGGGAGCATGCGCCTTGCTGCCGCGCGTGATCGGCCAGGGCCGCGCCGCCGAACTGCTGTACACGGGGCGCTCCCTGGCTGGAGCCGAGGGCGAGCGCTGGGGCTGGCTCAACCGCCTGGTCGAGCCGGAGGAGCTGGCCGAGGCGGCGCAGCTGTTCGCCGCCGGCCTGGCCAGCGGCCCCACCTTCGCGCACGGCATGACGAAAAAAATGCTGCAGCAGGAATGGAACATGGGCGTCGACGAAGCCATCGAGGCGGAAGCGCAGGCGCAGGCCATCTGCATGGCCACCAACGATTTTCACCGCGCCTATCACGCCTTCGTGGCGAAGGAAAAACCGCAGTTCGAGGGCGATTGAGATGCAAAATACACGCGACACCACTTACCTGGAATGGCCTTTTTTCGAAGCGCGCCATGCCGAACTTGAGCGGCACCTCGATGCTTGGGCGGCGCAGCACCTTGGCGACGAGCATGGCGCCGATGTCGACGCGGCTTGCCGCGCGCGGGTGGCGCAACTGGGGCAGGGGGGCTGGCTGGCATACGCCACCGGTACCGATGGCAAGATCGATACGCGCGCCATTTGCCTGATGCGCGAAACCCTGGCGCGCCACGACGGCCTGGCCGATTTCGCTTTTGCCATGCAGGGACTCGGCTCGGGCGCCATCGGCCTGTTCGGCAGCGCCGGGAACAAGGCGCGCTATTTGCCGGACGTGGCCAGCGGCAAGCGCATCGCCGCCTTTGCCCTGTCCGAGCCGCAGGCGGGCTCTGACGTGGCGGCCATGGCGTGCGCGGCGCGCCGCGACGGCGACGACTATGTGCTCGACGGCGAAAAGACGTGGATCTCGAACGGCGGCATCGCCGACTTCTACGTCGTCTTTGCCCGTACGGGCGAGGCGCCGGGCGCGCGCGGCATCAGCGCCTTCATCGTCGATGCCGACAATCCCGGGCTGGAAATCGCCGAGCGCATCGCCGTCATCGCCCCGCATCCGCTGGCGCGCCTGCGTTTCAATCATTGCCGCGTGCCCGTGTCGCAGCGCCTGGGCGAGGCGGGGCAGGGCTTCAAGGTGGCGATGGCGACACTGGACGTGTTCCGCACCTCGGTGGCCGCGGCCGCGCTGGGCTTTGCGCGGCGCGCGTTTGACGAGGCGCTGCGCCACGCGACAAAGCGCCAGATGTTCGGCCAGACCCTGGCGGACTTCCAGCTGACGCAGGCAAAATTGGCGCAGATGGCCACCGGCATCGACGCGGCCGCGCTGCTGACCTACCGCGCCGCCTGGCAGCGCGACCAGGGCCGCAAGGTGACGAAGGAAGCGGCCATGGCCAAGCTGACGGCCACCGAGACGGCGCAGCAGGTGATCGACGCGGCCGTGCAGCTGTTCGGCGGCATGGGCGTCGTCAGCGGACATCCGGTCGAGCGCCTGTACCGCGAAATCCGCGCCTTGCGCATCTACGAGGGCGCCAGCGAAGTACAGCAACTGATCATCGCGCGCGAACTGCTGCGCGAGGCGGCCAGCGCATGAACCCCATGGACAACGAGGAAAACACAATGCAAGTGCTGCAACCACCAGGATGGGCCAGGCCGCGCGGCTATGCGAACGGCGTTGCCGCCAGCGGACGCACGGTGTATGTCAGCGGCATGATCGGCTGGGATGCGCAGGGGCAATTTCATACGGACGACTTCGCGGGACAGGTGCGCCAGGCGCTGCAGAACGTCGTCGCCGTGCTGGCCGAGGCGGGCGCCTTGCCCGAGCACATCGTGCGCATGAACTGGTATGTACTGGACAAGAAGGAATATGTGGCGGCATATCCACACATTGGCGTTGCCTACAGGGAAATCATCGGCAAGCATTTTCCAGCCATGACGGCCGTGCAGGTAGCGGGATTGATCGAGGATAGGGCGAGGGTGGAGATCGAGGTGACGGCGGTGTTGCCTGGCTGAATTTCTGCTATGAAATATTGCGTATTGGTATCTAAATAATAAATATAAAAATATCATCTATCGTGTTATATTTGGCAACCGGAGCATGCGCCGGTTTTAAATACTGACAGTCGAGGTAGAAGATGCGCAATAATTTTAGAGTGGTGAGAAGTGTGGTGCTGGCCTTGGCCGGTATGGGTTTTTCCCTGGGCGCGCAGGCGGGACCCGGTACTTCGCTACTCTCTCCCGGCTATCAGGCGCAGCTGGAAACCTGGCTCGGCGAAGGCCATCTGGCACTGACGAACATCTATAGCAAGGCAACGGGTGATACTTCGCTCGATTTTCACAAGGCTTCCGATGGCAAGGGGCGCACCTTTTCCGTCATGGAAGCCACGAATTCATCGGGCAAGACGTGGCTGGTGGGCGGCTATAATCCGCAAAGCTGGAGTTCCAGCGATGGCATGCATGTCACCATGGATGACAGCCAGCGCACGGCCTTCCTGTTCAATCTGACGGCCGGCTTCATGCTGCCGCAACTGAAGCAGTATTTCAATGGCGATGGAATCGGCAAGGACCAGACCTACAATCAGGCCAATTATGGACCCACGTTTGGCTATGGCCACGATTTGTATGTGCCGCAGGACCTCACGCATGGCGGCAGTTCCTTTCTCTATACCTATAATTATCTGGGCCAGCCATCGACCGGTGTCAGCTTGCTAGACGGTTCTACCTGGCATGGCAACGATGTGACCTTCGGCGCCATCCAGGTATTTGCCATCAGTGCCGTGCCGGAGCCGGGAACGTATGGAATGCTCATGGCAGGATTGCTGCTGATCCTGGCGCGCCGCCTTGGCAAACGTGCGGTTGGCAATGTGCACAGTGGTAAATGACGCTGAAAAAAACATTGTGCAGTATGCCGTCCTGTGCCAGGCAAGCCGTCGCAGGACGGCGGGTTGGGTGCTAGCCCGCTACTCATGGGGACGGTAGAGCGAACAGGTTCGAAACCTGTTGCGAGATCGGCCTGGCGCT